>CALBPG010000254.1 GCA_937899065.1 uncultured Allomuricauda sp.
TCCAAGCTATGGTGCCTCCAGTACTGAACGCCAGATAATGGCTTGGCGTATTTTCCTTTTTCAATAGGTGTGCTACGGCCGTGTCAATACCAGAATCCTTAAATGCCGCATGAACGTTTTCTTCTGTAGAAACAGGGACATCGATATTGCCTAATTGTTGGCAATCGTAAAATTCAATATCGTAATACTGTTGCAAGTATCCGAAATAAGAAGTAATCCAGAGGCCTCTTTTAACGCCCCACATATCTGAGAGTACAACAAGTTTTTCCGCCATTTTGGGATGTAATGTGTTAGTTATCTTTCCAATTTGCTTTAGAAAGTTCTTTATTAAAAACGGAAAAAGTGGATTTAATTGTTCATTTGAAGCAATTCTTCGATGTACGTGCGCTCATTGGACAGTCTCGGAATTTTATGTTGCCCGCCCAATTTGTCTTTAGATTTTAACCAATCGTGGAAAAGATTTTTGCGCGCCACATGTACCGTGGGCATTTTCAAGGTCATATTATTGTACCGTTTCGCTTCGTAATCCGAGTTTAGCGACTTCAAGGCATTGTCCAGAAACTCAGTGAAGTACGCAATATCTTCGGGGGGCTTTCGAAACTCTATCAACCATTCATGTCCTCCTTTTTCCGTGCCATTCATGAAAACCGGAGCGGCGGTGTAGTCCATGATTTCTGCCTCTGTTTTTTGGCAAATGCGCTGAAGCGCTTCTTCTGCATTTTCAATAATAAGTTCTTCTCCAAAGGCATTGATGAAATGTTTGGTTCGTCCTGTAATACGAATCCGATAAGGGTCTATCGAAGTAAAACGTACAGTATCTCCAATTTTATAACGCCAAAGACCGGCGTTGGTACTTATGACCATAGCATAGTTTACTCCAGTTTCTACTTCCCAAAGAGGAATTGCCTTGGCGTCATCCTCTTGTGTTGGAATAAACTCATAAAAAATACCGTAGTCCAACATCAACTATAAATCCTGGGAATTATTGCGGTCTTGAATGCCAAAAAAACCTTCAGAGGCATTATAGGTTTCATAGTAATTGAAGCTTTTTCGAGGCAATAATTTCTCAAACTGTTCCCTGTAGGGCGAAAAACTAACCCCGCCATGGAAGTATACTTCCAAATTTTCCCAAACTTGGAACAGATGGTCTTTTCCGGAGCGTTCCAAAACATCGTTGAGCAATACCAACATCCAAGAAGGTACCCCCGCCAAACTTGTTACGTTTTCATGTACGCTTTCTTCAATAATGGCTTCTAGTTTGGTTTCCCACTCACTCATCAAAGAAACTTTACTACTTGGTGTACTGCTGAATTCGGCCCAAAGCGGCATATTATCAATTAAGATGGCAGACAAATCTCCGAAAAACGTACCGTTGTCTTTATATAACTCTTTGCTGCCACCCAATCGCAGGCTTTTACCAGTAAACAGTTGAGAGTTTTCATTGTTATTCAAATACAGACACAACAAATCCTTGCTTGACTTAAAATGACAATCTTCCAAAGCCTCAGCACTTACGGGAATGAATTTACTTTTGGCATTAGTGGTTCCGCTACTTTTGGCAAACCATTTTATGGAAGTAGGCCAAAAAACATTTTGTTCGCCCCTTCTAGCCCTTTCAATGTTTGGGGCCATGTCTTCATAGGTGGATACGGGTACACGCGAACGAAAAGTCTCATAATCCATGAAATCCTTGAAACCATATTGATTTCCGATTTCGGTAGCCGAGGCAAAGTCCACTAGCTGGTGCAATACTTCATTTTGAACGTCTGAAGGATACTTCAAAAAAAGCTCGATTTGATGGTAGCGTTTTTTAAGCAACCAAGAGGCGATGGAGTTGAATAAAGGTATTGGCATTTTAGGTATATTTGGTCAGCTAGAAATCCAGGACCAATAGCTAAAATAGAGCATCTTATGCTCTTTTTCAAATCTCATAAAACCTAGAATTTTCAATGTTGTACCAAGGTGTTCTTCGTAAAATGCAAACCCAAATGGGAAATCCCATCCAGTACTTTTTGGTATTTGAGAACGATTTCTTGAACATGAACCAAGCATTGAACAAAGAAGTTTCCATCAATTTCATCACGTATCAATGTTTGAATTGCGGAAAAGAATTGCCCATCTACCGCCAAGGTTTTTGCAAGAAGTGCTTTTATGAAACCCCTTCCGCGGCGGACTGGATTATGCGGCCTGAGTTGAGCAAGGCACACCTTGGTGAAGAAGACCGTGATTTGGCTTATGAAAAACAGGTGCAGTTGCAACCCCATGTGGTGTATTTGGCCAATTCAAGCAATGTAAAGGTTGGGGTCACACGAAAATCACAAGTGCCAACACGATGGATTGACCAAGGGGCGCACGAAGCCATCGCAATTGCGGAAACACCCAATCGCTATCTTGCTGGAATTACCGAAGTAGCCTTAAAGGCGCATGTCAGCGATAAAACCAGTTGGCAAAAAATGTTGACCAACCGCATTGAGGATGTTGATTTGACCGAGTGGCGCGCAAAACTCAAAGCTGAGATTCCAGAGGAGGCCAAGGACTTTTTTGATGACTCCCAAGACGAATACCAGTTGGATTTTCCGGTTTTACAGTATCCTGAAAAGGTTAAAAGTTTGAACCTACAGAAAACTCCATCGTATACTGGTGTTTTGAAAGGTATTAAGGGTCAATATCTAATTTTCGAAGACCAGACGGTTTTTAACGTACGAGCCAACGAAGGCTACGTGGTGGGAATAGACATAAAATAATCCCTACATTTTACTTTTAGGGGTTTTGAGTACTATCCTTCTTTTTCTTCTTTTTGCCTAAAAGTCCACCCAAAAGAGACTTTGCCTTGCTTTCAACAGGGTCTTCTTTTGCTTGGGTCGAATCATTTTTATCATACTTACCGAGAAGTGTTCCCAGTACGGCTTGTGTCGTTGATTTTTCAGTGTTGGTAGAATCTTTTTCCGAACCCAATACCCCAGCAAGCAAATCAGTAGCTTTATCTTTCCCTTGTTTCAATAAGCGTTGTTTTAGAACCTCTACAAGTTGTCCTGTCAACTTTTTCACCCCTGAAGTTAAATCCGTGCTCACACTCGGACTCGTGTAAGAGCCACCAATATTGGCCGTTACTGGAATGGATACCTCATCACTCTCGGACATGTCTAACTTTGCCATCAAATCGGTCACTTCTTTCCCAAGGTATTTCGCAGGTACATCTAAGGTTGCGGTGTACGCCATTTGCTTTTCAAAATCATGCGTTCCAGAAACATTGACCGCAATATCTTCGTAATTCACGGTGAACGGTTTAACCGCCACTTTTCCGTTGTCAAAACTCAAAGCTGTTTTCAAATTCTCCAAATTGAGCTTTTCCGAATCCAAAAAAGACATTTTACCTTCTAGCGCATTCAATAATGGTGCTTTTTGGGTGTCCACTTGGGTGTTGAGCAATTCCGCCAGCAAATTCCCTGAAACGGTCGCCAAATTCGGCGTGAAAGCATCCTTGAGATTCCCAGCAATTTTGATATCAGAATTCAATTTCCCTTCAAAAGCACTGGCCAAGGGTGCCAAAACCTTAAACAAATCCAAGGCTTGAAAGGATTCTCCAATCCCCAAATTGTCCATTCCCAAACTCACATCAAAAGTGGACACTTCTTCCTTAGTCGATACGGAACCATTTAAGCCCACGTTTCCACCAAAGAGGGAAGAGCGCAAGTTTTGCAAAGTTGCTGTTTCATCTTTGATGATTAAGGTTCCCGATACGTCTTTTAAGGATAGATTATCATACAAAACCGTATTGGCTTTCGCATCCAATGTGCAATCCAAAAAGGAAGGAATTCTAATTTTTTCAGAGGATGGTGTCTCGCTTTCGGTTTCTGTTTCGGACTCCGCAGTTTCTTCCACCATGAAATCATCCAAAGCAATGGTATCCGAATTCAAGCTAAAGCGCCCCTCAATATTTTCATCATTGAACATGAACCCAAGTAGGTTATCCAAGGTACCAGAAGCCTTGAAATCAGTTCGCCCTGTTTTGCCATCAAAAGACTGGAGTGAAACCTTATCCGGTGTGAATGAGACCGCAGCCTTTTGAATCTCCAATGGGTTTTTGAGCTCTTCTGAAGTATATTGAAATCCGCTTAGCGACATCTCGCCAGCAGTTTTGGTGTTTTGATATTGTTTCTGCTCCAAAGAAGCCATATCAAAGGCCGTATTCAAATCGGCAGTGAGTATTCCTTGTAAATTGTGGTCCGCTGGAAACGGATAAGCCTTAGCTAAGTTACCAAGATTGATTTTACCATCTACGCTAGCTTGTACCCTTGTATTGCCCAACAGTTCAGTGATTTTTGAACTCAAGTTGAAACGGTCTTGTAAAATGCGAAAAGATAACCTCCGTAAATCCACGAACGTATCCTCCGTGACACCAGTCGTATTTTGAATACTGGCATCAATCGTAATGTCCTCAACCGTTTGGGGCAAATCTGGATACTTAAAGGAAGCGTTGTTCGATGCCATTTTGATGTCAAACTTTGGAATATGGGTTTCGTCCACCACCCCGGTAAAGTTTCCTTCAACTTGAAAGTCTCCCGTGGTTTTCACAGTTTCTATGTTTTGGGAGTAAGCCTCTGGGATGACCGCCAAAAAATTCTTGAAATCTGAAGAGGGGGTTTTAAAATGAATGTCTACCTCTTGGTTGTCATCGTTGATTTTTACAAAACCATCAAACACCAACAACAACTGATTAACCAAAGCCTTATTTTCCAAAAAGGTGTATTTGCTATTTTCCAAATCCACCCCAATTTTAGCATCCAAAGCGACAGGGTTTTGATTCAAATACCGCGTGCTATCCAGTTCAAAGGACACCAAAGCATCCGTCTTGGTCACCAGTTCAGATTGTTCCAAGGAAAGATTCCCAGTACCCGAATGGTTCATTTCATTGAGTTCAAGGTGCATTCCGCTGGAAAAATCATCGTAGCTAATATTTGCATTGGTAATGCTATACGATTCCAAATTCAGTTGAAAATTGTTCGAAGTTTCCTGAGAGGTGCCCGAAGCCGTTTCCGCTGAAGGTTTCGAAATGTCATAATTTGCGTTCTCGTCCCCATCTACCTGTATACCTACTGTGGCATTTTCCAATACCAGACGCTTAATGGCAATAGGGTCCTCTTCCGTTTTGAACAATTCCGATAACGACATGGACAACCCAATATGACCAGCCGCAAAAAGGGTATCCCCCTCAAAAGGGGCAGCGTTTATCAAGGAAACTTTATCCAGGGCGACATGGGCATTCGGAAAATCTTTGAACAAACTGAGATTAGCCTCTTCAAAATCAAAGGTGGCGGTGATGTTAGTATTGACTTTGTTCTTGATGATGTCCGCTATTTTTCCTTTAAGGAAAAAAGGGACCGCGACCAACAGGACGACCATCAACAGAACAAAACCCGCGAGAATTTTCAGGTTCTTTTTCTTCATGACACAAGATTTAGGTACGTAAAGAAAGGAAGAAGGTGTTAATCCAACTGTATTTCTCCCCCTATTTTTAAGTTAAATCTTTTACGCAATAGATATACGAAGAAATAGAGCAAAGGGGTGTCGAGGAAGGCAATTAATACCTTAAAAAGAAATCCACTTACTACGAGACCATAGAATAAATCCCAAGGAATCTCCCCAAAGGAGCAGAGTAAAAGCACCACGGTGAAGGTGTCGATAAACTGGGAAGAAAAGGTAGAAAAGTTGTTGCGAAGCCATAAATATTTGCCCTTGGTTACTCTTTTCCAGAAGTGGTAGATTTGAATATCCACGAACTGGGCGAGCAAATACGCCATCATGGATGCGAAAACGGCCACGATGGTATTCCCAAACACATCTTTGAACATGGTATTGGATACAGGAGACCATTCGGTTGCTGGGACAGCAGAGGCAGTATAGACGATGCCTAAAGAGAAAAAAGAGGCAAAAATACCAGCAATCACGATTTGATTAGCCTTGCGCTTTCCAAAGATTTCCGAAATCAAATCCGTTATCAAAAAAGTCAACGGATAGGGTAAAATTCCGACAGAGATTTCGAAAAGTGAAGCGCCTAATATCTCAATATCCCCAAAAGGTTGCCAATAAAAGAACTTTTGGAAAATCAAGTTGGACACCACCAGGGAAGTGATGAACAAAGCTCCCAAATACAAATAAATGGAAAACGCAAAGCGCTTGTCTTTTTGCGTCATTCGTTTACTTAATATTTAAGGAATAGGGAAGTCGGGCTTGTACCCCTTCAAACTGTTTTGCTTTTTTCAGGTCTTGCAGTACTTGATAGGCTTCGGTGCCAATTTCCTCCTCTACATATTGGGTCAGCCATTCACTTCGAGCACCGCCAAAATCCTCCATAAACCGTTCAAAATCCGATTTGTATTTAGGGTACTTTCGAATACCAAACTCGTCAAGTTCGGCGAGTTCAGCTGCGGCATAAATAGCATCTTCCAAGCTCCCCAACTCATCGACCAATCCATTTTGAACTGCATCGGTTCCACTCCATACCCTACCTTGGGCTAAGGAATCTACTTCAGCTAAGGTCATGTTTCTGCCTTGCGCAACACGCTCCAAAAAGACATCGTAGGTATCTTCAATACTTTCTTCAACTACTTTTTTGAAGGTATCAGTCATCGGTTCAAACACGGAATATTCTACTGAATTTTTATTGGTGCCTACTTGTTCGGCATTCACCCCAATGGTCTTGGAAAGCTCATGTACGTTAGGAATGGTTCCAAATACTCCGATGGAGCCTGTTACTGTGGTTGGTTCGGCAAAAATCTTATCTCCTCCAGCACCAATGTAATACACCCCCGAAGCGGCCACATTTCCAAATGAAACCACCACCGGTTTAACCGCTTTTACCAATTCTACCTCGCGCCAAATGATATCAGAAACCAAAGCACTACCGCCTGGTGAGTTCACCCGAAGGACAACGGCCTTAATCTTATCATTATTCTTGGCCTTTTGAAGCGCTTTTTGAATGATACCCTGTCCAATGTAATCTTTGCCACCTTCACCATACAGAATCTCTCCTTGTGCATAAATGACTGCAATTTTATCCTTTCCGCTCCATATTTTTTTGCCTAGTGCTTCACGTTGGTATTCCGAAAAACTTACGTAGTTGATGTCGTCTTCAGCAGTAAGGTTCAATTTCGTTTTGAGCATAGCCTCATACTCATCAAAATGGGCTGCCCCATCAATTAAGCCCGCAGCAATGGCCAATTTCGGATTCCGAGCTCCAAGTGTATCCGCAGTCTTGTTGAGCTCTTCCACAGAAATGTCTCGCGCATCCGAAATATCTTCAAGCATCGTATTCCAAATAGAGGAAATCAAAGCGGTGATTTGCTCTCTATTTTCAGCACTCATAGCATCATACAAATAGGGCTCAACAGCACTTTTGTATTTTCCGTGGCGAATCACTTCAATTTTCACTCCTGTCTTTTCCTGTAACTCTTTCAAGTATAAAATCTCAGTTGCCAAACCTTTGAAATCCATTCCCCCAACCGGGTTCAAATAAATGCTATCAGCCACACTGGCGAGATAATAATCTTTTTGAGTGAAGTAATCTGAATAGGCATAAATGGCTTTCCCTTTCAGTTGAAATTCTTCCAACGCCTCACGAATCTCTTGTGTCTGCGCTAGACCAGCTTGAATAAAACTGGTCGTCAAACTCAAGGCTTTAATTCTATCATCATCTGCCGCGATAGCTATGGTGTGAAGAATATCGTCCAAACCATTTCCTTCGCTGAACAGTCCTCCAAAGGGGTCGGCTTCATCTTTCCCTTCGTAATCTGAAATGGGCTCCGAAAAACTGAGTTCCAAAACGGAGTTGGATTCAACGGTTACACCGTCTTCTGCACTACTAACAAGTGCGAAGAACACAAAAAACATAAAAAATAAAATTCCAAAGGCAATCAGCGTACCTAAAATGGCCGCAAGGAGGTTTCGTAAAAACTTCATCTACACGAGATTATAAACAAGTCGCAAAGATAACCATTGTTTTACTTACTTTGCCAGCATATATGGGCGCTACACACCAAGTTTATTTGTCGTTGGGCAGCAATCTCGAGCATCGTTTTCGCTATTTGCAAAAGGGAGTTATTGCTATTGCAGAAAAAATGGGTGAGGTTCTCAAGACTTCACAGGTGTATGAAAACCCCGCCGTAGGATTTGAGGGGGACCCTTTTTTGAATGCTTGTATTTTGGTTGAAACCTCAATGTCCCCTGCAACAGTACTTGACACTGCTTTGCATATTGAGCAGACCTACGGTCGCACGCGGGACGCAAATACGACGGGATACGCTTCGCGCACCCTGGATATTGACGTGCTTTTGTATGACAATGTTCTCTTGGATTCGGAAACCTTGACCCTACCCCACCCTAAAATGGCAGAACGGGCTTTTGTGCTCAAACCTTTGGCTGATATTGCGCCACAGTACTATCACCCACTGCTCCAAAAAGACATTCGCAATCTTTTACAGGAATGCAAGGACCGCGTCGCCGTTCAAAAAACCAAGCACCAGCTGTTTAAAAGTCGTGAACACTTTTTTTCACAGGTTCAGCTAATTGCTATTGAGGGTAGTATTGGAGCTGGTAAGACCTCATTAGCCAGGATGATATCAGAAGATTTCAATGCCAAGTTGGTGTTGGAACGCTTTGCAGACAATGCATTTTTACCCAAATTTTATGAAGACCCGACGCGCTTTGCGTTTCCTTTGGAAATGTCATTCTTAGCAGACCGCTACCAACAGTTTTCAGAAGATACGGCCCAATTTGACTTGTTCAAAAACTTCATGGTCAGCGACTATGATATTTTCAAGTCGTTGATTTTTGCCCAAATCACATTGCAGAAGGATGAATTTAAGCTTTATCGCAAGCTGTTCAACTTTATGTACAAGGAAATAAAGAAGCCGGATATCTATTTATTCTTATACCAAAATACCGACCGTTTGTTGGAAAACATCAAAAACCGAGGTCGAACGTACGAACAGAATATTGAAGCTCAATATTTAGAGAAAATTAACAGGGGATATCTTGATTTTCTGAAGGAACATCCCCAGCAGAACAGTATTGTTTTGGATCTTAGCGAGTTGGATTTTATTAAGCATCCCAAGGATTACACCTTTATTTTGGAACAGCTGGAAGACAACTTGCTGGATAAAGCATTTTAAGGGAATTTTAGGAAAAATGTTTGCATAAAAGAAATCCTTTTACTTTATTAGCCGTCTCGTTCTAAGGAACTAACTAACTCAAACTATATATGAAGCCCCGTACTCCGGGGCTTTTTATTTGTTTTGCCACTTCGACCATAGGTCCCAAACCACTACCCCAGCCGATACAGAAATGTTCAAAGAATGCTTGGTTCCACCTTGTGGAATTTCCAAAACCACATCACTTTGAGACACCACAGCTTGGTCCACACCTTTTACCTCATTACCGAAAACCAAGGCAATTTGTTTGTGATTTTTTGGATTAAAGTCTTGGAGTAAAGTGGCTCCTTCAGCCTGCTCAATGGAAATCACCGTTACCCCTGTTTCTTGCAATTCCCGAACCACCTCTAGTGTATCCTTGCCATAAACCCAATCCACACTTTCTGTTGCCCCTAAGGCGGTTTTGCGAATGTCTTTATGGGGAGGTGTCGCCGTAATTCCACACAAATACATCTTCTCTACCAAAAAAGCATCCGCCGTGCGAAAAACAGAACCAATATTGTTAAGGCTTCGAATATTGTCCAACACCAAAATCAAGGGTGTCTTTTTGGCGGCTTTATACTCATCAATAGTCAGCCGCTCCAGTTCTTGGTTTTCCAGTTTGCGCATGGTAGTTTTCAACTTTGGATTCAAGATATCAACAAAAATTTTTGGGGCTCCTTGAAAACGGTATTTTCGTTTGTACCGTAATCCGCAAAAATAACAAACAAAAACACGTTTTGGCGAAAAGCAAGGCTTCCAAAAAGACTACTCCCTTGATGCAACAATACAACAGCATCAAAACCAAACATCCTGATGCTTTGTTGCTGTTTCGTGTGGGGGACTTTTATGAAACGTTTGGACAAGATGCGGTGAAGGCGTCCAAAATTCTGGGCATTGTGTTAACGCACCGAAACAATGGTGGTGACAATACTGAACTGGCTGGTTTTCCGCATCACTCGCTCAATACCTATTTACCCAAATTGGTTAAAGCAGGAGAACGAGTCGCCATTTGTGACCAGCTTGAAGACCCAAAGCAAACCAAAAGCATCGTCAAACGAGGGGTTACCGAGTTGGTTACGCCTGGGGTTGCTTTAAATGATGATATCCTCAACGCCAAGCAGAACAACTTTCTTTGCGCCGTGCATTATGGAAAGGCGAAATTGGGGATTGCTTTTTTGGATATCTCCACCGGTGAGTTTTTGATAACGGAAGGGCAGCTTGACCAAATCGATAAGCTCATACAGAACTTTTCGCCCAATGAAATCTTGGTTTCCAAGAAACATCGCACGGATTTCAAGGAAGATTTTGGACCGCAACACCATACTTTTTTACTGGAGGATTGGATTTACCACGAAGATTTTTCCAACGAAATGCTAACACAGCATTTCAAAACCACTTCGCTAAAGGGTTTTGGAGTCTCGCACTTGGACTTGGGTATTGTTGCCGCAGGAGCGGTATTGCATTACCTCTCGGAAACACAGCACAATCGCCTTTCACATATTAATGCGATTCAGCGTATCGGGCATGATGAGCATGTTTGGATGGACCGATTTACGATGGGGAATCTGGAACTGTTCCATTCGCCCCACCCCAACGCGGTAACGCTCATCGATGTGATTGATAAAACCCTCTCCCCTATGGGCGGACGTCTCCTCAAACGTTGGTTGGCGTTTCCCCTGAAGGATATTATCTCCATTCAAAAACGACATGGGGCGGTTGAACAACTCAAAGTCAATGGCAGTGATTTGGAGCGATTTCGAAATCTTATTAAACCCATGGGTGACTTGGAACGCTTGGTTTCGAAACTTGCAACGGCCAAAATCAACCCCAGAGAGGTAGTACAGCTCAAAAACAGCCTGGAAGCTTTGGTGCCCATAAAACAACTGCTGTTACAAAGTGAACATGATGTTTTGCAGGAAATGGGCCAAGCCATCGACACCTGCGAAGCCCTTCGTGAACGAATAAAAGCGGTTTTGGATGAGGAAGCACCCATCCAATTGGCCAAAGGCCAAGTGATTGCGTCAGGGTTTTCGCAGGACTTGGACGAGTTGCGGGATTTGGCTTTCTCCAGCAAGGATTACCTCGACCAAATGGTACAGCGAGAAACAGAGCAAACCGGCATCACTTCACTTAAAATTGGTTCCAACAATGTCTTTGGCTACTACATTGAGGTACGGAATACCCACAAGGACAAAGTTCCTGAGAATTGGATTCGAAAACAGACCCTAGTCAATGCCGAACGCTATATCACGGAAGAACTCAAAACCTATGAGGCCAAGATTTTAGGGGCGGAAGAACGTATCCATGAATTGGAACAACAACTTTTTGAACAGTTGTTGTTGTGGATGCAAGAGCATATTCCTACCGTGCAGCATAGCGCCAAGCAACTGGCGCAACTGGATTGCCTTTGCGGTTTTGCTGTTTTGGCTATTGAAAACAACTATGTGCAACCACAACTGGATGATTCGACTAATCTTCAAATAAAAGAAGGGCGACATCCCGTTATCGAAAAGCAACTTCCGCCAGGTGAAGCATACATCACAAACAGCGTTACCTTAAATCGTGAAGACCAACAAATCATTATGGTCACTGGACCGAATATGAGTGGTAAATCGGCCATTTTGAGACAAACTGCGCTTATTGTCCTGCTCGCACAAATGGGAAGTTTTGTACCTGCTGAATCGGCGAAAATTGGGATGGTCGACAAAATCTTCACCCGGGTAGGTGCGAGCGATAACATCTCACTTGGCGAATCCACTTTTATGGTGGAAATGAACGAAACCGCCAGTATCTTAAACAATTTATCTGAACGTAGCCTCGTACTGCTCGATGAAATTGGACGAGGTACCAGCACCTACGACGGGATTTCCATTGCTTGGGCGATTTCAGAATTTTTACATGAACACCCAGCACGGGCCAAAACCTTGTTTGCGACGCATTATCACGAGCTGAATGAAATGACTAAGACCTTCGAGCGCATCAAAAACTTCAATGTTTCGGTGAAAGAGGTCAAAAACAACGTGCTTTTCTTGCGCAAACTAGTTCCTGGGGGAAGCGAGCACAGTTTTGGCATCCATGTAGCGAAAATGGCCGGTATGCCGCAACAGGTATTGCAAAAAGCGGGGAAGATTCTAAAGAAACTGGAAAAATCCCATTCCAGTGAAGAGATATCGGATACTTTAGAAAAGGTAGGCTCCCAAGAAATGCAACTGAGCTTTTTCAATTTGGATGACCCACTTTTGGAAGAAATTCGAGATGAAATTCTACACCTCGACATTGACACCCTAACTCCAGTTGAAGCGTTGATGAAATTGAATGAAATCAAGCGGTTGTTGACCAAAAAGAAGGAGGCTAGTTCATGACCTTCCCTCTTGAGATGTAAAATAGCGTAGGAGAATTTCAGCCCGAAAATCCTTTTGAAATTGAAGAATTGTATTAAATTTGCATCCGCGCTTGTAAAAGCGAATGTTCTTTAATCATGCGAAAATAGCTCAGTTGGTAGAGCATCACCTTGCCAAGGTGGAGGTCGCGGGTTCGAATCCCGTTTTTCGCTCGACTTCGACTCCGCTCAGTCACCAAGGGTGGAGTTTTTTTTTGCACTCCTTCGCTGAAGCTTCGGAGTACTTAGGCTCGAGTGGTGGAATTGGTAGACACGTTGGACTTAAAATCCAATGGCCATTGTGGCCGTGCGGGTTCAAGTCCCGCCTCGAGTACCAAAACCCTCTTAATCATTTGATTTTGAGGGTTTTTCTATATCCGTTCCATGCGTAATCGCAGTATGGTATTCTCCAAAACGCCATCATCATCTAGGTCATACAGTATGTCCCCGTCCAAATTCCATAGGCCATCGTTGGTGAGCTCCATGTTAAAATAGGCCTCATCTCCCGGACCATCGCCATCTTCAAGCATTACTAGGTTAACACCGTCAAATCCGAATTGACCTGAAAATTCTTCCACAGGTTCGTCAGGAAGGGTCATCACGGCAAAAAAGCGTCCGTTCTCCTGCACGGTCATCGTAAAGGTACCCCCGAGGGTTATTACCTCAAATCCGCTGTCCCGAACTTCCAGCTCTTCAAAATCCGCAAATTGTGCATTCCATGCACCCGCAATATCCGTCATGGAATATACACTGCCTTCCAAAGAAAATTCAAATTCTGAGTCATCACCATTACTGCAACTGATGATAAACACGGTAAATATTGTTAGGAGTGTGCGCTTGCCCATAAGATTTGATTTTAAATGATACTGCGTTTCTATTACTATTAAAATTATTTTAGTGCAGCGCGGCAGGGTAGCACTGAGGTTACCATTTTACGTATTTTGGTTACATGCCAAACAAAGTATGGTTTTTAAGGGACCGCAACGAAAACCTTTTACCTTTGAATTCAAGGAATAAGCATTTTGCACTTGGTTAAATTAGCATGCCTAATTCGAAATCATGATTAAGAAATTACTACTAGTCCTATTTATCACTTTACCAATTGTTGCCCATTCCCAATTTTCGGGTGCGCTCGCACTAATGAAGGTTGACACCAATCCAGAATTTGACCAGTATGAAAAAATACTCTTTGATGCCACGGAATTCATCTTCGATAACCCCAAAGACTTTAGGTCCAAAGAGTTTTTGAGTGCTTGCAAGATTGTTGATTTTTGGAAAAACAAGGACACGGGTATCAATGTTCCTGTTTTTGGAAGTTTTTACAATTCCCTGAATCCAAAAACCAACCACCAGTATTTTTACATGATAGCCGTTATGAACTACATTCTCAGCGAAAAAATAAACCAAGGCAGGCTGCTGAAAAACATCAAAATTGAAGGGCAAACCTATAGTGAACAAGAAGATGTAAGAGAGTCCCAGCTTGAAGGCGCCAAGATTTTTTTGGACTACGCAGCGAACAAAAAGAACAATATCATTTTGTATCCAAGTTCCAAGAAATTCGTAAGGGCTCATAAAAAGGGAAAATTGGAAGAGGTCTTTTTTGAGTAGGCAAAATTCGGTTCAATATGGAATTCATCGCTAAAACCCAATGGAACATGAAACAATTGATTGCACAAAGCGCATTCTTATTTGTTCTGTACGCTGGGTTCTCCCAATCCGAAACCAAGGTATTATCCCATGAAGATTACCATATCAAGTCCGTCGCATTCATTCAATACCTAAAAAATGGAGGTAATTTCGACGACTTGAACATTTGGTACGATGGAAAAATACAGGATGACCTGATGGAAAAGCTACATCGGCTCAGTGCTTTTGCCAATAAAAACCCAGAAGCACTTCAAATCAGCACTATCCCTAATGAAACGCTGCCTAAACAAAACAACCCTTTGGTAATGTATTATCTATTGGTTGATAAAAAAGAAGAAGCTGAATTTGGTCTTTTTCTAGGCTACCGTGATGACGGAAATCTCCTTATTGATGATATTAAATTGTTGGATGAAATAGACACACCGAAAGCACAAGACCCCGACATCGGTAAATCCCTATCAATTCCACCACCGCCACCTCCACCAAATTCCAAAGGGAAGCATTAGGGAATTTCAAAAAGACGATGAAAAAAAATTCTAATTAGAGTACTTATATTTCTTTAACTCTTTTATTTTCCTATTGCAAAAACAGCACCCTATCCTTAGAACATAGCGCGCATTTGTCCCTTTTATGAGCAGAGTTGTCCTTTTGCACCTTCAAAATCTTTAAGTTCTTTGATGGCAAACAAAACTACTTCAATATACCATGAAGTCAACTTACATAATAAAATGGCCAAGAACTAAATCGTTTTTTTTCTCGTTAACATTTTTCTTCTTCTTTTTAGCTGGTAACGCCAAACAAAATGAGATTTACCAAGTTTTGGAGGATTTTAGGATTGGAATAATTTCCCTTGAAGACGAAGATAAATGGTCCGAACTCTTTTTGCATGATACCATTACCTGGGCGATGATAAGGGAAGGTCAAACGGAGCTTGTCAAGAATTCTGAAAACCCCACTTTTAGGTTCTACAGTAGCAATCCCATTTCTTTCTTTAAATTCCTAAAAAGCAAGAATCAACAATTTGAAGAAAAGTTCTTTAACATCATGGTATCCACAAATGACAAATTTGCCACAGTAGATTTTCAATACACTTTCAATCAAAACGGGAAGATACTTAATTGGGGCAAAGAACATTGGTCAATGTTAAAGGTTAAGGGAGAATGGAAAATCAGCAGTGTCACTTGGACTGAAAACCTCCAAACGTTGGAGAAATGTCCTTTTAGCAATATGGATTCTTTTGCCTTATCACAATATAGGTGCCCCCCTTGTCCATTTGATTGTCAAAACATATTATATAACAAACCAGGAATTTGTAATGTTTGCGGAATGCAATTGGTCGAGGTTGAGAATAATGTTTTTAATCGTTACAAGGAGTCAAACTTTTACATAAGCAATGGAGATGTCAAACTGTTCGCGGCCTACTACCTTCCAAAAGATATGTCAAAGCTCAAAGGTGCCGTAGTTGTCACCCACGGTTCAGCCCCTACTACGCATGAGGACCTTTCTTTTTATACAAACCTAGCTACTGAGCTGAACATGGCGGTTCTGGCGTATGATAAAAGAGGAACTGGGCAGTCCGCCGGGAAATATGAAAACTTTACGGTTGAAGGCAGTCAAAAGTGGTTTGACCTATTAGCTTCTGATTTAGAAGCTTGCGCTGAATGGCTTAAAGGCCGGTCCGAACTTAAAGACTTAAAACTGGGGTTTCTTGGAGGAAGTCAAGCCGGTTGGATTATGCCCTTGGCGGCATCAAGAATAGAAGGGATTGATTTTATGGTAATTGGAGAAGGTGCAGCAGTTTCAGCAGGAGAGGAACATTTTTTTAGTAACCTTACCGGTGATGGAGGACCCCAAAAAAGTTCTATTGAAGCAGCAGACCTTGCGTTACAGTCGTGGGAAGGGGACAAAGGTTTTGCCCCGCGCCCCATATTGAAAAAGTTAAAGGTACATACCCTCTGGTTGTTTGGAACCAATGACCCAGTAGTTCCTGTTGATGCATCTTTAAGAGTTCTAAGGAAAATCAACAATCCCTTTTTTGAAATCAAAATCTTGGAAAATGGCGACCATAACTTCAAGAATACGCTTAGTGGTAAACGGTATGATTTGATAACTTTTATCAAGCCATGGATGATTAAAACCAAAATGATTCTTGACTAAATGACTTCTGATGGAGAATAAGAATTGGTTTAATGGTTTTTGTTCCAAAAAAGATTAGTGTTGGTATTCCTTTTTGGATTTGGCAATTATCCAATACGATTAAAAATACAGTTCTTACCTTACTTTTTCAAACATTGTGAACGATAAGGTTTCAACGTCATCTCTAAGAAATTCGATTTCAGTTGGGCCGTTGACAAAATTAAATCTGAATTTACCTGAAACTTCATTCATAATAAAGGTACTGTCTCCAACATATATTAAATTGTGACGTATACCACCCCATGCAACGGGAAAGAATAACTTACCATCGCTTTCCTTAATCTCTAGAATTGGACCAAATTTAATATCCTTATAATGCCCTAATATTTCAGAAATCAAGGTTTCCGGTAAGCGTTCTTGGTTAACCCAATCCAGTTCTGTGCCCCATTGGTGTGTTCTAATGATATTATCTCGTAAGACATCCGTAATTGGCATTCTGACCTTGTTTGGACCATTCCCAAGCATAACTATTCCATTTCCACCAGACATCGTAGCGTAAACATGTCCTCCAATACCCGTATTTGCACCTCCATGTGAGAACCAATCAATGTTTCCATACCAATTCATGCGTTCCCATCCAAGACTCCACCCCCGCATCCCCTTTAAGGTTACAATCTCTGTGGTACGTTTAGCTACTTCTTCAGAAATGATTGAAGATCCCTTCCTATTCAATGCTTTTTGGATTTCAATCAATAATGTTGCCAAGTCTGTTGGAGAAGACCACATACCCGAGGCTGAAACTTGTGGAGTTATTGGAATACCCGTTCTAATCAAATTTCCCGCTTCATCATGGGCCTTAGCTACATTTTTCAAAAAACCTTTCTGATTCGGTTGTTTCATGGTCGTATGTTCCAACTTGAGGGGAGCAAAAATGTATTCATTCGCTAAATCTGCCAGGGATTTTCCAAAGTAATCCTCAAGAACCATCATCGCAATGGTATATCCGCCGCCACTATATCTCCAATCCGTTCCAGGCTTAAAGACAAGTTTTACCGCCTCGTTGTGAGGCACTTTTCCATGCACCGATTGTAGAATACTGGGAATAGTATCTCCTTGATAGAAATCTGTAAAGCCCCCTTGTGTTGCTCCCGAAGTATGACTCAACAAAAGTTCAAGGGTAACCTCAATCTCCTCATTAAATTTGTTTTTAGGCAATTGCCATCTTTTCAAATAAGTATTTACAGGAACACTTAAACTAAGTAATCCCCTATTTTCTAAAATGGCACATAGTAAAGCGGTTATTGGTTTTGATATGGAAGCAGTTGAGTAAGCTGTATTAACATCAATGGGTATAGAATCATATTTCACACCCCATGTCCCGGTCCAAATAACCTCATAATTCTCAAATACTGCTACACTCAAACTCTTTAATCCTTTTTCATTCATCAATTGACGAATGGTGACGGTATCTGAATCTCCATTGGGTATTTTTAAGGATGCACTTTTTTTCTTGGTTATATCCTCATTTTTAACCACTACATTATCCTCGCAACTTGCAAGCGAAACAGAAAGCAAAAGGCAGATTAAGATTCTCATTTTTTGATGCTTTGATTGATGAATAAATCAATTTGATTAATTGACCCGAATACTAGTTTTAGCACTATTGATTTTAGAGCTAAGGTTTTTTGGTCGGAAGGAAATTAGACAAAAAGAAATCTAGTCGATTCAAGATTCATTTCCACATCATGAAGTGGAAAGTATTTACTGAAAAGTGAAAGGAAATCAATAAATCATCAGGTCAACTTTATGAAGATAATGAACAATGATAAAGATTATTCTGACTGTGCTAGTCTTTACAGGAAAGCGAAACTGTTCTTGCTTAAGGGTATTTAAACAAACTGACTTGCATTTTTACTGGCCCTTTCGATGAGAAAGTCTATAAGCCTTGGGGGAAGAACCCTCATTTTTCTTGAAATATGTATAAAAACTTGTAGTTGAGTTAAAACCGGATTCAAATATTATTTGCGAAATGTTTTTTTCATGATTTGAAAAAGATACAAGAAGGTATTTTGCGTGCATTAACCTACGCTTATTTATAAAATCAGAAAAGTTGGTGTTGAAGTACAAATTAATCGTGTGAGATACATGTCTTGGGCTCATACCAACCTTTTCAGCCAACGTTTGAATATTCATTTCAGGATTTTTGAATAACTCATCCCGTTCAACTTTATCCAAAATATGTTTAGCGTATCGACTTATCTGTTGTTGATTAAAATCATCCTTATAACTTCTGATTGCAGTGCTTTTGTCAATTGGAATACGCTCAAAATTTTCATAGATGCCCATAAAAGAATTGGTTTTCATCCAACCCGCAATCGTCAAATAATTGATGATGAAAAGGAAAATAAGTGCCTGAAGAAAAACAAGACCCATTGAGAAAATTTGTGAGTCCGTGAAATCGAATAAAAACTTTAATGAATCAACCAGGATTAAAGGAAAAAATGGAACCAAAAAGGTAGATAACCATCCAATATCCACAATGTCCAAGTTTGAATAATTGGCCTTAAGAATTCGCTTTGTTCGTAGAAACGTGTTGAATGAAACCACAAAATAATAGCCAAAACAAACAGCTAGAAACCCTTCAAAAAAACCTGAATCACGACCAACAAACGTCGCGAAAACAAAACAAAAAATGGGAGTTCCATGCAATTTCCAATTGGCCTTATCGTCATGATTAGTATAATTCAAAGATTGTATATATAACAACAGGAATGGTCCATACAAAAAGCCAAAATAAGCGAGTATGTCTAAAGATAAATCAGTATATCTTGCAACAAAAGCATATGCTATTTCTACAACGAGCGTAAATAAAAAACCTGCTAGATATAAGTTGCTTATTTTTTTTCCCCGCCTTGTAAAAACCAAAAAAATAGCTAAAACTAAACTCTGTATGCCTTGAACAAACAATAATACAAGAATAAAGGACATAAAAAGGTTTGTATATAATGGCTAATGAAAAAATAAGTTAAGATTCTACAAACATAGTCAGTCAAAACATATAGAAATTCTGTCCCACTTCATGATTTGGAAACTAAGAGTCCAAGTAAAATACGTTTAAAGCGGATGGTTGCAGCAAAATGCCGCTTGGACATTATCTTATATTGCATCCCAAAATGACCAGAACCTTCAATACCTTCTTGGATAACGCATAGCCAAAAGCAATGATTAACGATAAAAACGATTTCCCATGTTGAAAAAGCTAAGTAAATTCAAGTAAGATTCGAACGATTAGCCCCCACAAAAAAATCCACAATACCCTATCTTTAGAACGTAGCGAACACTTTTATCAGCCTTCGCTGGAAACCTTGCATTTCATATGTCAAAAATCTTTGGAAAATTTCGACGCCAATTGTTGAAAGAGAATCGATTCAGTAAATATTTGCTTTATGTTGTGGGAGAGGTGGTCTTGGTCGTCATCGGTATTTTGATTGCTCTGCAAATCAACAATTGGAACGAGGCGCAAAAAGAAAGTGCTGAAGAAAAAAGACTGCTCTTGGCCCTGATTGAGGATTTTGAGGAGAATAGCCTACGAATTGAAACTGCCATAAGCAAAGAAAAGGATATGATTACCATGAGCAAATCCTTGATTGCAGCCATGCAATCTGACCAAAAAACCATTGACAAAGACTCCATCCGGTTCTGGGTAGCCTCAGGAGCCAAATCGTGGTGGAATGCACAATTTGTAACGGGCACCTATGACGCCATCGTGAGTTCTGGAAAGATTGATATTTTGAAAAGTGATGCCTTGAAACGGGTGTTATCCCAGTTCGCAGCGGACATTGATTCTGGTTTTGAAGACCATGACGAGTCCATCAACTATTTGATGGAAATGAACCACATCTCTGCAGACGTGGCTCCTGCCATCATTCATGAGGTACAACGCGAAGCACTGGATATTTCCATAAACGACAAGGATTTGGATGAACCCATTCAAAAACTCATTGAAAATGACACCTACTTGGGTTTGTTGATTTCGAAAACCTGGCTCGAAACCCTTAGGGTGGATTATCAGGAAAAATTACAGGCATACATTGCAGAAATCCTTTCCATCTGTAAATCAGAACTAAACCAATCCGCATAAAAACAAAATAGTAATGAAGCGAGTGCCCTATCTTATCATATTGAGTATTGTCTTTTTTTCATGCAAAAAGGAAGCTTCTACCAACAGTATTACGGAGCTTGAAGCTTTACAGGACTCCATATCGCGTACGTTGACCGAGATACATAGGCAAGGTGGTATCAAGGGTTTTGGTGTCGCTATCGTAAATGCAGATACCACGCTTTATTCAGAAGGATTTGGTTATGCAACCCTCGACAGTACAAAAGCCTATACCAAACATTCCCTTCAAAACATTGCGTCCGTATCCAAGACTCTAATTGGTATTTCCTTGTTAAAAGCCCAAGAAATGCAAAAGCTGAATCTGGACGACCCTGTGAATGACTATTTGCCTTTTGAAGTTAGTAATCCTTATCATCCTGAAGATACCATCACCATTAAACATTTGGCTACGCATACCTCATCCATTCAAGATGGTGATTTGTATGATACGACATCTTACATACTAAAGCATGCAGCGGATACCCTAATTGTTCAATCCATGCCTAGAGTAGATGGGTTCAATCCTCCCGCAGCAAACATGGATATGGGTACTTATTTGGAAAAATTCTTATCCCAAGAAGGGGAATGGTATCAACCTATTCATTTTTTAGAACAAAGACCGGGACAGTTTTATGAATACACTAATATCGGGGCCACCTTGGCCGCCTATATTATTGAAAGAGCTACGGAAACCTCCTATTCTGACTTCACCCAAATACATATTTTAACTCCGTTGGGAATGACCTCATCTGGTTGGAATTCTGCAGCGCTCGATACCACCAAACTCACCCAACTTTTTACTGATGAGGGTAGACAGATACCGAACTACACCTTGATTACGTATCCTGATGGAGGACTCATTACTTCTGCCGATGATAAAGCCAAATATCTAAGTGAAATTATCAAGGGGTATTCCGGAAAAGGAACACTTTTGTCTGAAGAGGGCTATCGTCTTTTCTTCTCCAAGTTTCTTTCTGAAAGCAACTTTAAGGAAGGAAGGGACACCGACAGACCTTTTGATGACGAATATAACAGTGGTCTTTTTATGGGGCATGCTCCCAATGGATACATAGGTCATACCGGAGGCGACCCAGGTGTATCTACTTTTATGTTTTTTAATCCCGAAACGAAGATTGGAAAGCTGCTGTTTATCAACACCGACCTCAACCAGAACACCGTGGACCAATTCTTCGCGATATGGGATACATTGGCGTCATACGAGCAACGTTTGGACGAGCAAGCTGGGAAAATAAAGGTCAATAAATAATAAAACCATCTTCAACACCGAACACAACGGGATGGAATGGCTGTTTCAATTACTCCTTCAAGCTGAAGGCTTTCAGTCAGGTTTATTCTGCTCTCAAACTGTGTATTGGATTTTGCCTTGAAACCTTCGCGATTTGAAAGCTAACGCTGAATAATGCGATAAGCAGTACGCCAACGATGGCAATACCAAAAACCCACCAAGGCATATCAATGCGATACGTGTAACTCTCCAACCAACGGCTCATGAGATAATAGGCCATGGGTATGGCAACCAACCCTGATAATAAAACCAAAAGAGTAAAGTCCCCCGATAACATCTTGAACAAGTTGGTGATAGAAGCACCCAACACTTTACGGATACCAATTTCTTTGGTTCGCTTTTCAGCAATGAAGGAGGCCAGTCCAAACAAGCCCAAACAACTTATGATGATGGTCAGAACAGAAAAAATTCCTGATAACTTGCGTAACCGTTCTTCAGAAACAAATTTTCTACCAAAGTTTTCATCCACAAACGCATACTCAAAAGGAACATTTGGTGCGATTTTTTCAAATACTGCTTCGACTTTTGCGATTGACTCCGTAATATTTTGAAAAGGGGCCAACTTCACGGCTATCCAATTGGAATTGGTATAATCTACCATATAAATGGCTGGCTTCACGGGTTCAAAAGGGGATTCGGTCAAGAGGTTCTCCACTACCCCAATTACCTTGTGTTCGCCATTGGTCCATCGTATGGTTTCGCCAACAGGTTGGTCAAAGCCCATGTAGTCAACAGCCGCTTGATTCAGAATGTATGCTGTGGAATCGGATGCAAAGTCTCTTGAAAAATCTCGACCTTCTACTATGTTCCAACTAACCGCTTTTCCAAAATCATGCGAAAAATAGAAGGTGACGATATTGGTAATCAAGTTGGGGTCTTTCCCGCTCCATTCAAATCCACCGTTGCTATTCCATACGTCCGTTAGTGGACTTGACGATTCTGTGATTTCTGTTACGACTCCGGTGTTAATCAATGACTCTCGCATTAAATTGTACTTCCCTTCATAATCTTCGGTATTCTTGGGAATCATGAGTAACTGGTCGCTATCATATCCTGTAGAACGGTCCTTGGTATGCTGGATTTGTTGATTCACAATGATTGTCCCAACGATAAGAACAATAGAGACCGTAAATTGAAAAACGACCAGAGCGCTTCGTAAAAATACCTGTGGTTTTCCTGATTGCATAGTACCTTTTAACGCTTTCAACGGACGAAATGAAGAAAGATAAAGCGCAGGATAACTTCCTGCCAAGAAACTTGTGATTAACACCAATCCCAGACTTACCAACCAAAACCAAAGGTTTGTATAAGGAAATTCCATTTGTTTCCCCGCCAATTCATTGAACAAAGGCAAACAGAATACTACCAGTCCGCAAGCTATGGTAAACGCAAAAAAGGTAACCAAAAGGGATTCAAACATAAATTGAAAAATCAACCGGTATTGGTCTGACCCAACGGTTTTCCGTATGCCAACTTCCTTGGCTCTTTTCTGGGCCCGAGCTGTAGCGAGGTTCATAAAGTTTACGCAAGCCAGCATCAAAACAAAAATGCCTATAATGCCAAACATCCTAACGTATTTTATGGCGCCCCCGATAGACTGGCCATTTTCAAAACTACTCTTCAAATGCCATTCTTTCATGGGGTGTACAAATACTTCAGGATTACTTCGTTTTGTTCCTTCGGGCACATGTCGGTACATCGCTTTGCTAATTTTCGCATTGACTGCGGCAAAAGAGGCCTCATCTTTCAGCTGCACATAAACCTGATAGGAGTTGTTGTCCCATAGATTTCTGTCTCTAGCTATTCTTACCCATTCATTGGCTGAAACATAGTGGTCCCAAGGCGCTATGAAATCCAGCTGTTGGTAACCCGCTTCATCGGGAATGGCATCAAAAACATTGGAATCACGGGGAATATCCTTAAAAACTCCACTAACGGTAGCACTGTCTTTGTTATTGATTTTAAGTGTTTTCCCTAAGGGGTTTTCATCCCCAAAAAGCTCTTTGGCTGTTGACTCTGAAAGCACAACAGAATTGGGGTTGTCAAGGGCGCTTTGATTTCCTTTAGGCATTTGGAGTGAAAACATGCGCAAGGCATCTTTTTCCATGAAAACTCCCATCCGTGATAAGTCCGTATCATTTACCGATAGCACATTATCTCCTGGGAAAGAAGCCATTACTACATACTCAAAGTCATCCGCATAAGAGGTTCTAAGTTCATTTGCCAAAGGGTACGGTTGGGTATACCGGGTTCGCGTTTCGCCATCAAAAGTCTTGTTTTGTAAGACCTGTCCTATTTTGTCATAATTCTCAAACCGGGCATTAAAAGTGGTTTCATCATAAACCCACAAACCAATCAGCATCGCTACGGCCAAACCAATGGCAAGCCCACCAATATTGATAAAGGAATACGTTTTGTTCTTTATGATGTTTCTCCATCCGATTTTGACGTAATTCCGTATCATAAGTATCGTTTGTTATTTGTTATCCAGTGAGTTGCTTCAGGCATCATTTTCAACGTACCACGTTTGGAACAACCATATTCATGCCAGTATCACAACTATTTGATTAACAGAAACTTAATTCAATTTTCTCATCAAAATTAACTGTAATTTGTAAAAAAAATGGACAAACCCTGTCAAAGGTGTTTACACCAAAACCCATTGAAAACGAGAGGTTTCCAATCGTTTGGACAGGATTTTCATGCATTCTTTTTGTCTAAAAATCTTGAATTCCGAGAAGAATTAATCTTTAGCTTTAGTACGATAGAACACAAATGCAAACCCTGATGATATGAAAAACGTTTTGACGCTAGCTATTGTCCTATTATTGATTCTAGCCCTATTGATTATGTACCTTGGGATGCAACGGGAAAGTATTTTAAATCCTCCCAATATCACCGGAATTGGTTTTATTGTGATTGCACTAGTTCTTGTATTTTGGCGTAAAGAAATTCAATAAATCGATTGAGAACCTTGAAAACCGAATTAGACTTGAAAAGCTGGAGCCGATACGAACACTTTAAGTTCTTTTCGGCTTTCGACGAGCCCTTCTTCGGAACAACGGTACGATTGGATTGCACCCAGACCTATAAAACCGCCAAGCGAAATCAAGCATCCTTCTTTCTGTCTTACCTGCATAAATCACTTGTTGCGGCAAATTCCATAGCCAACTTTAGATATCGCATTGAAGATGGGAAGGTATTCGAATATGAGCGCATCGATGCTTCTCCTACCATTAACCGAGCTGATGGCACTTTCGGATTTTCGTATTTGAAGTTTGATAAAGATTTCAACACCTTTCGAGATTTGGCCCTTCCCGTGATTCAAGAAGTGTGGGAGTCAAAAGGGTTGGTTCCAGGGACGGCTGGTCAAAACGTAATTCACTATTCAAGTTTACCATGGCTGGATTTCACTTCTGTTTCGCACGCGAGGCATTTTAGTTTTGGGGACAGTTGCCCGAAAATCTCATTTGGTAAAATGACCAAAACAAAGGACGGATTCGAATTTCCGGTTTCCGTACACGTGCACCACGCCTTGGTCGATGGCATTCATGTTGGACAATTCGTGGAGCGGTTTCAGGAGTTGTTGAACCAGGTTGAATAAAAATGCATTTGCCAATACTTTATGAATCGATTGTTTTTGCTCTTCATATTCGTACTAATCCTATCCTGCAAACCGTCATCGGACAAGGTGGAGGAAAAACTCTACGCATGTTTCACTAACTCCTTATCGCAAAAGGAAATGCAAAAGCTAAACGCTATCAGCACGGCATATGAAAGCTACCTCATCGAGCAAAGGGTGTTGGAATCCTCGGAAGCAGAAAGCTACTGGAACTTCTATAGAAAAATTGTGGAGTCAGGCACATTTGAGTTTACCAATGACTTTAATTTTTCTGAAAAAACACGTTTTCTGGAGCGGGAAAGTTTGGAAGCAAATCAAGCGCAATTGGATTGCTATACCCGTATTTTTCAATCCGAAGCGTATTTGCAGTCCAAACAATATCGATTGCAGCAAGAAATGCAATCTCTTCGAAAGCATCGGGTCACGCCAAAAATAATCGCCCAAACCACTATTGAAATATTGTCCGTTGATGATTTTGAATTGGAATACAACCGCTTAATGACATTACTCTTTATTGAGACAATCAATGAAACCTACAAAGATGCATCAGATGAATAAGGTCATAAAACACGTTGTGTTTTACGCTTTGGTCTTCTGTGCTGCATCATGTGTTGAGAAAAAGGCACCCAACCCTATTGTAGGGAATTGGTCTGCCCGCTACATGATTATTGATGATGAAGAGCTTTTGGGTTATTTATCTGACAAACCAACTTTTCGACTAAAACCTGCCATTTTCACGGAAGACAATTCAATGATTGTTTTCTTAGAAGCTGAAAACAGGGCAAATATTCAAGCCAAGTACTTCCTAAAGGGCGCAGATTCCATTCAAATTGAATCCTCTATTTCCAATTTAACCGGACAATATCGAATTAAAAGGGAAGAAAAGGGAGGACATAAAATCATGAAATTCATAGCGCCTCAAAAAGAAATGTATTTTGAACAGAATACGGCGAGAGTTAGTTATTGAACAAAGGGACTAACTACCGCTACTTCAACTTTCTAAATTTCACTCACTAACAAGCCGCATTCGCTCATTGCGAGTTTCTTATCCTACTTTTTTGGAGTAGGTTGGAAATATGAGGGACTTCAAATCCAAAATAGTAGACGGAAAAACCTTTGAACATAGAAACAGGCTTGTTAAACCTTTGTTTCTCCTTGCACTGTTGATTGTCTGTTTTGTGATGTGTTCCAATTAGTCCGATACTCTCTAAGACATCTTCACCTTACAAAATCAAACCAAAAGCACTCACCAAAACATAATCCCTATCTTTAGATAGCACGAAACGCATATCCCAAGTAAAAAAAGCGAAAATGGCAAAAAAGGCAGCAGAGACCGCCTCCTTCATGATGCGGTTTACCCAAAAGATATATGAAGAACATGGTGAATCCAAAGTACAGTGGCGGGGCAACGTGTCTCACGTTCAAGGAGGAGAAAACCTCAATTTCTCTGATTTTAAGGATGCGGTGGCTTTTATTCAAGAGCATTTGACCGACCTCACCCGCGAAGCCACCAATGATAGAAGCTCAGAAGAACAGGAGAATATTTTGCACAAAAGCTTTTCCCTTTTCAAAACTGTAGCCGCGACAGGTCCTAAAATTTTAAAGGAAACGCTAAAGGACCCCCGCAAGCAAGTAGCCAATTTGCAGGACCAATTGAGCGAATATGGGGAAGAACTGTTGGAGAAAGTCCCCTTGGACCAATGGCGCAACGCCTCAAAATCGGACTTCTTGTCCATTCAAGAATCCTTGGCAGCACTTTCACAATCCGTAGCCTTACTTACCGAAAAGGTAGATGCTCTGCATGCTTCGGAAACCACCAAAGCGAAAACACCTCGTTCTAAAACAAAATAAGCGGTGACACAAGAGGCGTTGACACAGCAATTGGAAAGCCACAAAACCTTCGGTCTTGAAGCCCCCATAAAATTTCAGACCATGGGTCAATTTGCGCTATGGCGCGATGGAGAAAAAGTCAACACCAAAGATTGGGGTCGGGACAAAACCCTACAACTCATTCAATACTTTATTTCCTATCGGCACAAACACGCGCTTCACAAGGAACATATTATGGACCATTTATGGGAAGAAGGCGATGACCGGGATTTTAAGGTAGCCCTTCATGGGGTAAACAAAGTACTGGAGCCCAATAGGGCTTCTCGTACCGATGCAATTTATGTACAAAGACAGGGAGTTACCTATCAGCTCAATCTCGATTTGGTTTGGATTGATGTGCAAGCTTTGGAAAACTTCATCATCATCGGGAATGAGGCTTTAAGTGAGCATCCTAAGATAGCGCAAGAAGCCTATAAGCAAGCCATTGAGCTTTACCAAGGAGAATATCTTCCCAATCGTATCTTTGAAGACTGGTCTTCTGAGGAACGCGAAAAAACACAAGTACTCATTCTAGGAGCACTGGTGAATATGGCTGAACTCTTGGTAAAAGAAAATCCAATGGAAAGTGTTCGTCTCGCCCAACAAGCCATCGGCATAGACAAGACCTGGGAAGATGCGTATCGCATTCAAATGGAAGCTTACATAGTTAAAGGCAACCGCCCCCAAGCACTCAAAACCTACCAAAAGTGTGCGGATATCTTGGACGAAGAGTACGGTATCCCTCCCCTTCCTGCTACCAAAGCCCTCCTCAAGGAAATTGAAACTTTGGCTTAAAATTCAATTTAAACATCTGTTTTTCAGGTATTTATTTCCTTTTTTTTCAAGAAAATTATCTCTTGGGTCAAGGTTGTAACTCATCTGTAACTCCCTGATTTTATGTTTGCAGTGTAAAATTTGAATCATCAAATAAAACATACCATTATGGCTACGAAAACACAAAAAACGAAGCGCACTTTAGTAGAAAAAACAGCAGACAACATGCTGGGCATGGCCACTATGGCAAACGACTTTGCATTGAACACCACTGAAAAGGCGTTTGACACTTCCTTTAAAATGGCAAACAAGTCTTTGGACGTCACTTCAAAGATTATGAAAAAAGGATTGGACATCACTGCCACCCAACAAGATTTGGTTTTTGATGTGTTAACTGGAGTAAAGAAAAAAATTGTAAAAAAGTAGAGATAACCCCCTAACATTCAATAGTGCAACTCATTTGTAACTCGCGGTTACTAGGTTTGCACCAACAAATACGAATAACAACATTTTAAAATATAAATCATGGCTACAAAAACAACAAACAAGACACAGAAGAAAAGCCTAAACAATTCATTGGTAAATGCTACGATGGCAACTATCAACACCACTGTGGAGCACGGTGAAAAATGGCAAAAGCTAACCAAGAAATTGGTTAAGAAATCAGAGCCCGTTCGCAGAAAGCAAATGGATATGGTTTTCGAAACCGCTACTGAGGTAAAAGCACAATTTAACTCTGGAAAAGAGAGAATGTTCGACTTGGTTGGATACGATGGAGAAGTAGTTGAGCGTGCAGTAGAGTATGCTACCCAAAATCCTGTAAGCAAAAAGGTTATCAAAGTTGCTGGTTCTGTTAAGGAAACCATCACTGAAAACCCTGTAGTAAAGCAAGTTGAAAAAACTACTGAAAATCTTAAGGCTAAAGGCACCGCTAAATTGAACGACCTTAAAGAAGATGTTTTGGAACAAGCCCAAAAAATCTTGAACAAAGGTGAGGAAATGGTAGAGGACGCTCTAGACACCAAAAAGGTTAAGAAGCAAGCCAAAGCGAAAGTGAGCAAGGCTAAAGCGAAAGCAGCTTCTACTACTAAAAAGGTAGCAGCGAAAGTAGAGCCTGTTGCCAAAAAAGTAAAAGCAGTTGAAAAAAAGGTGGTTGAAACCGTAAAAGATGATTTGAAATTAATCCACGGAATTGGACCAAAATTGGAAACCATCTTTAACCAAAACGGAATTGTGACATACGCTCAGTTAGCTAAAGCCAGCGAAGCTACCATGAGAAGCATCTTGGAAAAAGCTGGACCTGTTTTCAAACACGCAAATTTCGCGGATTGGAAAAAAGAAGCTGAGAAAATGCGCGCCTAATTCAGGTCTGTGCATTTCAACATTAAAATCTAGAAAAGATGAAAAACAATAAGACAGCAAAAAAAGCAAAAGGATTTATCGGAAAAACGATATCCAAAGCAAAAGACTTTGCCTTAAACGCAAATGACATTGCCCTAGCTAAAACAGAAGAAATCGTAACAGATTCTTTGGAAATTGCAGCGCAATGGCAAAAGGTTGGTGAAAAAGCGATTAAAGGTGGATTGAAATTATCCGCTAATCAGCAAGACCTTGTCTTTGATATTTTGAACGAAGTTAAATCCGATGTAAAAGAAGGCCAGAAGAAGTTTCGTAAACTCGTAGCCTAAACTTTCAAACGGATTCCATGAACGAAAACCAGAATATCTCCTATGTGGGTATTCTGGTTTTTTCGTTTTTCATCCCTAAAACAAGAAATCGCTATTTTAGCAAAAGGCCACTATCTTCTTCTTGGAAGTTGAGGCAAACGTAGTGACCTAATATTCTCAAACAGCACATTGGCAAGAAAAAAGACCATAACAAAAGCGTATCTCATAGATTGTTATATGGATACCGTAGTGGCCCAACACGGCACCCCTTTTACGGTGGAAGACCTGGCAGAAGCGCATAATTTCACGTCAAAAGCCTTCGAAGCCCATTTTGAAAGCTTTGATGACCTCAACAAAGCCATCTTCAAGATTTTCTTGGACAATGCGTTAGCCGTACTTGCCGAAACACCAGAATACTTCGGCTTTAGCAAAAAAGACAAATTGCTAAGCTTGTATTACACCCTTTTCGAGAATTTCACCCTCAATCGTGATTTTGTTTTACTGACCATCAAGAGTTACGGACTGAATTTAAACACCCTGTCGCTTTTCAATGAGTTAAAAGAAAGCTTTGTGGCCTTTGTGGATTCCCTTGAAATGGAAACCATCCGCTTACATGACACCCTGGATTCCTTTCAAAAAAAATCGGTTCAAGAAGGGCTTTGGGTACAATTCCTTTTGACCCTAAAGTTTTGGATGTCCGATGACTCTCCGAAATGCCAAAAGACAGACATTTTTATTGAAAAATCAGTGAATACCGGAGTAGAACTCTTGAACACGAAGTCCCTGCATAACATCATCGATTTAGGCAAGTTTTTATACGCTGAAAAAATAAAAACCAAGTAAGCGCCATGAAATCCTCCAAAAACATCCCGATTTCCAAACTGCGCCGCACGTCTAAATTAGTGCAAACTGGGGCCAAGGTTGGGGTAAATTATTTGAAGTACTACGGCGATAAAATGGTGAACTCTGAAGAAGAAGCCAAGGAACGTCTGGAGGAAAACAATGCCAATGACATTTACGATAGCCTCAAAACACTAAAGGGAAGTGCTTTGAAAATGGCACAGATGATGAGCATGGAAAAAAACATCATGCCCAAGGCGTTCGTAGAAAAATTTTCGCTTGCGCAATTCTCGGTTCCTCCCCTTTCCGCTCCTTTGGTGCTGAAAACGTTTAAAAAATCCTTTGGCAAACTGCCGCACCAACTTTTTGATGCATTCAACAGTCAAGCCATCAATGCCGCAAGCATCGGGCAGGTTCACCAAGCCCAAAAGAATGGGAAAACCTTGGCTGTAAAAATCCAATATCCCGGTATTGCGGATAGCATCCAATCCGATTTGGCCATTGTAAAACCTGTAGCCATGAAAATGTTCAAAATTTCTGGCGAACATTCCGAACAATACTTTAAAGAGGTAGAAAACAAATTGGTCGAGGAAACCGATTACGTTTTGGAACTGGCCCAAAGCCAAGAAATCGCTAAAGAGTGCGCGCATATTGAAAACCTCAAATTTCCAGAGTACTATCCGGAATATTCCTCTACCGATATCATCACCATGGATTGGATGGAAGGACTACATCTCTCTGAATTTGTAAGAAGAAATATAGACCAACAAGCAGCCAATGCCATTGGGCAAACCCTTTGGGATTTTTACATGTACCAAATTCATGTATTGCGTAAGGTACATGCCGACCCGCATCCAGGTAACTTCCTTATTTCAAACCAAAATGAAGTGATTGCTTTGGATTTTGGTTGTATGAAAACCATTCCAGATACCTTTTATGAACCCTATTTTGCCTTGTTCAATTACGAAGTATTGCACGATTCGAAGCAATTTGAAGAGAACCTTGAAGCACTGGAAATCTTGAAACCGGAAGATAGCGAAGAAGAAAGAGCACGATTCAGTGACTTGTTTTTCGAAATCATAGAATGTTTTACCACCCCTTTTCAAGATGAAACCTTTGATTTTTCGGACAGGGAAATGTTTGATAAACTAAGCACTTACGGCGAAAAATACATCAAAGAAGCGTCTTCCTTGAACATGGGCGCCAATCGAGGGTCGAAGCATAACATTTATATGAACCGAACCTTTTTCGGACTTTTCAGTCTTATGTTCGACCTCAAAGCAGAAAATATTACAATCAACAATTACACCCATTATTTGGAAGAGGAAACCGTATTGGGATAAAACAAAAAACGATGGCCGCGAAATTAGACATCAAGGATATTGCACAAGAAGTACTAGACGGAAAATTCAAACAGATTTCCGGTTACGATGCTGCCTTTTTGTACGCAGAATCCCCTACCAGTCCTATGCATATTGCTACGCTAGTGGTAGTGGAAGATTCTTTGGAATTCAAGGATTTCAAAAAAATTGTAGCCTCCAAGCTTCACTTGATGCCCAAGTTCAGACAGCGGTTGTTGAACGTGCCCATGAACTTGGATTATCCCTATTGGGTTGATGACCCCAATTTTGAATTGGACTTGCATTTACATCGCATGAAGCTCCCAGACCCTTCCAACTGGGAAACCTTGCGCCGGACCACTTCTCGAATTTTCAGTGCCCCTTTGGATTTAAGACGTCCGCTATGGTCCATCCATTTTATTGAAGGGATAGATGAAATTGCACAGGTTCCCAAAGGTTCTGTGGCTATTGTCAGTAAAGTGCATCATGTCATGATTGATGGCAATTCAGGGGTAGGACTCATGGGCATCTTGTTTGACAAGGATGACAAGGCCAAACCCATAGACCTTTCCAAAGTCAAAAAATTTGACCCAGACCCGCTACCAGGAGATATCAGCCTATTGCTGAAAAGTGGCTACGGCTTTTTGAAGAATCCCTTCAAATTGCCCAAGACCCTTGCCGAGACCGCGGTGGCCTTTATCAAAACCAAGACCTCAAAGACGCTAAGCATCCAAAAAGAGTTTACTTCGGCACGATATCCGGTACCGATTACCATATTCAACGGAAACATTTCCCCGAAACGGACCTGGGGTACGGCCATTCTGGAATTTGACCGGGTCAACAGTCTTCGAAAATCTACGGGAGGCAGTATCAATGACCTCATCCTCGCCTTTTGCGCGGGAGCCATTCGACGCTATCTGCAAGAACGAGAGAAGTTACCACTGCAACCTTTGGTGGCCAATGTGCCGATTTCCATCCGAAGTGAAAACGACAAATCGCATAACAACCAAATTGCCAACATGATGATTCAGTTGGCGACACATATTGACGACCCCCTAGAGCGTTTGGAATACATTCAAGAGCAGACCATGTTGGGGAAATCAAGACACAAAACCATGGGAGCAAAAACCCTGTCGAAAATGGCAGATGCCGTGCCCTTCGGGCTTGCCAATCTTGCGGCAGGTTTGTACAGCAAATACAACATCAAAGATTTGCATAGACCTCCGTTCAACGTGACTATAACGAACGTTCCTGGACCTCGTAATCTCTTGTATTTGAATGGCCACAAAGTCGTAGCCATGTTCGGTTTGACCCCAGTAGTAGACGGGTTTGGATTGATTATTGCAGCATTTAGTTACAACGGAGTGATTAGCATCACAACTACTTCGGACGCGAAGACCATGCCCGATGCTTACGTGTTTTCAAGGTACATTAGGGAATCGGCCAACGAATTGGAGCAATTGATATTGACCCAAGCCAAAAGCAAGGGTGCTGATAAAAAAGAAGCACCGCAAAAAAGCGAAAGCACGGTCTTCTTCAATGCGTTGAAGCGTTATGTAAAGAAAGAAGTTGCGCTTGTCAAAAAATTCAAGGGCATCTACCATATTAATGTGGATTTGGGTGCTCGAAGCGAATGTTGGGAAATTAACCTCAGCTCAGAACCCGCCACTGTCAAAAAGACGAAAAACTTGGACCCTAAAACGGTCTTGGACATTGAAGACGCCAACCTATATGCCCTTTACAAAAAGAAGCTTCTTTTTGAAGAATTAAAAATCCAACAACGGTTGAAAATGACGGGTACGGCAACGGACAAGGGGAAATTCACC
>CALBPG010000255.1 GCA_937899065.1 uncultured Allomuricauda sp.
TTGGGTGATGGGAAAATCTCTGGGATGGATTTTGGAGAGGATGATATTTTGGACGTGGACATGCTTATCATATCTGCGGGCATTCGACCGCGAGATGAACTAGGTAGAGCTTGCGGACTGGAAGTTGGTGTACGTGGAGGGGTTGTAGTGGACAACACCATGAAAACTTCAGACGAAAATATCTATGCCATTGGCGAGATAGCCTTGTACAATCAAATGATTTATGGTCTTGTGGCTCCCGGGTATGATATGGCGGAAGTGGCCGTACAACAAATTTTGGGCAAACCAGAAGTCACTATGGCAGAGGATATCGATATGTCGACCAAGTTGAAACTCATAGGGGTGGATGTGGCCAGTTTTGGAGAACCTTTTATGCCACCGGAAAAAGGACATTCCATAATTTATGAGAACAAGACCAAACATCTATACAAACGCATCAACATAAGCCACGATGGCACCAAGCTCCTTGGGGGGATTTTGGTGGGTGATGCTGAGGATTATAGCATCCTGCATCAAATGTACCTGAACGCTATGGCTATTCCTGAAGATGCGGCCCAATTGATATTGCCTACTACCGAAGGTGGAGGAGCTCTGGGAGATGTAATGGATTTGCCCGATACCGCTCAAATCTGTTCTTGTGAAAGTGTGACCAAAGGACAGATTTGTGGGGTAATCGAAAGCGGTGAGGCGGCAGATTTAGCAGGTGTAGTAGGATGCACTAAAGCAGGTACAGGTTGTGGGGGCTGCAAACCCATGTTAAAGAATCTTACCGAGTCAACCTTGAAATCCTTGGGTATTGAGGTAAAGGACCATATTTGCGAGCATTTTGAATACAATCGGCAAGAGCTTTATGATATTATTCAGGTTAAAGGTTACAAAACTTTTGATGAAGTTTTGGACAATCACGGCAAAGGCTGTGGCTGCGAGATTTGCAAACCTGTTGTGGCGTCTTTAATGGCTACTATTCATGCCGACACAGCCAACAAGGAATATGCGATTCAAGATTCAAATGATAGGTTTTTGGCCAATATCCAACGGAATGGCACCTATTCTGTCGTTCCCCGTGTACCCGGGGGCGAAATCACCCCAGATAAATTGATTGCCCTTGGGGAGATTGCCAAAAAATATGATTTGTATACCAAAATCACCGGCGGTGTACGAATCGATTTATTTGGAGCAACCCTAAAACAGCTCCCCCTGATATGGAAAGACTTGATTAGTCACGGTTTTGAAAGCGGCCATGCCTATGGGAAGTCCCTGCGAACGGTTAAAACCTGTGTGGGTTCGACTTGGTGTCGCTATGGGATGGATGAAAGCGTAAGTTTTGGAATTGAGTTGGAGAATCGATACCGAGGTATTCGTGCACCCCACAAAATCAAAGGAGGGGTTTCAGGTTGTATCCGCGAATGCGCTGAAGCGAGAGGAAAGGATTTTGGTTTGATTGCTGTAGAGGGTGGCTGGAATCTCTATGTTGGCGGAAATGGTGGCGCTAATCCTCGTCATGCACAATTGCTGGCTGAACAGATTGACAATCAAACAGTGGTAAAATACATTGACCGGTATTTGATGTTCTATATGCGTACCGCTAAACCGCTACAACGTACAGCAGCGTGGTTGGAGGGACTTGAAGGTGGATTGGGTTATTTGAAAGAAGTCGTCATTGATGATAAAATCGGAATCGTTGAAGATTTGGAAATCGAAATGCAAACGCTGGTAAACCGATATGAGTGTGAGTGGACGCAAGCCGTCAATGACCCTGAAATGATGAAGCGCTTCAACCATTTTGTCAATAGTGAAGAAGAGGATGACAATTTGGTTTTTGTTCCTATGCGCGAACAAAAAATGCCGAAACAATGGGTGAAGGTTTTGTAGAAGCATATGTTGGCTTGGATATCCTTGGCTATGAAGAAATGCATTCCGCATCAAGTTGAGGAATGACAGAGGTACTTTAGACAGTGATAGAGACTAAAAGCAATCCACTAGATTTCATTTGGGATTGCTTTTAGCCAAATAATAAATCGAAATTATGAACGCGATTATGGACCCATTGGTTTCAATGTACAAGACGGTTAGGGCAGAAGATGTCAAATTTTGGTTCAAGGCCGCACCCGTGGACGCTTTTCCCAAAAACGGTGGAGCATGCGTTAAATACAAGAGCTTGCAAATTGCGGTATTCAATTTTGAAAGATTGAACCAATGGTATGCTTGTCAAAACCTATCTCCAGAAAAACAGGAGATGGTATTGAGCAGGGGCATGATTGGAGACCAAAACGGAATCCCAAAAGTCGCCTGTCCTTTGCACAAGAAAACCTTTTCTCTAATCACAGGTGAAAACTTAAATGGAGACTTACCGGCCATTGCTACATATCCCGTAAAAATTGAAGACAAGTTTGTGTATATTGGCTTTTCCGAATGATTTCTAAAGCTGATACATGGGCGATGCAGAGAAACTGGCCAAAGCTTTTGAGCTTTTTGACGAAGCCAACAGCCATGACCCTAATAGGGAAACTTGGAAAGGGATAGCGTACCCCAAAGAAGTGCTCTATGCCTTGCGCATGACCGAAACCCTGAATGAATTTGCTCCTCATGCTTCAGAAGCTTTGCAACTTACGGCACGATGCCAACACATCTGTCGTTGGGAGATTCCGAGGGGTAATTACGAAATGAATCGGGTGGGCTATCTTAAATGGCGTCAGGACTTAAAAAAGTTCCATGCCGAAAGAGCTAGAACGCTTCTGGAAAAAGCAGGCTACGATGATATAGTTATTGAGCAAGTTGAATTTCTGCTACTCAAAAAGCAGCTTAAGCGCAGCGAAGAGACCCAAACCTTGGAAGATGTCATCTGTCTCGTTTTTTTAAAATATTATTTTGAACCTTTCGCCAAGAAGCACGATGCAGAAAAAGTAGTTGATATTCTGCAAAAAACATGGCGTAAAATGTCTGATGACGGGCATAACGCGGCCTTGCAATTGCCATTTTCTGATTCGGCTCGAGAACTAGTGATAAAAGCAGTTTCTGGATGATAGAAGCCGAGAAGCAACAAGCCCTGGACATTGCCACTTTTTTAAGGGTGAGAAAATGGTATTTGCTTGCCATTGCCGCTATTGCTCTAACCGTGATTTTTGCCCAAATCCTGATACAACAACATTTGGATTCCCAATTAAATGACTCAAGGGTCATCAACGTAGCTGGAAGACAGCGTGCTTTTAGCCAAAAATTGGTGAAAGAAGCGTTACTCTTGGAAATGGCAGAAACACATGGAAGCGGAAAGGAGGCAATAGTGGAGAATTTGAACCAAACCCTTCGCATTTGGAAAACCGCCCACATTGGTTTGCAAAAAGGAAACGATAGTATTGGCCTTCCTGTAGAGCAAAACCCAACGATTTTGGCACTTTTCGCGGATTTGAACCCCCATCATCAAGTGATGGTAGAAGCTGCCGAAAGCATTTTAGCTAATGGTGCGGACAGTATATCCATCCCACACGGCGACGAACTAAAAGTTTTATTGGATAACGAGCGTTTGTTTTTGACTAAAATGGACGCTATTGTAAACGCCTATGATTCCCAGAGCAAAGAGAAACTTCAAAAGTTGAAGATCAAGGAATATCTCCTTTTGGCGTTTTCCCTGCTGATATTGTTTTTGGAGGTTGTTTTCGTCTTCCGACCCTTATCGATTCAGATTCGTGAGACCATCTCCAAACTGATTCAAAACCAACTAAAATCAGACGCAACGGCTACTGAAATCAAGAAGCTTTTCGCAGAAAAGGAAAAGTCTTTACAACAGCTGCAAGAACTCAACTTCGTTATTGATAATGCAGCGCTTTTCGCCAGCACTCGTAAAGATGGTAGTGTGGTATTCATTAGCAAAAAGTTTTTGACGCTTTTAGAACAAGAACCCGCTCAAATGAACATTCCCATTTCTGAAATTCTTACACAAAACCCTGGCCAGCAGCAATACCTTCGAGAGATTTTGATGAGCAAGCGCAAGAATATCCGCTCAGAGGAAATCAAAATAGAAACGAAAACAGGAAAACGATTGTGGTTGGACATGTCTATCATTCCGATGCATCAATCCAGTTTAGAACAGAGCGTGCTGATTTTATGTTCGGATATCACCGAGCGGAAAAAAAACCAGTTGAAAATTGAGGAGCTGACCAAGCAGAATTACGAGGAGCGCATGCAGCAAAAGCAGTTACAAGCCAGTCAAATTGTAGATGGACAGGAAGAGGAACGCAAGCGTATTGCCAAAGACATACACGACGGTATAGGGCAAATGTTGACCGCCTTGAAATTCAATATTGAATCGATTAATACTGACCAAAAAGAGAAAACCAAGGAGAAAATCGCCTACTTGAAAAAATTGACAGCCGATTTGATTAAAGGGGTACGTACCGCCACTTTCAATTTAACCCCTCCTGAATTGGAAGACCATGGTATTTTTCCAGCTCTTCAAAAAATGACGGTTGAATTGAACAAACTCACGGGGAAAAATATTTTGTTCGAGAATAAAGCAGACGAAAATGTACGCTTTGATTCATTGGCCGAAACAAACATTTATCGTGTGACACAAGAGGCGGTAAACAATGCCATAAAATATGCAGAAGCCAACTATATTTTGGTATCCATCAATTATGTTGAGGGCCTATTAAGTGTTGTGATTGACGATGATGGGAAAGGTTTTGACGATTCTGTATTGGATAGTATTCCCAAAAACAATAGCGAAGGTGGAATGGGGGTCTTCTTTATGAAAGAACGAATCAACTACATTAATGGTCGTTTGTTTATTAACTCCATACCAGGGGAAGGCACCCGAGTTACGATAAACTATAAACCTGAACTAGCCAAGTGAGTATTAGCTGGCTTTAGACCAAGATGTTACCTCGACGAAAGAGCCCAACGTCCGTGGTTCTCGTAGTTGTGACACACTATTTTTTAAGATACGTTCGATGGACTTTTCGAACCGAGGCTTATACATAGGCTTCATTAAGAAGTCCTTTACTTGTGAATATTGAAACGCTTCCAGCGCAAACTTTGAGCGAGTGGAATACAGTATTACTTGGCAATCATGAGTTAATCTTGACAACACATCAAACCCTCCCATCTCGGGCATTTCCACATCCAAAATCAAAAGGTCTGGTTTAAGACTATTGGCAGCTTCCAACCCTACGCGGGCATCGCTATATGTTCCAATAAGATTCAATTCGGTGTGGTCGTCAACAAACCTTGTAGTCGCAAGGCGCTGTAACGTGGAGTCATCAATAATGATTGTGGTCAACATGGTCAGTTTAGTTTTACAATGATAAAACAGGCGACCCTACTTATTTCTTGAAGTAATATGACCAAAAGCGCCCTTTTTCGATTAAAAACCAAAAGAGAAGAAATGCCCTACAACAAATAAAAGTGTTACGATTAGGCTCAAAAAAAGGATTCCATGCACAAAAGACACCGGGTTGTTACTTGGAATCCACTAAAATGGTAAGCATCTGAGGTATTGTACTTTGTTTATTTAGGGTATATCGTTGTTCGTTATAGTTTGACCAAAACGAGCTTGCCAAAAGTGGGTCCAGTGCCAATTTCGGTAAGCTCAATTCGGGTATTCGAAATAAAATTGAGTTTCCAATCTTTGTTGAGCTCATCAAAGGGTTGGTTGTCACCAAAGTTTAAATCCAAAGCGGTATTTCCTTGTTCTGCGGTCCAAAACCCACCAGTATTGGTGCCATTGGTTGCTACCACTACACTGGTACCATCGGCGTTGAAGCCAATGCTGAAATCCGTGAAACGTGGGGTTTCATCAGTTGTTCCATCAAAATAAGATGCTACTCGCCAATTATCAGAAACCAAAACGGAACCCACATTTAACGGCAGGTTACCTGTAGGATTCCCATTATTACAGAAGTTTCGAAACTGCAATGTATTGCCGTTCAATAGGAATTTTACGTTTTCAGCACCTGAAAAATTGAAAATCTCATTCAGGCGCCAGATATCTGAAAACTCTGGGAGATTTGCAAGAGCAATAGTGGTTTGGATTTCATTACGCTCACCTTCCGCAGACCAGGTGCCGAAGTATGTTGCATCGGCATCGGCAACAATTAAGTGTCCGTCTTGTCTAAAATTAAAGGAAAAACCTTGGTATTGGTTTTGAAGACGGTCTCCGTCCACAATAAATTTTTCTATGCGCAAATCCGCACAAGCGGCAAAAGCTTGGTTGAGTTCTTGTTCGGTGCAATCGTCACAATCATCATCATCTAGGTCGTTGTCATCATCTTCATCACAACCGTCAATATTACTTTCGATAAAGGCTTCCAAATTTTCTTGGCTACTTAATTCCATTTGAGTGCCATCACTCAAACGCACATTAATGGGAAATTGAAGGTTTACGATTTGTTCTTCATTCAATTGGTTGATGAAGCTGTTCATCATACTGTCATTTTGAATGGCCACAGAATCGAATAGCTCGGTAGTGGCGTTAAACAAAAACACGGTAATGGGATACACAAAGTCAACACATTCGATATCTTCATCTACGACATTGTCCCCTAAACAACTTTCGGCTTGTTCGGCCAACGCGTCTGCGGATACCACTATAATTTCTTCATATTCCCTTCCAATCAAGGTAATGGGATACACAAGCTCTAAAGCACTTAGCCCTTCGTCGGTATCTTCCGCCAGTGTTTCCAAAGCGTCAAAATCAGATTCGTCTTCAATGGTAACGGTATTTCCTTCAACGGTAACGTCTACGGGTAGTTTTACGGTGAAGCAGTTGGCTTGGTCCAAAACGTTGTCTATGGAACCATCATTGAGGGAAACCCGGTACAGCAAATCCGCGGCATTGGAATCTGGTGTCAGGGTTTCTTCGGGAGGGGAACTCTCGAATTGAAAATCTTCACTTCGACACGAAACACCCAAAAGGCATCCGAGGAGCAAAGCAATGCATATCGTTAATTTGGAATCCATATTAAGTCTAGACGCGCGAATTAGCATTCATTTAATAAACAACTTAACGTAAAAAATTCCCGGTAAATTTTAGGAGAAAGTTTTTTTTCCTTGTATTTTGATTTAAAATCCAGTGGATTGAAGACAGATTTGCACAAAGATATTTGTGAGGGGCGCATTTTTGAAAGCATATATAATAAGTACTCCCAAAGTCTCCACGACTACCTTTATTACAAATATGGTGATAGACTAAATCCTGGAGATAAAGCTCAAGATGCCTTCGCAAAACTCTGGGAAAACTGCAAAAAAGTAACTCCAGAAAAAGCGAAATCCTTTTTGTACACCGTGGCCAACAACTTAATGTTGAACGAGGTCAAACACCAAAAGGTGGTTTTAAAGTACCAAACGGAGTCGCCCAAAGCCACTACTAACGAAAATCCAGAGTTTCTTTTAGAGAAAGACCAATACTTTAAAAAGTACCAACAAGTGCTTTCAAAATTGAGTGAAGAACAGCGAACGGCATTTCTGTTGAGTAAGGTAGAAGGAAAAAAACATGAAGAAATCGCAGAAATTTTAGGGGTGACCCGAAAAGTTGTGGAGTACCGTATTTACTCGGCTTTTGACGTATTGCGAAAGGAACTCGACAACTTTAAAATAAAATAATTTCATTTTTTTTCGGGAATTTCTGGAATGAGATTGTTTTAGTATCAAACCGACATCAAAAATGGATACGAACGTTTTAATACAAAAATGGCTAACAGGCGAGCTTTCTGAAGAAGAAAGAAAAGCGTTTGATGCGCTTGAAGAAGCTTCCTTCTACAAAGACATCGTTGAGGATGCCTCGTATTTTAAAGCATCCAACTTTTCTGAAGTCAACGACTTTGCCACATTTAAAGACAAATATATTACGGAGACTGCTTCTGAAACCAAGGTTATTCAAATGCAATGGTTTCAACCAGTACTTCGCATAGCAAGTGTAGTCGTTGTCGCGTTTGGTTTGTATTTCGCTTTCTTGTACAATAGTAATGTGCAAGTGGAGACCGCTTTTGCCGAAAAAACTACTTTTCAATTACCCGATGCAACTCAAGTGACCCTGAATGCCCAATCCGAAGTCAGCTATAGTTCAAATGATTGGGACGATAATAGGGAGATTGAGTTGAAAGGAGAGGCGTTTTTTGATGTAGCCAAAGGAGCGAAATTTGACGTACTTACCGATGAAGGTACTGTAAGTGTACTTGGAACTGAGTTTAACGTGAAGCAGAGAGGTTCTTTATTTGAAGTAACTTGCTTCGAAGGTACTGTTCGTGTGGTCAGCAACGGAATTACCAAGATTTTGAAAGCTGGAGATGACTTTCAGCGTATCAATGGAGAAATTATCACAGGTAAAAACCGTGCCGCCTCACCATCATGGACCAACAGCATGAGTTACTTTAAGCGTTTGCCCGTAACTGAAGTGTTTGCCGAATTGGAGCGTCAATATAATGTAAAAGTACAAGCTGAAAATATTTCACAAGAGCAGCTTTTCACGGGAGGATTTGGTCATAAGGACCTAGACTCTGCCCTTAAAGCGGTAAGTGAGCCTCTTGGACTTGATTATCAAATACTAAAGGACGATATGGTGCGTTTTAGTAAACGTGAGTAAAAAACTACGGTTACTAGTCTATTGCATAAGTCTATTATCCTGCTTACACACCCTTACTGCCCAAAATCCGGTACCGCAACCTTTAACGGTAGTGCTGGAATCCATTCAAGAGCAATATGGTGTACAGTTTAACTACGCCTCAGATTTAGTAGAATCTATAAAAGTCGTTCCTCCTGGAACGACTCTCTCATTAAGTGAAGTTCTTACCTACCTTGACGTTCAAAGCAACCTCAATTATGAGCAATTGTCAGGGACTATCATTTCCATAAAAGAAAAAGATTTATCCCTTTGCGGGTATCTCAAAGATGAAGATACCGGGGAATCGGTCCCTTTTGTTACGGTTCAATATGACTCGTTAGGTGTCATCGCCAATAAAGAAGGCTACTTTTCCATAGACAGTTTAACCAAAAACAACCAAGTTGTGGTTCGGCATTTGGGTTTTAAACCTTTGGTGAAAAACGTAAAACTGTTCGATGTTTTCCAATGCGACACCCTATTTCTTATTCCCTATCAAGAAGAATTGGCTGAGGTCACGGTATCAGATTTTTTCGTTCGGGGTATTGACAAATTGGAGAACGGTTCCTATCAAATGAACTTCAATAAGTTCAGTTTGTTGCCAGGCCTTATCGATGATGATGTACTGCAATCGGTCCAAGCCTTGCCAGGGATTCAAAGCATTGATGAAACCGTATCCAACATTAATATTCGGGGAGGCAGTAATGACCAGAATCTCATATTATGGGACGATATCAAAATGTATCAATCCGGACATTTCTTTGGGCTTATCAGTATGTTCAACCCTCAGATTACACGAAGGGTACAACTCATCAAAAATGGAAGTAGTGTTTCAGATACCGACGGGGTTTCCGGAACCATTTCCATGAAAACAGACGAATATCTGAATTATGATACAAAAGGAAGTGTCGGACTTAATCTCATTGATTTTAATGGTTCGGTGGACACACCTATTGGGAAACGCGCTTCCATCCAATTTGCTACACGCCGTTCGTTGAGTGATTTTATAGAGACGCCAACGTTCACCAATTATTTTGACCGTGCCATCCAGGATACGGAGATCGGAAGGAATTTTGAATCCATCCCAAGTTCGGATTTGGATTTCAACTTTTATGATGTGTCCATGCGTCTGTTGTATGACCCATCGGACAAGGACCGAATTCGGTTGAATTTTATCCATACTTCGAACAATCTTTCCTTTAATGAGGTGGCGGATATTGATGGCGTTCTTGAAGAAAGGGAAAGTGGCTTGGACCAGGGCACAACAGCTTTTGGTATATACTATCGAAGGGATTGGACCGAGAACTTCGGTACTGATGTCAATCTATACAATACAGATTATGGGTTGGACGCCAGAAATGCGAACATTCTAGACAATCAGCAACTCACCCAAGAAAATACGGTTTCAGAAACGAGTCTGAGACTCAATACCAGACTTCGTTTTACGGATAGGTTGAAACTGACCAGCGGTTACCAGATAATGGAGACCAAGGTGAGTAATTCAGACAATGTGGATAATCCACTTTTTGTCCGTTTGGATGCACGGGTTTTGCGCACGCATGCCCTGTTTTCGGAGGTTGGGGTTTTATCGCCAGACCAAAAAACACGGCTTAACTTTGGAATGCGGTTCAACTATTTAGATGCCTTTCGCAAATTCCTTTTTGAGCCTAGGATAAGTGTTGATTATACCTTTCTCAAGCATTTCAATGTGGAATTTCTTGGTGAATTCAAACACCAAAGTACTTCTCAAATCATCAATTTCCAGAATGATTTCCTTGGTTTGGAGAAACGAAGATGGCAATTGGCGGATAATAGGGAAATCCCTGTGATTCGAAGTAGGCAAGCTTCGGTAGGCTTCAGCTACAACCAAAAAGGATGGTTGGCCAATGTCGTACCGTATTATAAAAGGGTATTGGGAATAACCACACAAAGCCAGGGTTTTCAAGACCAATATGAATTTGTTCGAACACCTGGTTCTTATGATGCTTTTGGAGTAGACGTTTTGATGCGAAAACAACTAAAGAACAACGCGGTCTGGCTCAATTACAGCTACCTTAACGCTGAATATACCTTTGGCCAACTCGCTGAAACCCAATTTGCGAGCAATTTTGATATTACCCATGCGGTCACCGTTGGGGGAAACTATACTTGGAAGAAAATCTTGGTCTCTGCTGGAGTCAACTGGCGTACGGGTAGACCGTTAAGTCAGCCGGTTTGGGATAATCCCGTGGTTAATGGAGCGGTGAATTACGCTGCAGCCAATGCTGGAAGACTGCGAGATTATTTGAGGGCAGATATTTCAGGTAGGTACGAGTTTGATTGGGGCAAAACCCGAAAAGTGCAAGTTGGAATGTCCGTTTGGAATCTGCTCAATCGTGATAACACCTTGAACACATATTATCGGGCTACTAGCCCTAGCGAAGCGACAGCTTTCGTACAATCGGCATTAGGCATAACGCCTAACGCCTCTGTACGTGTACTATTCTAATTTTCCAATCACTTCTTTTTTAATACACCAACAGTTTTGGGGAACAGGCAGTGGTCAGCGACTGGGAGTAAGTAGGTTAACTTTATGGGGTTATTTCGTGTTGGTTTAGATAATGGAAAAGAGAATGACCAATTGCACTACCGTAAACATCAACAACCCTTTTACTTGTCTGTTATAGTTTTCGAACATTTTTTGAATATGTTCGTCTTCTTCAATTCTGATGACTCTAGCTGAGGCTGAACTTTTCATCACACTTTTTTGTTTAGTTACACTTATAAAACAATCAACTCTCTGGAATTCCTGAAAAAAAATCATTTTTTTTCGAAAAAAAATTTCGTGAGAGGTAAAATGAAATTTTAGGGAAAGGCTTTAAAGGAAAAAGAGTTAATTAACATGCTGATAATCAAAATACTAATCTTCTAAAATTAGGATAGCACTTGAAACGGGCCTTTCACCATTTTTATCACTTGGAATATTAATGATTCCATTTTTTGCGCTCCAAAGCGTAGAAGACCCACCTCCATCAAGGTTCAAAGCATCCACACAACCTATGCCGATTAGAAATTTTTGCAGTTCAGATAGGCGCATGCCATGAGCAACCGTTGACCTCCCATCAACCACAATAAACTTGAGTTCAGAAGGTGTTTGGCATATGCAAGTTCTAGGATGTCTGTTGGTCACGAAAGGATGATTTTCCAAGACTTCGGCTTTACCCTTTTTTAGGAGAAGCGGACCAGAAACCAAAACGAATGCTTCTTTTGAAGAGTTTCGATAAAAAACATCCTGCTGGGCTTCACTAATATGAATTTCACCTGAGTGGGTAATGCGTATGGCTCCATTTTGCAAAAAATCAAGGTCTCCTGAAACGGTTTGAGCTAAAGGAACCCCTTCACTTTCTAAATAAACGACCCCAGTCTCTGATTTTCGGTTGAAAAAACTTCCATTGATGGCCGCTACGGCATCATTGGCTAACCCGATTTCACTAGTCTTTGATAGACCTTGCTTAGGTTGAAAAATACCGATGTTCAGGTGCTTTCTCCAATTTCCTTTTAAGGTAAGGACATGTATGCGCTGTGAACTCTGAAAAAGAGAGTCGGATTGAATGTGCTCAATATCTATGGAATGATGGCCAGATTGTGCGTGCAATCCCTGAAACACCAATAGGAAACATAAGAGGAGTAGAAGAAGTGTAAATGCATTGGAAGTATCATGTTTTCTTAAAAAACAATACTCCTGTGGTCTCAAAACATATGGTATTCGATTACCAGAAAACATACAATACCTAAGGTAACGAATTAAACCGTTTTCCTTTCGGAAGGAATCAACCCTTAGACGAGGGAGCACCTATGTTTTGCAACTAAGCGGCTACAACCTTCCCTTTTTAGGCACGCTCAAATGTTCATAGTTGGTGAAGATTGGCTCCAAGCGATGATCTTTTTCATCATAAAACAAGACCACGGGGCCAAAATAGGGTCCGTTTGAGGTTTCGATTTGAAATGACAACACTTCCTTGTCCACTTCGGTGGTTACGGTATAAATCGCTTTACCTGATACCACAAGTTGATTTCGGTTGCTGGAGACCATATAGAGTGTTACCCCGGGAGGTGCACTGATGTACCGAAAATCATCCTGAAGGTCTAATGTGAGTTTCTGGGTCTGTGCAAAACTCAAAAAAGGGAGTAGGACAAAAACGCATAGGTAGTTGTTTTTCATACGCAAAGATTTGGGATTTGGGATGGGGGCTGGGACGGGACATCAAATTCATAACGTACTAAAACGGTTTTCATTGAAAATTTTCGTTGAACTACGCACACCTTCCAATCGAAGGCCAAAAGATTTTTAATCAAGAAGTTAGCAGAAAAGTAGTGTTAAAAACTCCGTTGGATGGCGATGCATTTCATCGAAAAAAAGTGATGATTATCGGGAATTGTGCAGTTCATCTTGATTTATGTACAAATCATCTAGACAAATGAAGACCAGTTCCCCCAAATCCCGGTCCCTCAAAATCGAGGAAGAAAAAACAAAAGTGAAACGAATTTTCGAAAACTTTGAATTTTTCACCTATTGGCTTATGGCTGCTACAACCACCCTTTACGTTGGATTGCTTATTGTACTTTGAGGCGACGTACTCATTTGCGAATCATGAAATGAGCTTGAGATAGCGTTTGAACTCAACCTTTACTTTTGGAAACAAAAAGAATAATCCAATCATATTGGGAAACACCAATGCAAGAATCATGGCATCGGAGAATTTAATGACCGCGTCCAAAGTAATGGCCGCCCCCATCACCGTAAAACAAAGAAAGATAATCTTATAGGTGAGACCACTGAATTTACCACGGCCGAACAGGTATTGCCACGACTGTAATCCATAATAAGACCACGATAGGATAGTTGAAAAGGCAAAGAGGCATACCGCTACAACTAATAAGTAAGATGCACCAGTAATAGAGTTTTCAAAAGCCAAAGAAGTGATGTTGACGCCTCCCAATCTGCTGCCATCGCTCATAAGTACTTGTCCATTGATGACATCTCCATACACAAAAGCGCCTTCTTGATTGAAAAGAACAATTACAATGGCTGTGATGGTACATACCACAACAGTGTCGATAAAAGGCTCCAAAAGTCCAACCAAACCTTCCGAAGCTGGGAATTGTGTTTGAACCGCTGAGTGTGCAATGGCCGCTGACCCCGCGCCCGCTTCATTGGAAAAAGCTGCTCGGCGAAACCCTTGAATCATCACTCCGATAAACCCACCCACAATAGTCGCCTTTGGCGTAAACGCATCCGTTATGATTTCGGAGAACACATCTCCTATCAAATGGATTTTGGAGAAAATAATGAACAATGCCGCCCCAACATAAAGAATGGCCATAAACGGAACCACCTTTTCCGTAACCTTCGCGATTCGTTTGATACCTCCAATAATGACAATTCCAGAAAGTATTGCAAAAATGACTCCGATTAGGGTCCCGGCGGCCGGACCAGTGATATCGAAGCGCTCGATAATTTGTGCAGCAGCTTGATTGCTCTGAAAAGCGTTCCCTCCCCCGAAAGATGCTCCAACGCAAAGAATGGCGAAAGTTATAGCCAACACTTTCCCCAATCTTGAAAATCCTATTTCCTTGAGCCCTTTTGATAAGTAGTACATGGGGCCTCCGAAAACGGTTCCGTTGGCATCCACATCTCGGTACGCAACTCCCAAGGTACACTCGACAAACTTGGATGACATCCCCAATATTCCTGCAAGAATCATCCAAAAAGTAGCCCCAGGCCCTCCAATGGAGATGGCCACTGCAACCATAGCAATATTGCCAAGACCTACGGTTCCAGAAACGGCCGTCGTCAAGGCTTGAAAATGATTGACCTCGCCAGAACTTATGCCTTCTGCTTCGGCATGACTTTTTTCCACAGCATCAAAATCGCCGCGAACGACCTTGAGTGCAGTACCAAAATGTCGAATGTTCACAAAGCCGAAGTAAATGGTAAACAGCAAAGCCCCGGTCAATAAAATGATAAGCACAACAGGGATGCGCTGGCCAAAAAGAGGTACTTCGGAAAGAATCAATTGTTCCCAAGCTTCCGCGAAGGGCATGAAAGCATCATTGATACGTTGGTCCAATCCCTCGGAGGAAGCAACCAAAAAAACAGAAGACAGAAAAAGCGTAATGAATTGGAAAATGAATGGAATCCACATGACAGATGTTTTCCCGAAATTTCCATGGCCCTATTGAAAATATGGGAATTTGTCGGAAGGAATATGGAAATGTCAGAAAGTATAGAGGTACAGAACCCCTTGAATTTCCTATGGATTCAAGACGATATTGCTTTTGGGAAGGAGCAGCCTAATTTTTCGCTCGCGGTTTTCCGACATTTCAAAAAGGGCATTTTTAAAAGCATCAAAATGGATTTCTCTGGCCCAATTGTCCTTTCCATAAACGCCATCCAACAAACAACCAATCAATCGTTTGATTTCATTGTAATCGTTGATGTCGTATTTTTTTGAAGATTCAAATCCCTTGGGTTTAATCTCCAACCACCCTTCTTCTGAAGAGAATTTTCGTTCCGCAAAAACACGAAGCAGCTTGTGCAATGCAGGGGTCAACTCGGCTTGTCGTGTGTCATTTCCTGGAAAACCCTTCAGCAGAATTATCTTCTTAGTGGTTGAATTTTGAGTTGATTTTATAAAATGCAATTGCAACTGGCCTGGTCCGGGTATGATGGTTTCGGTCAATTCTTTAACCCAACTCAACGCCAATGCGAAGAACAACATGATAAGCGCCGTTTTGAAAATAGCAGAAAACAACAGAAGGTTCAAGGTGTCATCAAAAAGCTTGAAAACTTGGGCAATCAAGGTAACTACAACCGTTATCAACGAGAGCACTCCAAGTAAGGGAAGCCTACGTCGGGTGAAAGACTCCCACAAAACAAAACCCAGAAAGACCAAGGTAAGCAGGGCGTAGTACACATCCAGTTCGGTAATTCCAACACTAATTTCTTGGGAAAACATTCTACGTATGGTAGGAATCAAGGCAAAAACAAAAGGAACCCCAATCACATAAGACCAATATTTGGATTTGATAAGGGACGCAAAAGCTTTGGGCAGGTAGCGAAACCAAGGCAATGCCAAAAGAATGAACCAGCTGTTCAACAAGGAAAAAACACTGCGAAGGCCTTCTTTTAGGGAGGGAAAAGATGAGATGTTTTCCCAAGGGATGATTTCCACCAAGCCCGAAAAGGCCCAACTTAAAATGGACAAGGCCAACCAAACTTGGCCAAAATCATTTTGTTTTTTACCAATGTGATACCAAATGGCCAACAATCCCAAAAACGCGAAAAGACAAACTGAAAACTGCCACCATCCATAAAAAAGGGTGATATCCGTTTGGTTTTGTATGAGGGTTAGATAAAAACTAATGGTGTTGCATTTCGTTGAGGTAAGATACTAATCAAATACTAGTAAAGATAGAAATGCCATTTTTACCGCAACAAGAACACCAATGCGCCAAACGCTGTCACCACCAAAATGAATCGCTTGTAGTTCTTTTCATTGATTTTTTTGACTAAAACTAATCCAGAAAAAAGTCCCAAAACCATTATGGGAAATAGCTTCAAGTCAATCCATAAAGTTTCAACTGAGATAGTTTTCCACACCCAAATATGAAAAGGCAATTTGAAAAAGTTGGTAATAAAAAACAACCATGCTGCCGTACCTACAAATTCATTTTTGGGTAGGCGTAGGGCGAAGAAATATATATTGGTCATGGCACCGGCCAAATTACCCATCATGGTGCAGATTCCAGCGAGAATACCCAGCCCTCCGGTGAATGACCAATGTGTAGGAACACTTTTGTTCTTTTTCTGGTCCCACCAAATCAAAATACCCAAACTCAAAAGAATGACGGAGACCATAACGGGCTTAAAAATTGATTCTGGCATATCTTCTCCTAAAAAAACCCCAATTAAAATCCCGAAAACCATATAAGGCAAAAACCTTAAAATCAAGCGCCATTGGGTATACTTTCCGTAAAAGATAACCGCGAAAATATCGCCAATCAGTAAAAGGGGCATAATGAGGCCAGTGGAGCTTTTTGCACCGAAAGCCAAAGCCATAAGGGTTACATTAAAAATAGAGAGTCCCTTCAATCCTGCTTTGGAAAGGCCCATAAGAAAAGCCGCGAATCCAGCGAAAAGGAAAGGAAACCAAGTCTCCAAAGGTTCTAAAGAAAGCAGTATGGCTAGGGACATTTGAAAAAATAGAACAGTCAAAAATACTATCTTTAAACACAACCAACTGATAGATATGGACCTCCAAACTCTTGATTACGCCATAATTTTTGGTTTTTTCGCACTGGTACTCGGCATCGGGTTCTATGTTTCCAAAAAATCAGGCGCTAACACCACAGAATATTTCTTATCGGGTCGAAACATGCCCTGGTGGCTTTTGGGGTGCTCCATGGTGGCCACCACATTTTCAACAGACACGCCAAATCTCGTCACGGATTTTGTCCGTACCGACGGGGTATCTGGCAATTGGGGTTGGTGGGCATTTCTATTAACCGGATTGTTGACCGTTTTTGTCTACGCCAAACTATGGCGTAAATCAAATGTGGCCACTGATATGGAATTCTATGAATTGAGATACGGCGGAAAACCTGCTGCATTTTTAAGAGGTTTTCGGTCTTTGTATTTAGGTATTATTTTCAATGTCATGGCGATGTCTGCGGTAACCTTGGCCGCTATTAAAATCGGGCAGGTGATGTTAGGCATATCTCCACTTACCACTGTTTTGGTAGCCGGTTCGATTACCATGATTTTTAGTGCTATTGGAGGTTTCCGTGGTGTAGTGTATACTGATTTTGTACTCTTTTTTCTGGCGATGGCTGGGGCTATCGGAGGTGCTATTTATTTGGTCAATATTCCTGAGGTTGGGGGATTATCCAATATTTTGGAAAATGACTTGGTCAAAAGCAAGATGTCCATACTCCCGGATTTTTCGGATACAGAGGCTTTAGTGACGGTATTTATCGTTCCCATTGCGGTGCAGTGGTGGAGTTCTTGGTATCCAGGCGGAGAACCTGGAGGTGGTGGCTACATCGCGCAACGGATGTTGGCGGCAAAAAATGAAAACCATGCTGTAGGCGCCACTTTTTTCTTTAACATTCTGCACTATGCGCTCCGTCCGTGGCCCTGGATATTGGTTGCTTTGGCTTCCTTAGTGGTATTTCCCGATTTGGAAAGTATTCGGCAAGCTTTTCCCAATATTGAAGAAAGTAAATTGGGGCATGATTTGGCCTATTCTGACATGCTGACCAAACTCACATCAGGATTACTCGGCATTGTCTTGGCTTCCTTGGGAGCTGCATACATGTCAACCATTTCCACCCACCTGAATTGGGGTTCCTCCTACGTGGTCAATGATTTTTATAAGCAACAGATAAACAAAAAGGCTACAGAGAAGGAACTCGTTAACGTAGGGCGAATTACAACTGTGGTGCTCATGGTGCTTAGCGCTCTGTTCGCTTTGGCGCTGACCAATGCCGTGCAGCTTTTTGATATTATTATCATGTTTGGTGCTGGCACAGGTCTGATTTTTATTTTGCGCTGGTTTTGGTGGCGCATCAATGCTTGGAGTGAGATTGTTGCCATGTTTTTTTCAGGATTTATTTCTTTACTTTTTTGGCAATATGAAGACGCTCTTTTTTTGGCGGAAGGTGCTCCATTTCCGTCTTGGAGCAAATTTCTATTGGTAGTGCTATTAACAACCACCGTTTGGCTCGTAATTACTTATGTCACAAAACCAGAAAGCAAGGAGACCTTGAAAAAATTCTATGAAAAAACACAACCTGGAGGGCCAGGCTGGGCTAAAATCAGAAAAGAAGCAAATATCACAGATAACCAAAAATGGTCGGTACCTTCAGGAGTTATGGCCATGCTGATTGGTACAGTATTAGTCTATGGTAGCCTTTTTGCCACCGGAAACTGGATTTATGGCAATTACGGATTGGCGGCTATATTAACCTTTGTGGTTTTGGTTTCCGCAATCGCCCTGCAAAGGGTATGGCGAAAAATGAAAGACGTTTTCTGATATAGGAAACCGAATTGTTCCAGGGGGTACCTTTGTAAAGAATGACCATTTTTTTGGTAATTGTTGGCCAACCTTTCCTTTCTATGCTCGAAGTTCTAATAGTCGCGCTACGTACTTTCCGATAACATCAAACTCCAAGTTCACTACTGAACCTACTTTATAGGTTTTGAAACAGGTGTTTTCATAAGTGTATGGGATAATGGCAACACTAAATCCATTGTTTTTAGAATCCACCACCGTCAAGCTTACGCCATCAACAGTTATAGAACCTTTTTCAATGGTTACCTGACTGAGACCGGGGTCGTATTCAAATGTAAAAGACCAACTTCCATCCACTTCTGCAATAGCCGTGCAACGGGCCGTCAGATCCACGTGACCTTGAACAATATGGCCATCCAGTCGAGCGCCAAGTTGCATTCCCCTCTCCAAATTCACCAAGTCTCCTTCGGACCAAGTTCCCAGATTGGTTTTATTCAAGGTTTCCTCAATAGCGGTAACGGTATATGAATCCTCATTTTGCTCAACTACCGTTAAGCAAACTCCATTATGGGAAACACTTTGGTCTACTTTGAGTTCCTTGGCCAAGGGTGTCGCAATAGTAACGTGCAGATTCGATTGCTCTTTCTCTAGTTTTTCAACCCTTCCCAAAGTCTCGATGATTCCTGTGAACATGTGTTTTTTAATTGAGTAATTTTACAGGATAAAATTAGCCATTACTGGGCGACTACACCATATGAAAGAAAAGGAAAAAATAAGGTTGGGCATTTCCATTGGCGACCCTAATGGAATTGGGTGTGAAGTAGCGCTAAAAACCTTTGAAGATTCGCGAATGCTTGACTTTTGTACCCCGGTCATTTTTGCTTCCAATAAAATGATATCCTCACAAAAAAACCATTTGGGGATTGATATACGATTCAACGGCGTGAAAGAACCTTCTCAGGCCTTGGACGGAAAAGTAAATGTGGTCAACATTTCGAAAAACGATCCAAAACTGGATTTTGGACAGGCTACTTCAGAGGCAGGAGCCTATGCCATTGAATCACTGACAGCTGCTGTCAAGTCACTTAAGCAGAATCATGTAGACCTTTTGGTTACGGCACCTATCAATAAGAACAATGTGCAATCTGAAACCTTCACTTTTCCTGGGCATACTGATTACTTGAATCAAGAATTGGAAGGAGATAGTTTGATGTTCATGATAACGGATAGCTTGAAGGTAGGTTTGCTTACCGATCATATCGCTGTAAAAGAAGTGGCACAAAGCATCACTCCAAAACTGATTCGGGAAAAGGTAAAGACCATTGAACAATCCTTGAGAATGGATTTTGGTATTCGTAAGCCAAAAATCGCATTATTGGGTATAAATCCGCATAGCGGAGACAATGGAACGATAGGTGAAGAAGACGACAAAATTCTGAAACCGGTTGTAGAAGCGCTTTTTGAAGAAGGGTCTCTGGTGTACGGCCCATATTCGGCAGATAGTTTTTTCGGCTCCAATAATTTCAAAAGTTTTGATGCGATTCTAGCCGCGTATCACGACCAAGGGCTGATTCCTTTTAAAACCCTTTCGTTCGGCAAAGGAGTAAATTATACGGCAGGGTTGAGCAAGGTTCGGACCTCACCTGACCATGGAACAGCTTACGAAATCGCAGGCAAAGGAGTGGCCGACCCTAGTTCGTTCAAAGAAGCGGTTTTTTCTGCCCTGAAGATTTTCAAACAACGAAAAGAATACAGGGAGTTGACCCAGAATCCGCTCCAAAAACAAAGAACCAAAAAATAACGAGCCAATTTTGTGCGAAATACAGTTTACAAATTGCACGTTTTTAAATAAATAGTATCTTTGCACCCGCCTTAAAGGCAAAGCGGTTAAAACCACCAGTGGACCATGAAGAATGAGCTAAAGGAATTCACCATTCCTTTTTCAGGTTTGAAACAAGGAAAACACGAGTATGGTTTTGTCGTGGACAATACGTTCTTTGATGCTTTCGGATACCAAGAGTTCAATAGCACCACCTTGCAAAATGAGGCGGTTTTGAACAAGATGTCCAATATGATGGAGTTGGAATTGCGCACCACCGGAACAGTCAATGTCGATTGTGATGTTACGGGGGAGCCTTTCGACTTATCCATTGAAGGAGATTTAAAATTGGTAGTCAAGTTTGGGGAGTTTTATGACGATGAAAATGATGAAATTTTAATTCTGCCCCACGGAGAACATCAACTCAATATTGCGCAATACGTATATGAAATGTCGGTTTTGGCAGTTCCTCAAAAGAAGGTGCATCCAGGCGTTTTGGACGGTAGTTTGAAATCGAAAGTATTGGACAAGTTGAATGAATTACAACCCAAAGAGGAAAAAACATCCTCAGAAGATAACGATCCCAGATGGGATGATTTGAAAAAATTATTAACGGACAAATAGGAAACAATGGCACATCCTAAAAGAAAAACTTCAAAAACCCGCAGGGATAAAAGAAGAACGCATTACAAAGCTAGCATGCCTACTATCGCCAAGGATTCAACCACGGGCGAAATGCATTTGTACCACCGTGCACACTGGCACGAAGGTAAATTGTATTACCGCGGCCAAGTTTTGGTAGACAAAACTGAAGAAGAATCTGCGGCCTAAGTTTAGCGCAAAGCATTCATGGAACTCCCGTTTTAGAACACGGGAGTTTTTTTATGGAGAAAACCCAAATGTAAAAACCAACTGGTTTTAGCTCAATATTCGAAGAAATTGACTAATTTTCATCACTTTTTGGTCAAATTTCAACGTTTTTGACAAAAAAAGGCACTAGTATGAAAAAAACGAAAGCAGCAATCACCGCTGTGGGAGCATACCTACCCGACTATGTTTTATCCAATGCGATTTTGGAGACCATGGTCGACACCAATGATGAATGGATTACTACGCGAACGGGTATCAAGGAACGTAGAATTCTCAAAGAAGAAAATGCCGGAACGTCGTTTATGGCGATAAAAGCGGCAGAAGACCTCCTCCAAAAAAGAGGATTAGACCCCAAAGAAATTGACTTTGTTTTAGTGGCTACGGCCACACCTGATTTACCTGTTGCGGCTACCGCGGCTTATGTGGCCTCCGAAATTGGTGCTGTGAACGCTTTTGCATATGATTTGCAGGCGGCCTGTTCCAGTTTTCTCTATGGCATGTCTACGGCGGCGAGTTATATCGAATCAGGACGATACAAGAAAGTATTGCTGATTGGCGCCGACAAAATGTCTTCAATTATTGATTACACCGACCGCACCACCTGTATCATTTTTGGAGATGGCGCGGGCGCAGCCCTTTTTGAACCTAACGAAGAAGGTTTGGGGTTGCAGGATGAACATTTACGGTCAGATGGTATTGGACGTCAATTCTTGAAAATAGAAGCTGGTGGATCCATTTTACCTCCGAGTGCAGAGACGGTAGCGAACAAACAGCACTATGTGCAACAAGATGGAAAATCTGTTTTCAAGTTTGCCGTATCGAACATGGCCGATGTTTCAAAGATGGTCATGGACCGTAATGAACTAATCCATGATGATGTACAGTGGTTGGTACCGCATCAGGCCAATAAGCGTATTATTGATGCTACTGCCAAACGAATGGGCCTATCGGATGAAAAGGTGATGATGAACATTCATAAGTATGGCAACACTACATCTGCCACGTTACCCTTGCTTTTGAATGATTATGAAAGCAAGCTCAAAAAAGGAGACAACCTTATCTTCGCTGCCTTTGGTGGCGGATTCACTTGGGGTGCCATTTATTTGAAATGGGCCTATAATTCTTAAAAGCACAACTAACTAAAACCCTTCAAATGGATATTAAGGAAATTCAAAGTTTAATCAAGTTCGTCGCCAAATCCGGTGCGAGCGAGGTGAAGCTAGAGATGGAAGATGTAAAAATCACCATTAGAACAGGTTCTGGAGTATCAGCTCCTGAGACCACCATCGTACAGCAAATCCCAATGGCAGCAGCTCCAGCGGCACCAGTAGCGGCAACGCCTACTGCCCCGGCCCCAGCAGCAACTCCACCTGCCGCCGAAACTCCAGCTCCGGCGGAAGAGGATTCAAAATACATTACCATAAAATCGCCTATTATAGGTACATTTTATCGTAAACCTTCTCCCGACAAGCCGGTTTTTGTAGAAGTGGGCAGTACTATCAATCAGGGCGATGTGCTTTGTGTGATTGAAGCCATGAAACTTTTCAATGATATCGAATCAGAGGTTTCGGGTAAAATCGTAAAAGTCTTGGTTGAAGATTCTTCTCCAGTGGAATTTGACCAACCGCTATTCTTGGTAGATCCTAGTTAGAAATTTCAATATTCAAATCCCAAATCCAAAACAAAAGCTTGGAATTTGGCGCTTGGAATTTGAATTTTTAAACCGGAAGTTATGTTCAAAAAAATATTGATTGCCAACAGAGGGGAAATCGCACTTCGTATTATCAGAACGTGCAAGGAAATGGGCATTAAGACCGTAGCGGTTTATTCAAAAGCCGATGAAGAAAGCCTTCATGTTCGTTTTGCGGATGAAGCCGTTTGCATTGGTCCAGCTCCCAGTAGCGAATCCTATTTGAAGATTCCAAATATTATAGCGGCAGCAGAAATCACCAATGCTGATGCCATTCACCCAGGCTATGGGTTTCTTTCGGAAAACTCCAAGTTCTCCAAGATTTGCGCGGAGCACGAGATTAAGTTTATCGGCGCGTCTGGTGAGCAAATCGATAAAATGGGGGATAAGGCTACCGCCAAGGAAACCATGAAGAAAGCAGGTGTACCAACCATTCCTGGCTCAGAAGGTTTGCTTAAGGATGCTGACCACGCAAAAAAGGAAGCCAAGAAAATGGGCTATCCTGTAATGATAAAAGCCACCGCGGGAGGGGGCGGAAAAGGAATGCGTGCGATTTGGAGTGAAGAAGAATTGCAGGGTAATTTCGAAAGTGCCGTCCAAGAAGCAACTGCAGCCTTTGGCAATGGGGGAATGTACATGGAAAAACTCATTGAAGAACCCCGTCACATAGAAATTCAAGTGGTAGGAGACCAGTATGGCAAAGCTTGTCACCTTTCCGAAAGGGATTGTTCGGTACAACGACGTCACCAAAAATTGACCGAAGAGACGCCTTCTCCTTTCATGACCGACAAACTCCGTGAAGAGATGGGCGCAGCGGCAGTAAAGGCAGCAGAGTACATCAAGTATGAAGGTGCGGGAACCGTAGAATTTTTGGTCGATAAGCACCGTAATTTCTACTTTATGGAAATGAATACCCGTATTCAGGTAGAACACCCAATTACGGAGCAGGTTATTGATTATGATTTGATTCGCGAACAAATTTTGGTTGCTGGAGGTGTTCCTATCTCTGGGAAAAATTACGTTCCCAAACTGTGCTCCATTGAGTGTCGAATTAACGCCGAAGACCCTTACAATGATTTTAGACCTTCGCCTGGGGTAATTACCACATTGCACACACCAGGAGGACATGGCGTTCGTTTGGATACCCACGTGTACAGCGGATATAAAATTCCGCCGAATTACGATTCAATGATTGCGAAGTTGATTACCACCGCACAAACGCGCGAAGAAGCGATCAACAAGATGCGTAGGGCTTTGGATGAGTTCGTGATTGAAGGTATCAAAACCACCATTCCGTTCCACAGACAATTGATGGACCATCCGGATTATTTGGCAGGGAATTACACTACCAAATTCATGGAGGATTTTGAAATCAGCGAAAAATATCAATATTAAAATATACCCCGATGCAAATCGGGGTTTTTTGTGTTTTGACGTTTAGTTATTGGGAACATAAAACCTGGTTTTCTGGAATCGACTTTACCATAGTGGGTAGTGGTCTCGTGGGCCTTTCTTGTGCTTTGCGATTGCGAGAACGCTATCCAAAAAGTAAAATTTTGGTACTGGAAAGAGGTGTCTTGCCGAACGGTGCTAGCACCAAAAATGCCGGTTTTGCTTGTTTTGGAAGCGTTTCCGAAGTACTATCGGACCTACAAACCCATTCGGAAGAAGAGGTCATCGAACTGGTAAAACAACGTTATGACGGGATTCAGAAGCTTAGAAAGCTGTTGGGAGATGATGCTTTGGGATATGAACAACATATGGGGCATGAGGTATTTCTCGAAAAGGATGAAGCCTTACGAGAAAAATGTTTGCAGCAGGTTTCTTATCTAAACCAGCTTTTGGGGGTGGTTTTTCAGAAACCTCCATTTGAGATTACCCCAAATCGCTTTGCTTTTCAAGGAGTATATTCCAAATACATCTCGCATACCTTAGAAGGGCAGATTGATACAGGTGGTATGATGGCCGCACTCATTCAGAACTGCTTTCGTGCCAACATCCGAATTTTAATTGGAATTGAAGTCAAAGCATGCGAAGACCATGGACAATCTGCTACGGTAGCATGTGAAGGATTTACTTTTGAAACCAAAAAAGCATGTATCGCCAATAATGGTTTTGCAAGCTCATTGCTTCCCGAAATCAAAGTACAACCTGCACGCGCCCAAGTCTTGGTAACTGAACCTATACCCGATCTGCCTATTCAAGGCACTTTTCATTTGGATGAAGGATATTATTATTTCAGGAATATCGACAATCGAATCCTCCTTGGAGGTGGGCGGAACTTGGATTTCAAGGCTGAAGAAACGACAAAAATGGATACTACCCCCATCATTCAAGACGCACTAGACCAACTGCTAAGAGATGTAATCCTACCCAAACAGCCCGTTAACGTTGCACAACGTTGGAGCGGTATTATGGGCGTAGGCACACAAAAGAAGCCTATTGTCAAAACACTTTCACAAAATGTATTTTGTGGAGTTCGGTTGGGCGGAATGGGTGTTGCTTTGGGAAGTCTTGTTGGGAACAAGTTGGGCGAATTGCCAGAATAAAAACAACGTAGTTTTAAGGGCTGTTTGCAGAAGACGGAGAGATTAGTTTCATAATCTTCAATTTCCCAATCCATGCTGAATATCTCCGAATTAGCTTGTCGACTTTACCGGAAATTCCCGAACTTCACTTAGGCGTGCCGAACGTGTTTGGGTATTGTCAACACTCATGAGAACCAAGCCATCAAGAATGAAGGAAATAGAAACCTATATCGTTGATTCCTTTACAGACGAACCTTTTAAAGGAAATCCCGCAGGGGTCTGTATTTTAAAGAATGAACTGTCTGATGTGGAAATGCTTTCCATCGCAAAAGAATTGGGACTATCGGAAACGGCATTCATCGGAGTGCTAAATGAGAACAATGAATATCCGATACGGTTCTTTTCACCGGTAATGGAAATACCGTTATGTGGACATGCTACGCTTGCTTCTTCAAAAGTTCTTTTTGAAAGAAACGGACAAAATTCACTCGCTTTTGTAAACATTCAGAACCTAAAACTACCCATTGAACGTAATGAGGAATTCATTAAAATGGGATTTCCAATTTATGATACAGTTTCTAAAGAAGTACCTTTTGAATTACTGGTAGCGCTTGGAGTTAAGGAAGTGAGCAATAGCGTATACAATGCCGAAACCAAAATCTTACTACTTGAAATTCAGAGTGCAGAAGTATTGAAAAACCTAACACCTGATTTTGACAAGTTAAAAAAGTCTCATAGTGAGATTAACGGTGTATTGGTGACAGCACTTTCACCAAAAGAGAATTTTGACTTTGAATCCAGATATTTTTGGCCCTGGAGCGGAACCAATGAAGACCCCGTAACCGGTGGAACACACACTTTTCTGTCAAAATATTGGGGAAAGAAATTGAATAAGTCAAAAATGAACTCGTTCCAATGTTCAGAAAGAACTGGATTTATGGAAGTCGAATTATTGGATGAGAAGTATATGACGATAAGAAGCAAAGCTCAAATTGTCCTGAAAGGAACATTGCGAATTTGAATGGTGATAATGGAGTATAAGTAATAGCGGATTAAGTGACAAACCGAAAGGTTTGTGAGTAAAACCCGCTACTACTCATACTTGAGACCGAGTACTACTATCATTTTTTAAATCATCCGCCCATCCAACAGATTAATCACCCTTGAAGCGTAAGAAGCATTTTTCTCAGAGTGGGTCACTTGTATGATGGTGACCCCCTCGGAATTTAATTGTTTAAAAAGCTCCATGATTTCCTCACCTTGTTTGGAATTGAGGTTTCCAGTTGGCTCATCGGCCAAAATCAATTTGGGGTTGGAAATCAAAGCCCGAGCCACACCGACAAGCTGTTGCTGTCCGCCACTAAGTTGTGGTGGGAACAAGTCTTTTTTCGCCACAATATTAAAACGGTCTAGCATATCCGCTACCTTGGCTTTTCGTTCAGCGCTGCCTATCTTTTTGTAGAGCAACGGCATTTCGAGGTTTTCCCAAACGGTTAGTTCGTCCAAAAGATGATACGATTGAAAAACAAAACCGATGTATTCCTTATAAAGGTTGGAGCGGTGTTTTTCTTTCATGGTATGTACTGGTTCTTCCAAGAAATGATATTCCCCTTCATCAAAACCATCCAACATGCCCAGCAAGTAGAGCAAGGTAGATTTTCCAGAGCCTGAAGGCCCCATAATGGAGATGAATTCTCCCTCTTCCACGGTCAGATTGATATCCTTCAATAAAAAGATTCTTTGACCGCCTGAGTTGACCCATTTAAAAATGTTGTTGAGTTGTAGTAGCATAATTGTATTTTTTATTCCGTCCGAAGACTTTTAATAGGATTGTTTTGTGCGGCTCTAAGGGTTTGAACGCTTACGGTCAACAAAGTGACGAGCACGGCACCCAAAGCAGCGTACCCATAGAGGGACCAAGATATTTCAGTTCGGTATTCGTAGTCGTTGAGCCACTGTTGCATCATATATGACGCTAGCGGAATGGCCAAAGCACTACCTAACAATACGAGTCCAATAAACTCTTTGGAAAGCATTTGCCAAAGCATGGAAACCGATGCGCCCAGTACTTTTCGAATACCAATTTCCTTAGTGCGTCGCTCGGCGACAAAAGAAGCAAGCCCCAAAAGCCCCAAACAGCTGATGAATATGGCCAAGCCTGCAAAAATGCCTGAAAGCTTCCCAACTCGTGCTTCAAATGCGAACTTTTCAGCATATTGGTCCTCAGCAAAAGTATACTCCATTGGGGTATTGGGATTGAATTGTTTGTACACAGCACTGAGTTGATTCATAGCTTCGGTAACATCGGTATTCGGATTCAATTTAATGTTCATGAGGTTGGCCTGTTGGTACTGGTCAAACCGGAACATGGTTTGCTTGTTTGATTCGTACAAGGATTGGGTAATCATATCTTCCACCACTCCAATTACAGTTAGTTCTTCTCCCCAAGGTGCTTCAATAATTTGTCCTATTGGGTCTTCGAAGCCCATGTATTTTACAGCAGCTTCATTTAATATCACAGCCGTGGAATCTGTCGCGTAGGCTTTGGAAAAATCACGTCCTTTCAAAATGCTCCACTGAATTGTTTCGCCGAATTCGTGATTGACCAATCCCCTGAAGATATTATCCCTGAAACCAGGGTCTTTCCCCTTCCATTTGAAGTCAAAATCGCTGTACCAGGTATTGGTAACAGGAGATTCCGACCTTGCTATCTCTAGAAAGGCATTACTTTCCAAGAGGGTATTACGAAAGGCTTCGTAATTCTTTTTCACTTCATCTGTCTGCATAGGTACCATGACCAAGCCTTCAACCTCATATCCAAGCGATCGGTTTTTAACATGTTGGATTTGTTGGTAAATCACCAAAGTACCGATAACCAAAGTAACGGACACCACAAATTGTAGAATGACCAAAGCCTGTCGAAAACGAACATTGCCACCTGCTGCTGATTTAGGTAACCCTTTCAATACTTTTATGGGTAAAAAGCTGGAGAGGTAGAATGCAGGATAAAGTCCAGAGAGTATCCCAACCAATCCTACGGAAACCAAAAACATCACCCAGAGCATTGGGTGCCCCCAAAGGATACCGACATCCTTTTGGGTAATCTCGTTAAATAAAGGCAAGGCTAACTGCGCTAATAGCAAGGCCAAAAAGAAGGCAAGCAATACCACCATAAGGGATTCCATAAAAAACTGACGAACCAATTGAAGTTTAGAAGATCCAATAACCTTTCGAATGCCAACCTCTTCTGCGCGTTTTTGAGAGCGAGCAGTACTTAAATTGATAAAGTTGATAGATGCCAAAAAAAGAACAAAGGCCCCTATAAAACCAAAAAGCCAGACGTACGTAATTCGACCACCAATGCTGACACCATTTTCAAAATGGGAATACAATCGCCATTTGGAAAGCGGATGCAAAAACAATTGAGGATTGGATTGCAGTTCTTTTTCACCTGCATTGTTCAGTTTTACGTTTTTAATGGCCGCAGAGGCTTGTTCAACAGTTACATTTTCAGCCATTTTAACGAAGACCATCAACCAATTGTTGAGCCATCCCTTTTTATTAGGTCCTGCGCCAATCATGAGTAAATCCAAAGAGCCGAGATAGCCTGCCTCATCTCGAAAATTGGAAGAACGAGGCATATCTTCATAAACACCGGCAACCTTTAACGAAGTCTCGTTGTTCATGATTAGGCTTTTTCCTAAAGGATTTTCCGCTCCAAATATCGAATTCGCTAGGGTAGCGGATAAAAAAATGGAGTTTGGATCCCCGAAGCTATCCTTATTGCCATGAATCATTTTTAAATCGAGTATCGCAGGAGCCCCTTCCTCCATAAACGAACCAAGTTCTCCAATTACAGTTTCTCCATGCTTGAAAATAGAGCGTCTGGGATAGGTTGACATAACGACCTCATCGAAATAGGTACCATATTCTGTTCGTAGTGCATCGCCCAAAGGGTAATTTTGACTTTCCCAAGTTTCAATGGTGCCGTCAAAGTCAACATTTTGCAGTACTTCTGCGATACGGTCGTAGGACGAGTGCTGTTTGTTAAAGGATAGCTCATCGTATATCCAGAGCCCAATAAGTAAAGTAATGGCAAAGCCCAACGCCAACCCACCAATGTTGATGAGGGCGTAGCCTTTGTTTTTTCTAAGGTTTCTCCAAGCAATTTTTAAGTGATTTTTTAGCATAATTCTCGTGATATGATTGATTTATTCGGTTCGTAAACTTTTCGTTGGATTTTGTCTTGCTGCACTTATGGTTTTGCCTCCGATAGTGATAAGCGCAACAGACAATGCAATAAGTCCGGGCAGCAGGAACAGCCAGAGGGATAACTGAATGCGATATGCATAGTCTTCCAGCCAGGCGTCAGCAAGCCATTTTGCGAAAGGTGTGGCAATCACGAATCCGATGGCAACCAACTTCAAGAAGTCTTTGGTTAACAGATACGTTATGGAGGTAACACTAGCACCAATAACCCTTCGAATCCCAATTTCCTTCGTCCGTTGCGAAACGACCAACAATGAGATGGCAAAAAGTCCAATACAACTTAGCAGTATGGCAATGACCGAACCACTCGTAATCATTGTGGTGAGAGCTCTATCCTATCTAAAAGTACTATCTACATTTTCATTCAAGAAAGAGCCACGAAGCTCCGTTCCAGGTTGCAGGCGATTCCATGTCTTTTCAATGAAATCATAGGAATTGGTAAGATTCCGTGGCGCAACTTTTACATAGGCATAATAAAGTCCCCAGGTTGGATTCATTATGAGGGTGATGGGTTCAATGCTCTTGTTTAGCTCTTCAAAGTGATAGTCTTCTACCACGCCAATAATTTTAAAAGGGGTGCTATCCAACATTATGGTCGCTTCCAGAGGTCTTTCTTCACCCAAATCCTTCGCCATGGATTCATTCACGATAAAAGCCAAACTATCGGCTGCTCTTGTGGCGTCAAAGCTTCTGCCTTCCAAAAGATTGATATCAAGGGTTTTTACGTAGTCAGCATCTACAGTAAGCACATTGGTCTTTACGTTTTTTCCTTTATGATCGAAACCCATAACGCTTTTGCTGATACTACCGTCTTCTCCATACCCAAGATTGTCGTCTGCCCCACTTACCGATAGGATTCCAGGTTGGTTGATGAGCTCGTTACGGAAAAGTTCAATGAATTCGTATGAACTGGCGTTTCCACTCAAAGGCACAGAAATCACAAAATCCTTGTTGAACCCAAGGTCTTTGTTCTTCATATAATTGGTCTGTTGCCATAAAATCAGGGTGCCAGAAATAAACAAGATTGAAATGCAAAATTGAACTACGATTAAAGCATTGCGAAGACGGTTTTTGCCATTGGAATCCCATTTACCCTTTAAGGCTTGAATGGTCCCCATTCTTGACATGATCATCGCAGGGTAGCCACCCGATAAGAACGTGATAAGCAAAACGAAAAACACAAAACCGAGCAGCATGGGTATGCTGGCAAATTGGTCCAACGAAACTTGGGTTCTAAAAATAGTATTAAACGTATCCAAGCAAATCCTGCCTAGAATAATACCTAACAAGGCGGATATCAAAAAAATAATAAGGCTTTCGCACCATAGTTGCACAAAGAGTTGTTTTTTGGGAGCCCCCAAGGTTTTGCGCATCCCAATTTCTTTTAAACGCTGTACGCTTTTGGCGATACTCATGTTGGTGAAATTGACGCAAGCGATAATCAAAATCAAAAAGGCAACTCCAAAAAGCAAATACACCATATTGTGGTTGGCTGTTACCAACCCATCTTTAACCATCATGGACTCTCGGTCTGACATGGGCAATAAACGTAATGACACATAATTGCCGTCGGCATCTGGTGGGGTACCTTGGGAAATCGTGTTTTCGATGGAATCACCCAAGTATTTTTTCATCACTTCAGCTGAGTTTTTGTGGAAGGTAGCTGGAGACATATTGGGTTCCAGTTGCACGTAAACCTCATGATATTTTTGATTCCATTGTCCGAGGCTATTTTCATATTCGACATGGTTTTCAAAATTGATAACCAATTCAAAACCCAAAGAGCTATTTTCAGGTAAATCTTCCAGAATCGAGGTGATTTCAAACGACTTTTGTTCCCCATCGATGAGCAGTTGAATCGTTTTACCCAGTACTTTGGCATCCCCAAAAACATTCTTTGCTGCTGCTTTGGTGATGGCTACGTGTGACTTTTCGGCTAGCGGTTGCGGATTACCTTCCGCTACGGGAAATGTGAACATGGAAAAGAAACCTGGGTCCACCCATGCGCCATCCAACGTAAAATTGTTTTCCCCTTTCACCAACAAGGCAGAATCATCCAAATAGCGAACCGCGTCATGAACTCCAGGAATTTCGTTTTTCACTACCTGCGCCATCGGTTCCGGGTTCGATAAAGAAACCTCAGGTCCCTTGACGAATTGTTCGCTAGAATAGAGTTGATACATATCGTCGACATTTTCATGAAAACTGTCATACGATAGTTCGAACAAGGCCGCCAAACAAAGTAACACCGCAACACCAAAGGAAACGGATAGCCCTAAGATGTTGAGTACAGAAAAGGTCTTGTTGCGGATAAGATTACGCCAGGCGATGATGAAATAATTCTTGAACATGGATATTGTTTTTTGATTGGTTATTCGTCTTTTAAAACACTTACGGGGTTCATTATGGCCACTTTGAAACTTTGCCATCCTACTGTGAATAAGGCAATGATAATGGCCAATACTCCTGAAAGACCAAATACCCACCACTGCATTTCAATGCGATAGGCAAACTCTTGAAGCCATTGTTGGGTCAGAAAATAACCCAAGGGGACAGCCACCACGAAGGCCACCACAATAAGTTTTAGAAAGTCTTTGGAAAGCATATGCAGTACCTGCGCTACGGAAGCGCCAAGTACTTTGCGTATACCGATTTCTTTTAGCCGTTGTTCGGCAGCAAAGGTGGCCAATGCGAATAGGCCCATGCATCCGATTAAAATGGAAAGGAAAGTAAAGATTTGAAGGACAAGCCCCATCTTCTGTTCTTTGACGTTTATCTGGTTGTAGAGATCGTCTAAAAGGCCATAAGTAAACGGTTCTGCTGGACTGAATTCGTTCCATAGGTTTTCAGTGGTTTGAAGCAGACCAGCAATATCAGAAGTAGCAGTTTTGACGATAAGGCCCGGATTTGGTTGGTATACCATGATTAAGGGTTCCACTGCTTTATAAAGGGATTGAAAATGGAAATCCTTTACCACGCCGACAATTCGATATTTTTCTACGTCTGCAGAATTACCTGAAGTCATGCTAACCAATTTATCTATTGCGTTACCCTCAAAGCCCAGAATTTTGGCTGAGGTTTCGTTGATGATGAGCTTATTGCTCTCCGCCTCAAAATCCTCGGAAAAATTGCGTCCTTGAATAATTTCCATTCCCATCGTGGAGAGGTAGTTTTCGTCTATTTGATATACCGTGGTTCTACGTAGGGCATCAGAGTTGTCTTCAGGATAAATCGAGGTAATATTGTCACTGGTTGGACCCGCCGGCAAGAATCCTGAATTGGAGACATATTTTACGCGCGCATCTTTTAAAAGCTCATTCTTAAAAGCTTTTTCCTTTTCGCCCAATTTCCAAGTATCCTTTAGTACCAAAACACGAGTCTTTTGAAAACCTACGTTTTTGTTCAGCACAAAATCCATTTGCTGTTTTACCACTAGGGTTGCGATAATCAAGGATATGGCTACGGCAAATTGGAAAACTACCATACCGCTACGCACGTTTTTGGTTTTTCCTGCGGCTCCCAACTTGTTTTTCAAAGCCTGAACCGGTTTGAATGAGGATAGGAAAAAGGCAGGGTAACTTCCGGCTAATACCGACACTAGCAATACAAATACAAGAAGATACAAGATGTTTTGTGGGCTAACGAGCTGACCAAGCGTCAGAGCTTTATCAGATATGGTATTGAAGAAAGGTAAAGCAATCAACACCAAAACGATGGCAAGCAACGCAGCTAAGCTGACCCCTATAAAAGATTCCAATAAAAATTGGCGAATCAACTGACCCCTATCGGAGCCTAAGGCTTTTTTTACACCGACTTCCTTTCCGCGTTTTGAGGCCCCTGCAGTGGCCAAGACCACGTAGTTGACACAAGCGACCAACAGAATCAAAATAGAGATAATGGAAAAGGCATATACGGTTTTGATATTGCCACCCTCTGAAAGATTGGTCATTTCGGCGAAATCAGAATGCAAATGAATGTCTGTAAGCGGTTGCAAAAACATGCCTAGAGCATTTCCTTTTTCTTGAAATTCGGCGAAAGACATCCCCATGGCTTCCACCATTTGTGGTCCCATGTGGGTGTCAAGCACAGCGGGAAATTTGGATTCCAAAGGAATTCGGTCTTCAGGATTCCGAAGTACTACATAGGAATGATAATGCGATTCCAACCAATTGTTCGTTTTGGAATGCTCCCAACCGAGCATGGACCCAAACATATCAAATCGCAAATGTGAGTTTTGGGGAATATCTTCAACAACTCCGCTCACCGTGAATTTTTGTTCCCATTCCTTTAAGTCTAGAACTTTCCCAATGGGATTGGTATTGCCAAAGAACGTTTTCGCTTGGGTTTCGGTAATCACAACTTGATTGGGCTGGGTCAGGGCAGTAGCCGGATTTCCTTCGACAAAATCAAAAGAAAAGACCTCAAAAAAGTTGGCATCAACGTAAGCAAAACGGTTTTCGCGATAGCCTTCATTTTGATAGACCACTAACGGATGCCCCATGCGTCGAAGTCGAGTTCCCATTTCTACCTCTGGAAACTCGTCCACTAATGTTTGCGCTACGGGGCCCTGCGACACAGCTGCTTTTATGATTTCACCACCCATCTGCCCTCGTAAAACCACACGAGCAATACTGTCTGATTTATCATGGAAGGTGTCGTAACTGAGTTCATCAAGAACAAACAAACTGATTAAAATCACTGAGGCGATACCCAAGGTAAGCCCCACCACATTGATGATAAAAAGGGATTTGTTCCTGTTTAGATTTCTCCAAGCGATTTTAAGATAACTAGATGCCATAGTTCGTTTTTTTGATGAATGTTTTATTCTTTCTACTCCGTTCGTAAACTTTTTATGGGATTGGCGCGCGCTGCACGCAACGATTGAAAACTCACGGTAATCAAGGTCATGAATATGGCCCCTACTACTGCCAAGAAGAATATCCACCATTGCATCGTAATGCGATAGGGATAATCTTGTAACCAACCATGCATGATGTAAAAACTCAACGGGATGGCAATAAGGCACGATATCATGATGAGCTTAAGAAAATCTTTTGAAAGCATATTCCATACGCTGATAGCACTGGCGCCCAAAACCTTGCGAACCCCAATTTCTTTGGTGCGTTGTTCTGCAACAAAAGAAGTCAATCCAAAGAGCCCTAAACAACTGATTAAGATGGCCAATGCGGTGAAAATACCGGATAGCTTTCCTACACGCTCTTCTGACGCAAACTTGTTGCCGTATTCTTCATCCACAAAGTCGAATTGAAATGGTAACGCTGGAAATTCTCCTTTAAATACCCGCTCTACGATTGCCAGATTCTCTCGAACACTTTTCTTCGGATTCAAGCGTAAATTATAATAGGAACCTTCTCCTTCCCTGTCGTAAACGTATAGGCCTTGTCTAGTGGGTTCGTAGGGAGATTGGACCACCATGTCTTGAACCACCCCAATAATGGTCATCGGAGGGTCTGGGTCTTCTTCACTATCGTCGCGAATAATTTTGCCAATAGGGTCTGTAAGTCCCATATATTTTACAGCCGTTTCATTGACGAGCACGCCAAGGGAATCTGACGGAAAATCCCTAGAAAAATCTCTTCCTTCGACGATTTTTAAATTCAAGGAGCGAGCAAAGTCCACGGATACATAGGTCCAGTCAAAATCTTCTTGGAAACCTTCAGGTTTACCTTCCCAAATGAATCCTGAACGGGAAGACCAAATTTGAGTGGTTGGACTGCTGGAAGAGGACATCTCTACTACGGCTCCTGATTTAATTAACAATTCCCGCATCAAATTGTATTTTCCATCGTAGTCACTACTAAAGACGGGAACTTGAATTAACCCGTTTCGCTCATAGCCAACAGGTCTGTTTTTGGCGTGATTGATTTGCTGCATTACCACCACTGTTCCGATAATAAAAGCAACCGAAACCGTGAACTGAAAAATGACCAATACCTTACGCGGGGTGGAAGCCTTTTTACCTGCACGGAACGTTCCTTTGAGTACTTCCACAGGATTAAAAGAAGAGAGGAAAAGGGCAGGATAACTTCCCGCTATGGTAGCAGTAAAAACAATGAAAGCTAAGAAAGTAAGCCAAAACAAAGGATTGGTCCAAGGAAAAGTTATGGTTTTTCGAGATAGTTCATTGAAGCTGTCCATACATAAAAGCACGATTAATATGGCGACGGCCGAAGCAATGCTAACCACAAGGAATGATTCGCCTAAAAATTGATTGACCAATTGTCCGCGTTGCGAACCAATTGCTTTGCGCACGCCAACTTCTTTTGCTCTTTTTTCGGACCGCGCCGTGCTGAGGTTCATAAAGTTGATACAGGCTAAAATCAGAACAAAGACCCCTAGCGTCGTGAAGAGCCATACGTATTTAATACGACCTCCAGTTTGCTTTCCTTGTTCAAAATTGGAACGCAAGTACCAATCTTTCATAGGCATGAGGAACAACTGTGGATTGAATTCTTCTACTTCTTCATCTGCATTTTTCTTTACATTCCGAATGGTCTCTGAAGCAGTTTCCAAAGGCACATTGTCTGCTAATTTCACGAACATTTGGAACGAATTATTTCCCCAATTGTCTAAGGATTCTTGCAACCATTCTTGAGTTGCCACATACTTTTTCCAGGGAACGATAAACTGCATGTCGCTAAAGGAGTTGTTCTGCGGAACTGTTTCGTACACTGAGGTGACGGTAAGCTTATGTTGGCCATCCAAGGTCAATATTTTTCCGATGGGGTCTGCGGTGCCAAAAAGGATTTCTGCCGTAGTTTCTGAAATCATGATGGAATTCAGTTCACGAAGTCCGTTTTTATCACCTTGGGTAATTTTGAGGTCCAATATTTTGGGGCCTTCTTCTTGCATGTAATTCCCCAATATGGAAAAGGTATTGTTGTTGTATTCCAAGGTTTGCGAATAGGTCCATGAGGCCATCGTTAAATACTCAAAGTTGTCCATATACGCATCCCGTAAAGCAGGTTCCAGCGGAAGCGGAATAGCAGGAGTAGTAAAGGTATTACCATTGAAAGTCTGCGATTGAAAAACCTGGGCGATACGGTCGTTCGATTCAAAGTAATCGTTATACGAGAGCTCATCATACACCCATAACCCAATAATGAGCGTAACGGCAATTCCCAAGGTTAACCCGCCAATATTGATGAAGGTATAGGCTTTGTTTTTACTGAGGTTTCGCCATGCGATGATGAAATAATTCTTTAACATGATAGTTCGTTTTTGTGTTACTCGGTGCGCAAGCTTTTGATGGGATTTGCTTTTGCTGCTCTAATGGCTTGAAAGCTTATGGTAATTAAGGTGATGATGAGTGCACCTATGCTTGCGCCGACGAAAGTCAGCCAAGAGAGTTCTATCCGATACGTATATTCCTTAAGCCAATCGCTCATAAAAAAGTATGCAATTGGAATAGCAATAACGCAAGCGATGACAACCAATCGTACAAAGTCTTTGGAAAGCATTTGCCAAACATTGGTTATTGAGGCGCCCAATACTTTTCGAACGCCAATTTCTTTTGTACGTTGCTCGGCTACGAAGGAAGCTAGTCCCAATAGCCCCAAACAACTGATTAATATGGCTAGAATGGTAAAGATGCCCGCTAAATTGGCAATGCGTTCTTCGCCTCTGAATTTAATACCGTACTCTTCATCAACGAATTGATAAACAAAGGGTAGGTTCGGGAAATGTTCTTTAAAGACTTTTTCGATTACCGCAAGATTTTCGCTGGCACTCTTTTCAGGATTGAGACGAACATTGAAATAACTGAAGTTTTCAAATTTATCAAACACATACCATCCCTGTTTTACAGGCTCATACGGTGATTGTGCGATAACATCTTGTACCACTCCAATAACGAGTTTGTCCTCTTGCTCATTATCTTCATCAGAGGCGCGAATAATGGTTCCGACAGGATTTTTCAACCCCATATGTTTTACGGCCGCTTCATTAATCAAAATTGCATTTGAGTCACTTGCGAACTCTCTGGAGAAATCACGTCCTTCAAGAATTTTAAGGTTCAATGTACTGGCATACTCAGGCGACACCTCGGTCCAAGCCAAATCTTCTTGTAAGTCTTCTGGTTTTCCTTCCCAAGTGTATCCAGAACGGTTTGACCAAATTTGGGTCGTAGGCGAACTTGAGGTGGCCATGGAAACCACAGCGCCAGAATTGAGGAATTCTTCTCGCATCAAATCTTGTTTCCCGATAAAATCCGTGCTAAAGGTTGGGATTTGGACCAACCCTTCTTTATTATACCCAACAGGTCTATTTTTGGTGTGGTTGATTTGCTGCAGGACTACCAAAGTTCCAATAATAAAAGCCACAGAAGCCACAAACTGGGTAATGACCAAAATCTGCCGTGGTGTAGCGCCTTTCTTATTACGGGTATAGGTTCCTTTGAGCACCTCAACAGGTTTGAATACGGAGAGATACAGTGCAGGATAGCTTCCTGAAAGCAAAGCTGTGACGTCAATGAGCAGAAGGGATACTACCCTAAAGAGAGGGTTCAACCAAGGAAAGGTAATTTCTTTACGTGCCAGTTCATTGAATCCATTTAAGGATAGTAAGACTATGAGAACGGAAATAATAAAAGCCATCAAGACAATCAAAAAGGACTCGCCCAAGAATTGACCGATAAGCTGGGTTCTTTTGGAACCCAACGATTTGCGAACCCCAACTTCTAACGCTCATTTCTCAGAACGAGCAGTGCTCAGGTTCATAAAGTTGATACAGGCCTATTACAGCAACACGATTCCGATAACACCAAACATGCGGACATAGGTGATTCTTCCCCCTGCAGCTTTACCCTCTTCAAAACGACCTCGCAAATACCAATCTTTCATTGGAAAAAGGAACATTTGAGGGTTGTACTCTCTAGTATCTTCGTTGTGGGCGTTTTTGACGTTTTTAATACTGTTAGTTACCTCTTCCATAGAGGTGTTTTCCTTGATTTGGACAAACAATTGAAATGAATTGTTGCCCCATTGATCCTCTGCGTTTTGAACCCACTGGAACAGCGATACATATTTGTCCCAGGAGGCTATGAACTGTGTATCATTGAAGGAATTATTGTAAGGAATGTCTTCATAGACTCCGGTTACCATGGCATCATATTGACTGTTGACCTTGATGGACTTTCCAACGGGATCTTCATCTCCAAAAAGTGCTTTTGCGGTGGATTCCCCCAGCATAATGGAATTCAATTCGCGCACCCCATCCAGTTCACCAGCGATGATATTTAAATCAAGGATAGCAGGACCTCCAGATTGCATAAAATTCCCTTCCCGTTGGATTTTAGTGTCCTTGTATTCCAAGTATTGGGAAGATTGCCATGAACTCATAGAAATGTGTTCGAAATTATCATTGTACTCATCCCGAAGTACCATTTCCAAAGGCCGAGGTATGGCCGGACCTGTACCTGTACTTCCATTCCAAGTTTGGTGCTGGAAAATTTGGGCGATTCGGTCTTGATTTTTAAAATAGTTGTTATAGCTCAGCTCGTCTTTCACCCATAGCCCTATAAGTAAGGCTACGGCGAGCCCTATGGCCAGCCCTCCGATATTGATAAAAGTATACGCCTTGTTTTTACGAAGGTTTCTCCAAGCGATAATGAAATAGTTCTTGAGCATGACGGTTTGTTTTTTGGTGTTATTCGGTGCGTAAACTTTCTACTGGATTGGCCAATGAGGCTTGTACGGTTTGAAAGCTGATGGTTACAAACGCTATGATGATTATAGTTGCAAAAGGGATAATGAATAAAGCCCAGGTCATATTGGTGTGGAAAGCATAACTCGAAAGCCAGTTGTTGACGGTAAACCACGCCACGGGAATAGCGATGATGAAGGCAAAAAATAGCAACAAGGAAAACTCTTTGTAGAGTAGTTTTAAAATTCCCTGAACGGATGCCCCCAAAACTTTTCGAACTCCAATTTCCTTTCTTCGTTGTAAAGTGGTAAAGGAAGCAAGACCGAAAAGTCCTAAACAGGCGACGATGATAGCCAAAGAAGCAAAAATTCCAAATACCTTTCCGAAGCGTTGGTCGGCTTCGTATTGAGCATTGAAATGGTCATCCAAAAAGAAGTACTCGAAAGTATTCCCAGGGAAAAATGTTTCCCAATTGCTCTGGGCCAAAGACAAGGCACTACTCGCGTTTTGCACATCGGTTTTAATGGCATAATACCCTTCAACTTCTGGAATTAAGCGGAAAATCAAAGGTTCGTAAGCTTCTTTCAATGATTCCTGATGAAAGTCTTCCGAGACCCCTACCACAGTATACTGGTTGCCCCAAAATTCGATACGTTGCCCTACCGCTTCATCTGGATTGGGAAAGCCCAAAAGCTTAGCTCCAGAGCGATTGAAAATCACCACATTGGTATCTCCAAAATCTTCTGAAAATGGTTCTCCTGCAATGAGTTTTACCTCAAATTGGGAAAGATAATCATAGTCTACACCGATGACACGATATTGTTGGCTTTCTGCCTCAGTTTGAGAAACCAAACGGATACCTCCTGCGTTCCATCCTACCGGCTGCCCGGGAACAGTAGTTGCCGAAGAAACGGTTTGGATACCGGGATATTTAAGAAGCTCTTGTTTGAATGAAGCCATTTTGTTGGCATAGGTCGAGTCCGTAACTATAGGTGGACGTACAACCAAGGTTTGTTCGATGGCGAGCCCAAGAGACTGTTCTTTCATGAAATTGATTTGACGGTACACGGTAAATGTGCCAATCAATAAAAACAAGGATGCCGCAAATTGGAATACCACCAATGATTTGCGAAGTGTAGAACCTTGCTTTGTACCCGTCATTTTTCCTTTTAAGACTTCCACTGGCTTAAAGCGTGACAAAACCAAAGCCGGATATGCTCCCGACAAAACAACTCCTAATACAAAAAGTACAATCAATCCCAACCAAAAGCTGGTGTTGAAAATGAAGTCGTACGCGAGTTGCTGTCCGGTGATGGATTTGAAATATGGTATGGAAAGCGAGGTGATGATAACAGCGAGTACCAGCGCTAGGCCATTGAACAGAAAGGATTCCATGAAAAATTGGAAAACCAGTTGTTTTCTTAAAGACCCTATGGTTTTGCGAATACCCACTTCTTTGGCGCGTCCCAAAGCGCGTGCTGTGGCCAAATTGATGTAGTTCACCCAGGCAATGACAACAATGAACAAAGCGATACCAATCAACAAATAGACTGTGCCGCCCTCTCCCGTAGGTCCAGGCTCATCCATAAAGTTGGAATACAGATGCAAGTCTTTTAAAGGATGCAAATAGTATTTGGCATCGGAGTTATAGGTGGCGAGTTCCTCACCGGCCTCTTCTTGCACTATAGGAACAAACTTTGCTTCCACTGCTTTCGGGTCTGCATCTTTACTGAGTTTGATATACGTCAGGCAACCGTCTGAAAACCACCAATTGTCAGGGTCTGCAGCAGGGTCTTGGTTGTTGTTTTCAAGCATCCGCTCGCGATAGGTAATGTAAGACAAGAGCAATTGCGGTTTCAATTGGGTATTGGCCGGCATATCTTCATAAACCCCGGTAATACGATAATTCCGACGCTGGTTTAGGTTTAAGGTTTTACCAATAACCTCAGTAGTGCCAAAAATCTTTTTTGCAGTGGATGCTGATATTGCAGCGGTAGAAGGCTCAGAGAGTACTTTGGTCTTGTCCCCGCTAAGCAAAGGATAGGTAAACATGGTGAAAAACGCTTCGCTGGAGAAGAAGACATTTTCTACTTTCAAAATCTCACTATCTAGCTCCACCATCACGTCTCCAGCTTCAAAAACCTTCACATATTCCTCGATTTCAGGAATTTCTTCTTTGAATTTATTTCCTACGGCAAAAGCTCCGGCAGCCCATTCAGTGGTCAACACACCATTGTCGTAACGATCTTGTTTTATGCGATACAGTTGTGACAGGTCTTCATGAAAATCCTCATAACTGAATTCGTAAGTGACGTATTGCAAAATCAAAAGACAAGCGGCAATACCCAAGGCCAAGCCACCAATATTGATGAAGGAGTAGGTTCTGTTCTTTTGAAGATTTCTCCAGGCGATTTTTAAATAGTTCCGTAACATGATTTTGCTGTTTTATTATTCGGTTCGTAGACTTTTGATGGGATTGGCTATCGCTGCCTTTATGGTTTGATAGCTGACCGTAATCAGGGTAATCACAATTACGGAGAGCACGGCAAGTACAAAGACCCACCAAGAAATGTCAATGCGGTATGTATAGGTTTCCAACCAGCGATCCATGATGTACCAAGCGATGGGCGAGGCAATGAGTCCGGCAATAAGAATAAGTTTGAGGAAATCCTTGCTGAAAAGACTCATGATTTGTGTCACGGAACTTCCCAATACTTTGCGGATTCCAATTTCTTTGATGCGTAGCCCCACAAAGAAAAGAATCAGCCCATATAGTCCTAAGCAAGCAATAAAGATGGCTAAGGCCGAAAAGACTTTGGCCAAGGTCAAGTATCGTTGTTCTGCCTCGTATTCCTCAGCTACCCGTTCGTCCAAAAAGCGGTAGTCGAATAAGTAGTTTGAAAAGGTTTTCGACCATTCCGCGTCAATTTGGGTAATCACTGTTTTGATATCGCTAGTGTTCAGTTTGATGCCAATCTCTCCAAAAGAGTTGATGTTATTGGCGATTACAATAGGCTCTATTTTGTTCTGGAAACCGTAGTGATGGAAATCCTTCACAACCCCAACAATATTGGCCTGCATTCCGCCAGTATTCACGTCAAGCTTTTTGCCCAAAAGTTCTTGGGAAGAAGCCAAGCCCAGTTTTTCAGCCAACTTCTCGTTTACCACGACCTCCATAACGCTATCTGCCTTAAAGAAGTTTCTCCCGGCAACCAAGGTCAATCCAAAAGTCTCTATATATTGTTCATCGCCCAATTTGGCCTGAATACTAAATTCTTCCCGCTCAGGGCGATTATGATACTTCACGCTGGTGCCCCAATTGTTTTCAGAACCTCCGGGACTACTTATACACCCAGAGGCGGAAACTACTCCATTGATTTGCACCAACCGTTCTTTAAGGGCATCAAGTTGTATGGGCTCAATGTCCATGGGAATATCAGTCATTACAATAGCATCTTTATCAAAGCCCAAATCCGTTGTTAAGGCGTAGTCGATTTGACGAGAGATAACTATTGTGGCAATAATCAAGATGATAGATAGTGTAAACTGCGTAATTACCAACACCTTCCGCACACCGGAACCACCGGTGTCATTATGATTGAGTTTTCCTTTTAATGCCAAAACCGGAACAATACGTGAAAGAAGAATTCCAGGATAACTTCCTGACAAGAAGGCAACTAGTAAAAGGGCTGCCCCTAAAAAGAGGATGAACTTGGGTTCCAACAATCCTGTCGCGGAGAGCTCCAAACCAAATAAGTCATTCAGTGAGGGCAAGAACGTCAAGGCGAAAACGATGCCTAACGAAATTGCAAAAAGACTGATGACAAAGGTCTCGGCCAAAAACTGCCAGAAAAGGTGTTTTTTGAAACTTCCCAACACCTTTCGAATCCCAATTTCTTTAGACCGGTAAAACGATTGCGCAGTTGAAATATTGATGAAGTTGATGCAGGCAATGCCAATTAAGAACAAACCAATCAAAGCGAAAATCCATAAAAGCACTGTGCTTATGCCGCCATAACGGGAATCAAAATGCATTTCAGCCAAGGGCTGTAGCTTATAGGTATGACGACTTTTGGAATTAGGCCTATGTTTTTTGGGCAGTTCGGTAAGGGCACTCTCAATGCCAGCAATATCTTGATTGGGTCGTAAACGCGTATAACAGGTTAAGTTGGAAGTAATACCGCCCCAAAACTGACCTGCCGCAAACTGGAAGAAATCTTCAAGATTCTGAAAGCTTACAAAGATTTCATTTTCAAGGAAGGTGGTCGAAGGAAGATTTTGCAACACCCCTGTAATCGTGATGCTCTTGTCATTTTCCAAAACAAAGCTTTCACCAACCACATCGGACCGACCGAAAAGCTTTTGGGCCATATTTTCGGTCAGTACCGCGGTATTAGGCTCAGATAAGGCAATGGCATTTGAACCATTGCGTAATGGAAAATTGAAAATCTTAAAAAACTCGTTTTCAACAAACAAAATGTCTTCTTCAAACTTTTCAACGCTTCCGTTCGTTTGGGTTACATCCATTACCAGTTCTCCTTGCACCACGGCTTTGGCTACCTTTTCGGCATAATCGTACTCCTCCCGGAACACTTGTCCAAAAGCTGGAGGTACCGAAGCATCGTATTCCATATCATCTCTTTGGGTGTCTGTAACAAACCGATAAATACGGTCTGAATCGTTGTGGAATTTGTCAAAAGAAAGATGGTAGTTCAGAAATAGATAGATAAGCACGCTACTTCCAAATCCCAACGCGAGACCAAGAATATTTATGGTGGCAAAAACCTTCCTTTTCAGAAGGTTTCTCCAGGCGATTCGAATATAACTCTTGAGCATTGTTTTCGTTTTTTGATTGCTTTTGATTGATGAATAAACTCTCTAGTATGGTTTTAAGCGGTTGTAGCCATGGGTTTGTTCTGGCTTTCCGTCACGATTTGCCCATCGAACAGGTTGATGACCCTGTGCGCGTAGTGGGAATCTCGGTCGGAGTGGGTTACCATTACGATGGTGGTACCTTCTTGGTTGAGTTCGGTCAAAAGGTTCATTACCTCAATTCCGTTTTTGGAATCCAAATTACCAGTTGGCTCATCCGCAAGAATCAGTTTTGGAGTGGTAACCACGGCACGGGCTATGGCCACACGCTGTTGCTGTCCACCCGAAAGCTGTTGCGGAAAGTGCTTTTCCCTATGGGCGATTTTCATACGCTCCAATACTTTTTTTACTTTTTCGCGACGCTCTGCTTTGTTCATTTTTAAGTAAATGAGCGGAAGCTCCACGTTTTCGAAGACGGTCAACTCGTCAATGAGGTTAAAACTTTGGAAAACGAACCCAAGGTTACCTTTTCGCAGTTGGGTCCGTTGGCTTTCTTTTAGTCCGCTTACCTCGTGCCCAGCGAATTGATAGCTCCCCTCGGTAGGGTTGTCGAGCATTCCGATGATGTTCAACAAAGTGGACTTTCCACATCCTGAAGGACCCATGATGGCGACAAATTCACCTTCAGCAACATTAAAGTTGACACCATTCAAGGCTAGGGTTTCCACTTCTTCGGTTCGAAAGCTCTTTTTCAAGTTTTGTATTTGTATCATTTTATGACAGTTATGGTTCGTTTATAAGGATTTAATTATTTCGTTTTGATTTGACTTGCGCGTAACACGGCAAAGTCGATTGCCGGCCAGACCATTTCATCTTCGTCTTCGATATAAGGAATGGTTGAAAGGTCTAAATGAAACTCAAATGGGTCAAAACCTTCGGGTAAGTAGGCTGTAGTATCAAAACCCAATTCGAAATCTTCATCGTCGATATAGTTCAAAGCGCTTACCGGAACAACTTCTGAATAGGCGTCAAAATTTTCAGGTAAATAGGGCTCAGTGTCAAAGCCTAAGGCAAAGGTTTCATTTTCTTCTACAAAAGGAATGGTATCCAAATCAAAGTACGTTTGGTACGGGTCAAACCCTTCTGGAAGATAATCTGCGGTATCAAAATCCAACTCCATGGCATCAAATTCAACATATTCAACGGTGTTGAGGTCAAGCACAAAGCTGTCTTCGATGGTTGGTTCTGTTACGGCTTTGATGTTTAATGGAATCAGGTCGTTTTCTAAGGTCTGTGAGGTCTCATTCACGGGGTTGTCTACAGTGAATTCTCCTTTTCTTTGGTCGGCTATGGCGGTACTTGCTATGAGTACTGCACCATAAATTACTACTAACTTGTTCATGATTTTTGATTGAATTTTATTTGAGCACGACTCTTTCGGCGGTACCGAAACTATCGTAGTTGCTCGTTATTACTTTTTCTCCGGGTTGAAGGCCATCCAAAACTTCATAGTATCTGGAATTTTGTTTGCCAATTCTTATATTTCTTTTGATTGCTTCGGTTCCGTCAGGTGACAGTACAAATACCCATTGTCCACCAGTGCTTTGGAAAAACCCTCCTTTTGGTAGTAATAAGGCATCGTTTGAAGCACCCAATTGCAATTTGATGTTGTAGCTCTGTCCTGAACGAATGGTCTCTGGTTTGTTTTCGGTAAAGACCAAGTCAATTCGAAAGCGTCCGTTGCGAACTTCAGGATAAACCTTTCTGACACGCAAAGGATACTCATTTCCATTTCTTTCCAAACTGGCAGAGAGGTCACGCTTTACACGGTCGATATAGTGCTCGTCAATTTCAGCTTCGATTTTGAAGTCGGTTAGCACGTTTACCTGGCCAATGCGTTGTCCTTGGGTAATGTTCTGTCCAATTTCAGCATCCAAAAAGCCAAGCTGTCCATCTGCGGGGGCTCTTACGTTTAGGTGGTCCAAACGCTCATACACCATGGAAAGGGTTTTTTGCATCCGTTGCAAGTCGACATCCAATCCAGCCAAAGACGTTTTGCTCAACTGCTCGTCTTGTGCCGTCTGGGCCGAAATGATTTCGTGTTGTTTTTGGGCCAACTCGTAGTTTTCCTTAGAGAGCAAATAAGCCTCTTTCGAAATCAGTTTTTCGGCATACAACTCTTCGTTTTGCTGGTAGTTTCTTTCCAAACGTTGCAAGTCGTAATAGGCTGTAGCTAAAGATTGTCTTCCGCTCAACAGACGCGAATCGAAGTTTAATCTTGTAGACCTCAAGTCGTTTTGCTTAAGGGCCAAGTTGCTTTCGCTAGCCAAGATTTGTTCATAAAGGGCCATGTTTTCCAATTTCAAGATGATATCACCTTTTTTCACCATGGTGCCTTCTTCAATAAGTTTTTCAGTGACACGACCCCCTTCGTACGCATCCATATAAATGGTGGAGATGGGAGCAACGTTTCCGTTTATGGTGATGAAATCATCGAACTTTCCGTCCACCACTCCTGCAATGGAAACCCGTCCTTTTTCGGTTCTGAAGGTTGAAGTAGTTCCTGCGAACAATAACTTCCAACCGGCGAAGAGTACAATCGCGCCTAGTGCGATATAACCGTAGTGCTTGGGTCTAAGTCCTTTCTTTTTCTCTAATTGAATATCCATGATGGTCTTCTTAGTTGATATTTAATATGTGCAATCCGTTGTAAATATCTATGGTTCTCTCGTTTACTTTCAGACGAAGGCGTACTTGCAGATTTTCGTTTTGTGCCGTTCCGTATAAGTTTTTCGCTTGAAAAAGTTCCAATGCATTGATAAGTCCTTTCTCATATCTTTTTTGAGCAATTTGAAATGCCAAACCTTGTGATTCAACTCGTTTATTGCTTTGCTCGTATTCAGCAACCAAAGCATTGTTGGTTTGTACGAGTTGCTGCACCAGTTGAAACAAGGCTTGCTCTTGTATGTCTAAATTATTTTCTGCTTGTAACAAAGCAATTTTTTGTTGCTTCACTCTCGACCGGTTGGACCAACCGTTGGTGATGGGTACAATGATTTGTGCTCCGATGAATCGTGAAAAGTTATCATTCAACTGGTCCGAAAAAGGAACAGGTATGTCGTTGTCATCCAAAGCGGTTTGTGCATATCTCGATTCCATCCCAGCAATCATTGTTAAGGAAGGGTATAGATTTCCTCGAGTGGCATTAAGTTGTTTTTTGGCCGCTTTCACTAAGTATTCTTGCGACTTGATTATTGGAATAAATCCTTTTGCCACCGTGTACAAAGAATCAATGCCTACCCCTCCGGATCCTTCTACCTGATTCTGGGCTTCTTCTTCAATATGAAGTTCAATATCACAATCTACAGTAAGATTCATTTCTTGAAGCAAGGTCAACTTTGACAGGGTAAGCAAATTGCGGTTTTGGGTAACCAAAAGTTTATCTGACAATAAGTTGGATTCGGCTTCGACTAAATCCGCTTCGGCCATCACGCCCAACTCTACTTGGCGTTGTACCATGTCATAATTGGTCTGTGAAATATCTTGTTGTTCCAAGGAGTTGGCTACCAACCCTTCATTGAATTTGATGTCATAAAAAGCAGTCATTACTCTGAAAGCAAGAAGATATTTTTCTTGAAGCACATCTTCTTTGGCAGATTCGTAAATGAATTTGGCTGCTTTAATGGAGTTCAGTTTTTGAAACCCTTGAAAAATATCAAGGTTGGCGTTGACATTATAATAGAAACTGTTGAATTCTTGATTGACTAATAAACCTGTGGTCCTGTCCTCGTTCAAACCAGTATTATAGCGGTATTCTGAAAAGCCACTAAAGTTGGGCAACAAATCACGAACGGATTGACGATAGCTCTCACGATTGGTGTCCTTGGTGTAATTCAAGTTTTTGACTTGCAAATTGTTTTCAACGGCGTAAGAGACGCATTCGTCCAGTGTCCAACGCTTTTGGGCTGAAACCGCGAGTGTCGCAGAACAAAGTAAGGCCGTGATGTAAATTCTTAGGTTCATAATGAATTGCTATGCCAAAAGGTTTACTAGATATGTGCCAAAAAATTAAATAATTGAAAATCAGGATTTTACATTATAATAGAGCTTAAGAAAAATTTAGGAGTGTAAATTTTTTATACAAAAAGTGTCCAAAATTTATACAACAGTACTTTTTTTCAAGGGGTGATTTGTAGTTTTAGAAAGCAAAAAAGAAGAAAACCATGACTGATGCACGCATTTTAGTGGTAGATGACAACAAGAGCGTCCTTTCTGCATTGGAGATATTGTTGCAGTTTGAGTACAAGAGTGTGCAGACACTTTTCAATCCAAACCAAATCACCTCTTTCCCCAATATAGAAGAGATAGACATTGTGTTGCTGGACATGAATTTCTCGGCTGGGGTTAATACAGGAAACGAAGGCTTGTTTTGGTTGAATCAAATCAAAAAACGGTCGCCCAACACCTCGGTCATATTAATGACAGCATATGGCGCGGTTGATTTGGCTGTTAATGCCTTAAAACAAGGCGCTACGGATTTCATTCTCAAACCGTGGAACAACGAACGTTTGATGGCTACGGTAAAATCGGCTTTGGAGCTTCGAAAGTCGAAGCAAGAAATCCATAAACTCAAAAAAAAGGAAACTCAACTGAAGCAAGTCATCAATGAGGATAAGAACTTCATCATTGGGAATTCCAAAGCCTTGACCACGGTGTTGAACTTAGTGGGCAAAGTGGCCAAGACAGACGTAAACGTTTTGATTACCGGTGAAAATGGTACGGGAAAAGAGCTTATTGCTCGTGAACTGCACCGACTTTCTCCAAGAAAAGAGGAGGTATTTATTGGTGTGGATATGGGCTCTATCGCGGAGAATCTCTTCGAAAGTGAGCTTTTTGGACATATAAAAGGGTCTTTTACCGACGCCAAAGAAGATCGCGTCGGAAAGTTTGAAGCAGCCCACCAAGGATCTCTTTTTTTGGATGAGATGGGAAACCTGTCGTTGCAAACCCAAGCTAAATTACTATCCGCCATTCAAAACCGTTCCATCGTGAGAGTGGGTTCCAACAAACCGATTAGTGTGGACATTCGGTTGATTTGCGCCACCAATTGTGATTTGGAACAAATGGTTGCCGACGGGCTTTTCCGAGAGGATTTGCTCTACCGTATTAACACCATACATATTAATGTACCCCCACTTCGCGAACGTGACGGTGATATTCTGATATTGGCGGACTTCTTCCTCAACAGGTATGCTCAGAAATATGATAAACCTGGATTGCGCATCAACAATCCTGCGCAAGAAAAACTAATGGCTTACGCTTGGCCAGGTAACGTTCGTGAGCTGCAGCACACTATGGAAAGGGCCGTTATTTTATCAGAAGGCAATGTTTTGAAGCCTTCGGATTTTCCATTTCATGCCAAACCGTCCCAGTCATTGGGTAATGGTCCGGTGACCTTGGATGAGATGGAACAACAAATGATCAATAGGGCGTTGGACCAAAATGATGGGAACTATAGCGCGGCTGCCGAGCAACTGGGTATTTCACGCCAAACCCTTTATAACAAAGTCAAGAAGAGCAAATCCGATGGTTAGTCAAAGTTTTTATACCCAACTTATTATTAGGGTGTTTTTTATTGCGCTGAGTGCTTTAGCTGCGTCCTTTTTTTTCATGAATGCAAACTATATTCTGGCCGTGGTGTTGTTTTTAGCTTTTGTTGGACAGATACTATACATACTCTGTTTCTTTAATCTAAGCAATTGGGCCTTTGCATATTTTTTTCATTCGATTCAAAATGAGGATTTCACGCTTCGGTTTCCTATGGATTCCAAACTAAAATCCTTAAGTGAACTCAATCAAAGCCTTAATGTACTCAACGAAATGGTACAGGAGATGTATTTGAAGAACGAGGCCAAAGAAAAGTATTATCAAGAGATATTGAAGCAAGCTGACATTGGCATCCTCGCGGTGAATCCTAAAGGACATATTTATTTTGCCAATCCTACCATGGAGAAGCTGTTGAGCCATAGCCCACTCAATCATATCAAGCAATTGCAACAGGTGGATGAGGACCTTTATGAACTTTTTAATTCATTGGGTGCCTTTGAGCGCAAGCTTATTGAATTGACCAACGAGCGGGAACAGAAACAACTGGCGTTAAAATCCTCGGCGATTACTTTGAATGGTGAGAATTTGATGCTTGTGGTTGCTCAGGATATAGATAAAGAACTTGATGAAAAAGAAACGGATTCATGGGTGCGGTTGATACGCGTGCTTACTCACGAGATTATGAATACGATTACTCCGATTACCTCAATATCCGATACCATCATCAAATACTTTAAGGTGAACGAGACCGTCGTTGATGTTGAAGAATTGGAACAAAATCAGGTGAGCAATACCCTTCGTGGACTTGAGGTGATTAAAGAACAAGGTGGGAACCTGATGGATTTTGTACAATCCTATCGAAGTCTATTGAGTGTTCCCGAGCCAGACCGTGCGTTGATAAAAGGGGGCGAGTTGGTGGAAAAAATAAGTGTGATTATGGCCACACGCCCAGAGACGGAGCATATTGACTTCTCTGTAAAATGTATCCCAAGTGATTTGGAATTGTTTATTGATGAGAAGCAGATTTCACAGGTTTTGGTAAACCTCTGCAAAAACGCAATGCAGTCGGTTGGGCAAAAAGAAAACGGACGCGTCTCTTTAATTGCACGCGAAGAAGATGGTTCGAAATTTATACAAGTTTGGGACAACGGCCCAGGAATTCCACCAGATCTAATGGAAGAAATATTCATTCCATTTTTTACCACGAAAACCGAAGGTACCGGAATAGGTTTGAGTCTTTCCAAACGCGTAATGCAGCTTCATGGGGGCAGTTTAAAAGTGCATTCCGTACCCAACGAAGAAACCGTATTTCGGTTGGTTTTTAGTTGATTATGGAAGGTTCAGTGCTGAAAAAACAGGTCTTTGACCATTGTTGGGAGACCATCCTCAATCAAGAAAAGAGTCTGTTGAACAGACAACGGCTATTGCAAGAATCCCTAGAATCGGAGCAAAAGAGTAGTGCTGGCGATAAGCACGAAACTGGAAGGGCTATGGTACAGTTGGAGCAAGAAAAACTCGGAAAACAACTTCATGAAATTTCACAGTTGAAACAAGTCCTTGCCCGAATTGATGCCGTACAAACACACCAAACGGTCGCTTTGGGCAGTTTGGTCCGCACTCAAGAAAACACCTTTTTTATTTCCGTATCCACCCAACCTTATCGTAAAGGCGGACAGCAGGTGCTGTGCATGTCCCCGGCGTCCCCTTTGGGCCGCGCCTTGTTGGGTAAAACCACTGGTGAAGTCATTCTGTTTTTGAAAAAGCAACATCAAATCCTGGAGATACACTAAACCTTTACAGGAGTTTAACGATTCTTTTAAATCCTCAAATCGATTCTTTTTTATCTTTAAGAGTTAACCAATAAAAACGTTATGACTACAAAAGAAGTGGCGGACCAACTAGTCGCCTACTGCCGTGAGGGCAAGTATGATGAAGCGTATGACATGTACGCCGACGATGCCGTAAGTGCTGAAATGCCAGGTATGCCCAATGCGGTGACTCAAGGAAAACAACAAATTATCAAAGAGTATCAAGAGTGGGCTTCATCTATTGAAGAAATGCATGGCGGTAGTGTCGGTGACCCCGTTGTCGCAGGCAATCACTTCATGGTTCCCATGACTATGGATGCTACATTTAAAGAACAAGGAAGGGTTACCATGGATGAACTTTGCGTATATGAAGTCGCCGACGATAAAATCAAAAAGGCTACGTTCTTTTACGAAGTCCCAGAAATGGGCTAATTATAACTAGTCAGGAAAAGAAAAAGCCCTCTACAAAGAGGGCTTTATTATTTTTAGGCCTTGGTGTATCCTAATGCCATGAGATTAAATTCCGAATTATTTTCCGTATTGCCACTGTCATTTAAAGCTTGATTGGCATAGCTAGCTCGATAGGTAGGACAGCCTCTTTCTTCTCCACCCCATTGGGTTGCCTCAATGACGATTTTGGAGATGTTTTGTTGTCCAGTATCCAATAGAAAACGATAAGAGCCCATTGAATCTGGGAGTTTGCCTTCCATGGAAAACTCATCCAGCAAAATTCCCGTTCCAATTTCTGCTCCGGAGGCGTTGTATGCCGTCCACTTTCCAGATTCGTCTACTCTATTGGCGCCACCATCCGCACAGGTTTTCCCTTCTTGTGCTTGCCTTCCTTCTCCAGGGTCCATCTGTCCCACCTGAAGCATCACTTGGGTTACGGGAACAGAAAAGGATACAATAAGTTGCTCGCTGGCTTTGACAACTTCCCCCTGATATTCGTAGTAGTAGTCAATTTGTTCCCATCGGCCACCAGCCACGCCAAAGCCATCATCTCTAAATCTTTTTTCAAAAACAACACGACCTGGATTACCATTAATTTTTACCGCAGAAAGGGAAACCACATCATCCCATGCCTGTTCACCTTCACCGTCATTCGAAAGCATATCAGCGGAGGCGGTAAGTAGGACTTCTGTGCCGTTTTCGGAATCATTTTCATCGGTATCGTCGGTGTCATCATCATTTTCGTCACTCTCATCCATGTCATCCTCGGATGTATCATCATCTTCTTCGGTTGAATCCATCTCATCACCGTTTTCATCCAGAACGATATCCGTAAAATTGTCAGTGTTGTTTTCGCATGAAAAGTTGAACCACGCGAAAAAGCAGCCCAGAAGAAGGGCTAAAGCATATTTTTTCATTTCATGAGGTTATGGGGTTCTAAGTTCCTAACGGAGATGAACTTAGAGGGATCGTGACTACCCTCCCTTTTTCGATGAAGTGCATTAGGAGGTAATTCGATTTCTGAGTTCAATCACATTTTGGGATACCTCCAAGAAAACCGTAGTCCCTTGCTTTTGGGATGCAACGCTATTGAAAAAAAGCTTGTCACCATTAGGTGCCCTTCCTTCATTTAAATAATGCGAACCTTTGAAGTAAGAGTTCACCACGTCGGTGCGCATTCCGGTTTCAGGAGAGGTCAGATGCCATTCATGCGGGTACAACAAAATCTGCTCTGTTCCTTGAAATTGAGGCCTAAGCAATTTAATAGGTATTAGATTGATTTCTCCAAAGAGTCCCCCTGCATATCGGTTTGGAGGATTGGCATATAGCTTCCCGGTATCTTCATGGATGATTACCTGACCCTCCTTTAAAATGAGCGTGTTTTGGGCAAACGAAAGAATATCACTGGCATCATGGCTCGCGGTGACGACGGTGATGTTTCGTTCTTTTAAATAGGCGAACAGTTTTCTGCGCAGTTCACCCCGTTGAAAATTGTCAATATGCCCAAAGGGTTCATCCAAGAGTAGAATTTCCGGTTCTTCGGCCAAGACACTGGCCAAGGCGACCCGTTGCTGTTGCCCGCCACTCAGGTACCGAACCTTGGTGTCGATAAAATCGCGCATGTCTACCAGCTCCATAAGCTCTTCGATGCGCTCTTCGGCTGGAATTGAACTAAAAACAGAGAGGTATTTGGCAACATTTTCCCGAACAGAGGTAAAAGGCATCAAATCAAAACTTTGACTCAAATATTTCATATACGATTCCCCTGGAATCAAACGATAGTTGGGTCCTAAAATAGGTTCGCCACGCCAGCTGAGCGCGCCGTTCTCAAGATGAAGTAATCCATATAGGATTCGCAAAACGGTGCTTTTCCCCGAACCACTCTCGCCCATTAAGGCCAAATGTTCTCCTTCTCTTACCGTAAACACGATGTCATGCAAAATTTCCTTTTGCTGATAGGAGAAAGAATCTATAGAAACATTTAGCATGACACTGAAGGGAATCAAAAAAGCAAAAACCGCCCCAAATAGGGGCGGCAATTTACCAAAAGGGATTCAGGATATCAATCCTTGAAAGTTTTTAATACCGCTTTATTCGGGAGTTCTTCAAAGCCCATATTGAATAGGGTGAAGCCGAAAATGTCAGCATATTGTTCGATGGTTTTGCTCACTGGAGTTCCCGCCCCATGCCCGGCATTGGTTTCAATACGGATAAGGGTAGGGTTTTCTCCAGCCTGCTTTTCTTGGAGTTCTGCTGCAAACTTGAAGCTATGGGCAGGTACCACACGGTCATCATGGTCTCCTGTGGTGACCAAAGTAGCGGGATAACTCACCCCTGCTTCTACGTTATGAACCGGAGAATAGCCTTTAAGGTATTGGAACATTTCTTCAGTCTCTTCTGCCGTTCCGTAGTCATAGGCCCATCCCGCTCCAGCAGTAAACGTGTGATAACGAAGCATGTCTAATACACCTACGGCGGGCAACGCAACTTGCATCAAATCGGGACGTTGCGTCATTGTAGCACCTACTAATAGGCCTCCATTAGAGCCGCCTCTAATGGCCAGATATTCTTTAGAAGTGTAGTTGTTTTCAATGAGGTATTCCGCCGCTGCGATAAAGTCGTCAAAAACATTTTGCTTTTGCTGCTTGGTTCCAGCGACGTGCCATTTTTTACCGTATTCACCACCTCCACGTAGGTTGGGGACCGCATAAATACCACCTTGTTCCATCCAAACCGCGTTGCTAATACTGAATGAAGGTGTCAAGCTAACATTGAATCCACCGTAGCCGTAAAGAATAGTTGGGTTTTTCCCGTTGAGTTCCACACCTTTTTTGTGAGTAATGATCATCGGCACTTTGGTGCCATCTTTTGAAGTGTAGAAGACTTGATTTGATACATAGTCTTCCGGATTAAAATCAATTTCAGGAGCCCAGTATTGTTCGTATTTCCCGTTTTCCACATTGAATTTGTACGAAGAACCAGGGGTGTTGTAGTTGGTGAAATAGAAGTAAAACTCCTTTTCGTCGTTCTTTCCGCCAAAACCACTTGCGCTACCTACACCTGGAAGTTCCACATCACGAATCAGTTTTCCATCGTAGTCGTATTGCTTTACTTGAGAAATGGCATCCACCATGTATTCGGCAAAAATGTAGCCCCCTCCAGTTCCAGAAGTCAAAACATGTTCGGTTTCAGGGATGACGTCCACCCAATTTTCTGCTTTAGGGTCAGAAGCGTCAACACTCACTATTTTTTTATTCGGCGCTTCGCGATTGGTGACCAAAAATTGCTTGGAACCTACATTATCGATGACATAGGTATCTGAATCCGTGTCATTCAAAATGGTTAGCAACGGATTGTCCGCTTTGGAAAGGTCCTTTATAAATAGTTTATTACCAGAAGTTGAAACGCTTGCGGTAATGTATAGATACTGCTCATCTTCAGACGTGTATCCACCAACATACCGATGCTTTTCAGCATCCGTAGCACCAAAAATGACCTCATCTTCAGATTGGGAAGTGCCCAATTTGTGATAGTACAATTTGTGTTGGTCTGTCTTGGCCGAAAGCTCACTTCCGTCGGGTTTGTCATAACTGGAATAGTAGAATCCGTCGTTACCCTTCCAAGAAATACCACTGAATTTGATATCGACCAAGGTATCTTCAACAACTTCCATGGTTTTGGTGTCGATAACGATACCTTTTCGCCAATCGCTACCGCCTTCTGAAATCAAATAGGCTGCTTTAGAGCCATCTTTGGTGAAACTCAATCCCATTAAGGAAGTAGTTCCATCCTCTGAAAAGGTATTGGGGTCCAAAAAGACTTCAGCTTCTTCGCCCTCTTTTTGACGGTACACTACATATTGGTCTTGTAGCCCATCATTTTTATAATAATAGGTGTATTCGCCCTCTTTGAAAGGAGAACCCAACTTTTCGTAATTCCAGAGTTTTTCCAATCGGTTTTTGAGCGCTTCACGGAAAGGAATTTGCTCTAAATAGCCAAAGGTCACTTCGTTTTGGGATTTCACCCAAGCTTCGGTTTCGGTACTTCGGTCATCTTCCAGCCAACGGTAAGGATCTTTTACATCAGTTCCGAAATAGGTGTCGACCGTGTCAACTTTTTTAGTAGTGGGATAGTTCACGGCAATAGGCTCTTTTTTGGTTTTTTCAGCACAAGCTGAAACAATAAGGACTAAGGAAAGCAGGTAGATTCTGTTCATTTTCAAGTGGATTAACCCTTAAAAATATCACAAATCCTAGCCTTCCCAGAATCCTAAGGCAAATCTTAACGATTTTTAAGAAATGTCCTCGGTGTACTGACCTACAAGCTGTTTTTCTACTAAATATTCGGCGATTTGCACGGCATTGGTTGCTGCTCCTTTACGTAGATTATCGGATACAATCCACATGTTTAGCGTATTGGGTTGTGTTAAATCCCTTCGAATACGCCCTACGAACACTTCATCCTTATCATGCGCATGAATGGGCATGGGGTAGGTATTGGTCTCCGGATTGTCTTGTACGACCACTCCTGGCATTTCGCTCAATAATTGACGCACTTCATTCAAATCAAAGTCGTTGTGGAACTCCACATTCACGGATTCGGAATGCCCTCCAGCCGTTGGAATTCGTACTGCCGTAGCGGATACCGAGAAGGTACGGTCATCTAATATTTTTTGAGGCTCGCGCGCGAGTTTCATTTCCTCTTTGGTGTAGCCTTCTTCTACAAAAACATCGCAATGCGGCAGGGCATTTCGGTTGATAGGATACGGATAAGCCATTTCGCCTTTGATTCCATTGGTTTCATTTTCAAGCTGTTGTACCGCTTTTATACCTGTCCCAGAAACGGATTGATAGGTAGAAACGATAACCCGTTTCATGGTATATTTTTGGTGCAAGGGATGTAAAGCCATCACCATTTGAATAGTAGAACAATTGGGATTGGCAATGATTTTGTCGCTTTCTTCAAGCACATTCGCATTGATTTCGGGAACGACCAATTTTTTTTCAGGGTCCATTCGCCAAGCGGAAGAGTTGTCGATTACCGTTGTCCCAACTTCAGCAAATTTAGGAGCCCAAGTGGTTGAAGTACCTCCGCCTGCGGAGAAGATGGCGATGTCGGGTTGTAAGGCAATGGCTTTTTCCATGCCTATGATGGTATGAGTTTCACCTTTGAAAACCAATTCCTTTCCAACCGAACGTTCCGAGGCGACAAGATATAATTCAGAAATAGGGAAGTTGCGTTCTTCCAACACTTTCAACATGATTTCGCCGACCATTCCGGTGGCGCCTACAACCGCTACTTTCATTTGTATTTCAATTTGAAGCACAAATGTAGTGCAGCCTACGTTCTTGGCAAGATGTTTTATGGGAAAATATGAAAAACCAACAAAAAGTTATATTTAAAACAAAACTATTGTTTGCTTCATTCTGCGGAATAAAAAAACCGCCCTTTTATGGGCGGTTCAAAGGTTCATATTGGTGTAGCGGTGCAAGGAACTTGCCCTTGCGAATTATTTTTTCAATAAATCTCGAATTTCGGCCAATAAATCTTCTTGACTTGGTCCTGCTGGTGCAGGTGGTGCTTCGGGCTTTTTCATCTTGTTCACTCCTTTTACAATCAGGAACATCACAAAAGCCACGATGATAAAGTCGATAACGTTAGTAATGAAGTCGCCATACAGCACAGCCACTTCGCCTATTTTTTCTCCGGCGTCGTTCATTGTACCTTGTTTTACGATGTATTTCATTTCTTTGAAATCTGCATCGAACAACAGTCCGATGAGTGGTGAAACAATTCCACCGGTGAATGAGGATACTACTTTGTTGAACGCAGCACCCATAACGAAACCTACGGCGATATCCACCAGGTTTCCTTTCATAGCGAAGTCTTTAAACTCCTTTAAAAATCCCATTTTTATAGTTTTTTTGTGGTTATGAGCTGTAAAGTACTGAAAAAAACAATTTTTTAAATAGAAAGTGTAAAAAACTAGGGAACTACTACCCGTGTCACCCGATTGGAAATTGCGGTTAACAATTCATATGAAATGGTATCTCCAGTAGCAGCAAAAGCATCCGCGGAAGCGTTTGGCCCATAGAACGTTACGGGGTCGCCTTCTTTACAATCAATTAACGTGATGTCTACAATAATCATGTCCATACAAACATTGCCAATGATAGGTGCTTTTTGCCTATGAATGTACACATAACCTTTTCCTTGACCATACTGTCGGCTAATACCATCGGCATGTCCTAATGGCAAAGTTGCTGTGGTTTTGGGTTGTTCGCTGATAAAGGCTCGGTTGTATCCAACGCTTTCCCCAGCAGAAACTTGGTGGATTTGTGAAATGACCGTTTGCAATCGCGCTATGGGAATGAGTGCCTTGTCTTCTTCGGGGGTATTTCCGTAGCCGTAAAGGCCAATGCCGCTACGCACCATATCAAACTGTGCACTAGAAAAATTGATGATACCCGAGGTATTCAGCATATGGCGGCCAGGAAGTTTCCCAAGCGTTTCTTTCCAGCGGTCACTTATTCGTAAAAAAGTATCAATTTGGTTTTGGCTAAAGTCGCGTTCGTTTTCATCTTCCGAAGCAGCGAGATGGGAAAGGATATAACTGACTTTTATCTCGGGATTTGATTGAACGGCGTTCAGAACCCAATCCAATTCCTCTTCATGAAACCCAAGTCGATTCAAACCCGTGTTGAATTTGAGTTGCACGGGATAGGATTCTTTTTCCAACTTCTTAAGGGCATCCACAAAACCCTCCAAAATCCGTTTGGAATACAAACTCGGCTCCAACTGATGGGCAATCAAACTTTTAAAGTGGATGGGTTGTGGGTGTAGAACTAAAATAGGTAGGGTGATACCGGCTTCCCGGAGGGCAACGCCTTCCTTGGTATACGCTACGGCCAGATAATCTGCGCCAAGGGCTTCTAATTTTTGTGCAATGGCTACCATATCACTCCCATAGCCACCTGCTTTCACTACGGCCATAAACTTGGTTCCTGAAGCAATTTTCGACTTCAAATACTGGAAATTATGCGAAAGGGCAGAAAGGTTGATTTCGAGGGTCGTCTCACCAAACTTAGCCATTGGCTGACTTTTTTTTAGGGGTTATTTCCTCAGCATCCACATCCATCTTACTTATTTTCTCACGCAACATGGCCTTGAAAAAAGCTGCTCGACTCAAGGGTTCGTATTCCCCCGTTTCGCCCAAGAGGACCAATTTATCATTATCCGCTTTACGGAAACTGTAGTTGGCCAAGTTTCCCGTGCGGGTGCAGACGGCGTGTACTTTGGTCACATATTCGGCTGTTGCCATCAAAGCAGGCATGGGGCCGAAGGGGTTACCTTTGAAATCCATATCCAATCCGGCAACGACCACGCGAATGCCTTTGTTGGCCAAATCGTTGCATACGGTGACAATCTCATCGTCAAAAAACTGGGCTTCATCAATCCCTACCACATCACAGTCATCAGCAAGCAGGCGAATGTTAGCCGCAGCAGGGACGGGCGGCGAGCGAATTTCGTTGG
>CALBPG010000256.1 GCA_937899065.1 uncultured Allomuricauda sp.
TTACACTTGCCCCTTCATCCGAAATCAAAGAAAACGTTACCATTGACACCTATCATGACCATCGGATGGCCATGGCTTTTGGGCCGCTGGCCTTACACACTTCCCTAAATGTGAACGAAGCTGAGGTGGTTTCCAAATCTTATCCGGAATATTGGAATGATTTGAAGCAACTGGGATTTAAAATAAAAGAAGTTTAGTCCTGATTTTAGAGCTCTTTTACTTGACATCCCCTATCTCAGGATTGTATATTTGCTGACTTCAGAAAATGTAGAAACCTTTATGAAATTATCAAACTTCAATTTTGAATTACCTGACGAGCTTTTGGCCGAGTATCCTTCCGAAAATAGGGATGAGTCAAAACTTATGGTGATTCATCGCGATTCTGGAAAAATCGAACATAAAATGTTCAAGGACCTTATTGACTATTTCGATGAGAGCGACGTCATGGTTTTGAACAACACTAAGGTTTTTCCAGCACGTCTTTACGGAAATAAAGAAAAAACCGGTGCGCGTATTGAAGTGTTTCTGCTACGTGAGCTAAATCAAGAACAACGCCTATGGGATGTTTTGGTAGACCCGGCTCGTAAAATCCGGATTGGGAACAAACTGTATTTCGGTGAGGATGAAAGTTTGGTCGCTGAGGTAATTGACAATACGACTTCAAGAGGGCGTACGCTGCGCTTTCTTTACGATGGCTCATACACTGATTTTAGAAGAAAGTTGCGAGAATTAGGGCAAACCCCACTTCCCAAATATATCAAACGAATGGTGGAGCCTGAAGATGAGCAACGCTATCAAACCATTTACGCCAAGCATGAAGGGGCGGTTGCTGCCCCAACGGCGGGTCTTCACTTCTCCAGACACCTATTGAAGCGTTTGGAAATCAAGGGAATTGATTTCGCTGAAGTAACCTTGCATGTTGGCTTGGGTACCTTCAACCCTGTAGAGGTAGAAGATTTGTCCAAACACAAAATGGACAGTGAAGAATTGGTGATTGACGAGAAAGCTACTGAGATAGTGAACAACGCCAAGCAGAACAAAAGAAAAGTTTGTGCTGTGGGTACAACTGTAATGCGGGGACTGGAAAGTGCTGTATCTTCCGAGCACACGTTGAATACGTTTGAAGGATGGACGAATAAATTCGTTTTTCCACCGTATGAATTCAGTATTGCCAACTGCATGATAACAAATTTCCATTTGCCAAAATCAACTCTGTTGATGATGGTTTCGGCCTTTATGGGGCATGATTTAATGAAGAAAGCATACAAGCAAGCCATTTTGGAGCAATATCGTTTTTACTCCTACGGTGACGCGATGTTGATTATCTAATATCAAAGTATAGCATTTCAACCCGCTTGGTTTCCCAAACTTGGCGGGTTTTTTTGTGCGTATCTTTGCCGTCGAATGCAACAGAACAAAAAGGACATACGAGCATTAACCAAAGCCCAAATTCGAACGTTTTTTGAGGAACAGGGCGATAAAGCTTTTCGGGGGAACCAAGTCTACGAATGGTTGTGGCAAAAATCAGCACACACCTTCGATGAGATGACCAACATTTCACTGGAAACCCGAAAAAAGCTGGAAGACACTTTTGTCATCAATCATATCGAGGTAGACCAAATGCAACGGAGTTCTGATGGAACCATTAAAAATGCCGTGAAGTTGCATGACGGTTTGGTTGTGGAATCCGTATTAATTCCTACCGAAACACGAACCACGGCTTGTGTATCCAGTCAAGTAGGGTGTAGCCTAGATTGTAAGTTTTGTGCGACTGCACGCCTAAAACGCATGCGCAATCTCAATCCTGATGAAATTTATGATCAGGTGGTGGCCATAGACCAACAAAGTCGACTTTATTTTGACCGTCCGTTGAGCAATATCGTGTTCATGGGTATGGGAGAGCCTTTAATGAATTATAACAATGTCCTTAAGGCAATCGATAAAATCACATCAGAAGAAGGACTTGGGATGTCCCAGAAACGAATTACGGTTTCTACCTCGGGGGTTCCTAAAATGATTAAAAAGATGGCAGACGAAGAAGTCAAGTTCAATCTGGCCGTTTCCCTGCATTCTGCGATTGATGATGTGCGAACTTCTATCATGCCTTTTAATGCCACCTTTCCCTTAAAGGATTTACGCGAAGCCTTGGAATATTGGTATGTCAAAACCAAAAAACGGATTACGTATGAATATGTCGTTTGGGAAAACATCAATGATTCCCAAAAGGATATTGATGCTTTGGTTCGGTTCTGCAAGTTCGCGCCATCCAAGGTGAATCTTATCGAATACAATCCCATTGATGACGGCATGTTTCAACAAGCTTCTGATTCGGCATTGGAACGCTATCAAAAGACCTTAATGGAAAATGGCATCACGGTTACCGTTCGAAAGTCAAGGGGAAAGGACATTGATGCAGCCTGTGGGCAATTGGCCAATAAGGCGAACTGATTCGGCATTCTTCAATCATAAACTCCATTTTATAGGATTTAAGTGCCAAAACATCAATTCAACGGTATATTGCTATGCTTTTTCGCTAATTTTTATATTCTATACAAACCAAACATCCTGTAATAAATTTTATGGTTTTTCCCCAAATCATGGAACCCATTGCCGAAGAAATGGAACTTTTTGAAGAAAAGTTCCACGATTCCATGTCTTCCAAGGTTGCACTCTTCAACCGTATCACCTATTACATCATCAACCGGAAAGGAAAACAAATGCGACCCATGTTTGTTTTTTTGACCGCCAAATTGCTGAATAACGGCGAAGTAAACGATAGAACCTATTGTGGTGCTTCGATTATCGAGTTGATTCACACCGCGAGTTTGGTGCATGATGACGTGGTGGACGATAGCCACAAGCGGAGAGGTTTCTTCTCTGTCAATGCGTTGTGGAAGAATAAAATAGCAGTGCTGGTGGGGGATTTCCTTTTTTCAAGAGGGGTATTGGTTGCTTTGGAAAAGCACAATTACGATTTGCTGCATATTATTTCCAATGCCGTGAAGGATATGAGCGAAGGAGAGCTACTTCAAATTGAAAAAGCCCGATTGCTCGATATTACGGAAGATGTATACTACGATATCATCCGTCAAAAAACCGCAACACTTATTGCGGCCTGTTGTAGTATGGGAGCATGTTCTGTACGTCCAGATTCTAAAGATGTGGAAACCTTTCGAAAGTTTGGAGAGCTATGCGGAATGGCTTTTCAAATCAAGGATGACCTTTTTGACTATGGGGAAGAAAAAATCGGAAAGCCCACGGGAATAGACATCAAGGAACAAAAAATGACCTTGCCTTTGATTTATGCGCTGAGCCAAAGCGATAAAGCCCAACGTCGATGGCTCATCAATACCATCAAAAACCACAACAAGAACAAAAAAAGGGTTAAAGAAGTTATCACATATGTAAAAGGCAAAGGAGGTTTGGACTATGCAGTGACCAAAATGCTAGAGTTCAAAGATGAAGCCCTAGCCCTATTGGACCAATATCCGGATTCCGTTTATAAATCTTCCCTGACCTTGATGGTCAACTATGTAGTGGAGCGAAAAAAGTAAATCGCAAACTACTGAAAATCAATATTCTATTATTTTTCTTTGTATTTTTTCCAAAACTGGACAACGTTTGGCCTAAGAACTGCGTCTATACAATTGAAACGAACCGAGAACCCGTTTGAAAGTCATCAGGTTACAACATAACGACAAATATCGGATAAAAAAGGCCCTAAAAAACGATGCCCTGGCACAAAAGGCCCTTTATGAGAAGTATTCGCCCAAAATGCTGGGCGTCTGCAGACAATATATTAAGGACGTCCACTTTGCTGAAGATGTAATGGTCGAGGGTTTTGTAAAGGTTTTCAAGAAGCTGGATGGTTTTCGTTTTCAAGGGAGTTTTGAAGGATGGGTGCGAAGAATCATGGTGAACGAGTGTATCTCATATCTGCGAAAAAAACAGTTTGTTGTTTATGATGAAACCGTCCTCGAGCGAAGTCCAGTTCAAACACTGGAAGCGGATGAACCATGGGAGGTTGATTTTATACAGCAGCACATCGATGCATTGCCCGAAGGTTATAAGATGGTGTTTTTGCTACATGCCATAGAAGGGTATCGTCACGAAGAAATTGCAAAAATGTTGAAGATTTCAGAAGGCACCTCCAAATCACAACTATTCAAAGCAAGACGACAGTTGCAAGACAGTTTGGGATTGAAGGGGATTGATGCCTCGAAAAGGGGAAGAAGTTAAAAAAGAAGTATGGAAAAGTTTGACAAATTGATGCGGGAAAAACTGGAGGAGAGACAAATCAAGCCCTCCAACCAAGCTTGGGAAAGAATTTCCGAGCAATTGCCATCGGAAAAAAAGCAGCACAGGGCGTCTAAATATATTTTGATGTTGGCTGCCTGTTTTATCGGACTGATTGTGCTGACCTTCGCCTTTTGGAATTCAGGTGACCCAAATATCGAACCTATAAACGAAGTAGTGGACACTCCGGCCACCCAGATAGACGTGAAACCCGAATTGCAAGAGAAAATAGCGAAAGAATTACCCTTGGATAATGAAGCAATCCTTATCGAATCGGCTCCGAAGGTTGCTGATAAACGGGAAACGATTGAGGCATTACCCAAGGAAGAAATAGAAGACATAAATACCCTTGCTTTCGTCAAGGAAAATGGAGAACTACTGGAGCAACCTACTTTGGATGCCATAGAACTGAAGGCAAAAGAGGTTTTGGATGCGGTTGAAAAGCTGGAACGTTCCAGCGATGTAGCAGTTACTGATGCTGAAATAGATGAACTGCTTCGAGCCGCACAACGCGAGATTTTTGTCGAGAAAAATATTATTTCTGAAGAAGGAGTCGATGCCATGGCACTGTTGAACGAAGTAGAACAAGAAATCGATGGAACGTTCCGTGACCAAATATTCGATGCCTTAAAAGATGGCTATTTAAAACTACGTACCGCGGTAGCCGACCGCAACAATTAAATCATCAATCAAAAGGCCTCTGGTTTCACTCCCCGCTTTGCGGGGGGCAGGAACCTCAGGACCTGAAATCAATCAAAAAAATGAAGAACTACATTAAGATTTTAACACTTTTCATTGCCCTTATTGCCACAATCCCGAGTTACACTCAAGACGATTATGAAGAGAAAATTGAGGTGCTCAAGGCCCAAAAGGAAAAGATAACGGAACAAGAAAAAGAAGCCCTCAAACAGGAAGTAAAGGATATTAATAAACGACTCGAAAGAGGGGATATCTCCGAAGAAGAAGCCGACGTACTCAAGGAAACCGCAGCCAAAAAACGTGCGTTGAATATAGAGAATCGACTGGCTATCGTGCAAAATCAAATTGATTTGCTAGAACGAAATCGCGGTAAAATCCTAGTATTGATTGAAGCCGATACCACTTCCCAAGATGGAGTTCGACTAGGTATTGATATTAATGGGAGACCTGCCTTTAGTTTTAGTGAACGAAATTGGCGCAGAGATATCAAATATGACCGAAGGACCTATTCAGATTTGGTGATTGCTTTTGGTTTGAACAATGCCATAATTGAAGGACAATCCATAAATGACAGTCCTTATCGCGTGGGAGGGAGTCGTTTCTTTGAAATTGGATGGCAATGGCGCACACGGGTTTTTCAAAACAGTAATTGGTTGCGATTCAACTATGGTTTTTCCTTTCAATTCAATGGCTTAAAACCCGATAACAATCAATTTTTTGTGCAGGATGGTCAAGAGACCCGTTTGGAAACCTTTGACCTCGAATTGGAAAAGTCAAAACTTCGTATGGACAATTTGGTTTTTCCTGTTCACCTGGAATTTGGGCCTTCGCGCTATCGAGAATATGAAAACAACTTTCGGTATTCCTTGAGAAGACAACCCCGATTTGGTATTGGCGGATATGGTGGAATCAACTTGGGGACAAGACAAAAATTGAAGTATACCGAGGATGGAAACCGTATCAAGGATAAGCTCAAACGAGACTACAACACCAATAATCTCATTTATGGTTTAAGTGCTTTTGTTGGGGTGGAAGGTGTTCTATTGTACGCCAAATACGACCTAAACCCTATTTTCAAAGACGCCGAAGTAAAACAAAACAACATTTCGTTGGGCCTTCGATTCGATTTGTAAGGTTTAGCGAGGCAAGGCCCTTTGCATAGCTGGCGTAAAGGACTTCTCATCAAATACCTTAAGACAATGCGAGCATTCGATATAACGTGAGGTACTGATGGTAAACAAGGGAATCCAAAAGATATGGAAGTAATTGGGCCGTGATACCAAGGTCAAGGTGCCCTGTTGCCCACAATGGGGACAGGGTATCCCTTTTAAAGAGGTTTGAGAGGGTTTGCCAGGTCGAATACCAAGAAAAAGTATCATCGCTTTTGCTCTTTTATGGGTTATGAACGTTTTTGTTCTTCCCTAGCCTTGCGTTTCGCCTTGAAAAAAGCTTTATCTGCAACGTAGAGCGTTTTTTCCACTTCGCAAAAAACGATTTCCCCAGTTTTATTGGTTAAAGCATTGGTTCTTTTAAATTCGATTTCGTTGTGTTCAGCAACCTGTGTCTTGATGCTTACAATTTCTGCGTCAGTATAGGTGAAGGTGGTAAACAGATTTTCGTAAGACGGTCTATTGAAGGCTATTATAGCAGACTTATCCCAAACGACATAATCATCACCCAAAAGGCTTATGAGTTGGGTCATTGGAAACGGATCCACGGCGGAGAACATGCTTCCGCCAAAAATCGAATTCACATAATTTCGGTTCTTATAGCTAATGGGCAATTTAACGCGAATGCTTTTAAGGTCCTTTTCCACATGGGTAACCCGCGCCGTACTTCTGCGATACATGGGCGAAAGGTTGAAGCCGTATTTGAAAAAAAGATGTTTCCCACCGAATTTGGTGGCAATTTGACCTAGTTTTTGGTAAATAGACATGGTACGCTTTTACACGGTCTAAATTAGGTTTTTGTACAATGATAAATCAATTCCTGAGGGTCAAATCCGAAATATTTGATTTCGTCATCGGTAAAGGAATGAATAAAACAATCCTTTCTTACTTTAAAGCCTGCCGTTTTCAACCTTTTCTCATAGTCTTTCCCATACCATCGAACATGGTCGAATTGACCAAATGCTTTTTTTCTACCTTTTGGCGAGGTAATGGTAAAATCTTCGTACGTCTCTTCCCTCGAATAATCTACGGGCACTTGAAAAACACCAAATCCCCCAATTTTCATTACCCGATGTAATTCCTTCATCGCAAGATGGTCATCAGAAATATGTTCGAGTACATGATTGCAAAGTATAATATCAAATGTGTTTTCTTCAAAAGGGATTTGGGTAATATCTACTTTGACAATCTTATCCTTAGGGATGTAATGCAAATTCTCTGGGAACAAATCACAACATATGTAGGATTTAAAATCAAATGTTGAAAATCTTTCGAATAGGGATTGATCTGGAGCAAAGTGAAGCACTTTTAAGTCTGACAAGGTTTTTGGCAATTTCTGTTCTAGATATTTCCACAGCAGACGATGCCGCTGACGAGACCCACATCCTACACACTTTCCACCTTTTTTTACTATCCAGCCAGATGTCTTGAATTGTTTGAATTTTTGATCGCAAACACAACAGGAAACGGAATTTCCAGCATAGCACTTTTGACGTAGTTTGAATTTCGCCGTTATAATGTGTTTGTTCAAACCGCTACCTTTTGAATGACCTTTCATCACACCGCTTGTATTTGAGTTCTTTCACCTAGGCAAAAGATGTTATTACGGGTAAAGATTTTTAAGTTTGAGCTTGCGAAGGTTCGGGAATTGATGGATAGGGCGTTTCAATTGACCTATATAGAGGAGGGATAATTAGACCTTGGTTCGATGAGGTTTTGGACATTGCGGAACTATTTGTTTTTGGTTACCTTCCCCATATTTAAGACCGTCTTGATAACAAAAAACACCATAGACCAAGTATATGAAACCGCCCGAGTTGAGGAGGTTATCGGTGATTTTGTACAACTCAAAAAGTCAGGGTCCAATTTCAAGGGGTTGAGTCCTTTTACAGATGAGCGTACCCCTAGTTTTATGGTGTCCCCGGTCAAGCAGATTTGGAAGGATTTTAGTAGTGGCAAAGGTGGAAATGTCGTGGCTTTCATTATGGAGCACGAACACTTTTCATATCCCGAGGCAATCCGTTACTTGGCGAAAAAGTATAATATCGAGGTTGAAGAAACCGAGCAAACAGATGCCGAAAAGGAACAGGCTAGCGAGCGTGAGAGTATGTATCTGGTTTCGGAGTACGCCCAAAAATATTTTGAAAATACCCTCTGGAATACCGAACCTGGCAAGGCCATTGGGTTGACTTATTTTAAAGAGCGAGGTTTTACGGAAAGTACCATTAAAAAATTCGGACTGGGGTACAGCTTGGACCAGTGGGAGGCTTTTACCCAAGAAGCTTTGGGGAAGTCATATCAACTCGAATTTTTAGAGAAAACCGGGTTGACCATCGTCAAACCTCAAAATGACGGTACACAGAAAACCTTCGACCGCTTCAAAGGGCGGGTGATGTTTCCCATCCACTCCATGAGCGGAAGAGTTTTGGGTTTTGGCGGAAGAATTCTCACCAACGACAAAAAAGCAGCAAAATACCTGAATTCGCCTGAAAGCGATATCTACCATAAAAGCAAAGTGCTCTACGGGATTTATTATGCGAAACAAGCTATCGCTAAGGAGGATAATTGTTATTTGGTGGAAGGGTATACCGATGTGATTCAGTTGTTTCAACGCGGCATCGAAAATGTAGTTTCTAGTAGCGGAACGGCCTTGACTCCCGAGCAGATTCGGCTTATCCACCGGTTAACTAAGAATATCACGGTACTCTTCGATAGTGATGCAGCTGGGTTGCGTGCTTCCTTGCGAGGCGTTGACTTGATTTTGGAACAGGGAATGAACGTGAAGGTCTGTACTTTCCCAACTGGCGAAGATCCAGATAGTTTTGCCAAAAACAATTCTTATGAAGAGGTGGTCGCGTATTTGAAAGAAAATGCAAAAGATTTCATTCAGTTCAAAACGTCACTGTTAACGAAAGAAGCTGCAGGTGACCCTATCAAGCGAGCAGAAACCATCCGCGATATCGTAGGGAGCATTAGTAAGATTCCCGACCAAATCAAAAAGGAAGTATACATTCAAGAATGTGCTTCCATGATGCAGATTTCGGAAGATGTGCTGTACAACACTTTAGCCCAAATTGACAAAAAGACGCGGGTTGAGGCACAAAAACGGCAAAAACAGGAGCAAAAAGCCTTTGCAGTTGTAAAGCCCGACCCGGTTGCTGAAAAAGTTGATGTACAATACGAGCTAGAGCGAAAGATAATTGAGGTTTTACTTTTGTATGGTACTCAAAAACAGGAGTTTGAGGATTTAATACTCAAAGAAAATGAAGAGGGTGAATTGGTTTTGGAACCCGAAAAAACGGAATCAAAAGTCTACGAGAAAATATATCTTGATTTGCAGGAAGATGAAATCGAGTTGACGAATGAACGGTTCAGAAAATTGTACTATACCTTGATAGAGTCCTTGAATGAGACCCCTGAATTTAGTTTGAAAAGTTTTTTGGATTCACTGGACCAGTCATTGGTGAACGATGTTTCCAACATCTTAATGGAAGAGGAACGCTATGAGCTCCACGACTGGGAACGCAAAGACATCTATCCCAAAGGAAAAGAATATGGTGTGGCGCAATTAGTGGGTGAAACCATTCTAACGTTTCGGTGCAATCTTATCAAGGCCCGTATCAACGAGCTGCAAGAAAGGACCAAAGACCAAGTATCGGGTAACGAAGAGGTTCTGGAAGAAATCGTGAATTACCTTCAGCTAAACAAGCTTTTAAATGCCAAACTGAATCGGGTTTTAGCCTAAAAAAATAGCCCAACATCTATGATGTTGGGCTTCCCTTAAGGTTGGAGTATTTAGTAAAGCTCTAGTGCCTTTGCTTGTTGCAATAAATCTACAAGGTTGTCCACGTTCAATTTTTTCATCAAACGGGCTTTGTAAGTACTTACGGTTTTCTCATTGAGATTAAGTCCTTCAGCAACCTCTTTGTTTCTTTTGCCACTGGCCAATAATTTAAGTACCTCTACTTCTCTTGAAGAAAGCTTTCTAAAGAATCTTCTTGGTTTTTGAGTACCTTCATCAAAGGCTAGTCTTTGCGCTAGTTCGTTGGTTATGAACATGTTTCCTTCGGCAACTTTACGAACTGCAGATATAATGTAGTCCAAGTCAGCAGTTTTGGAAAGGTATCCAAAAGCACCTGCTCTAATGGTACTTAAGGCATAAACATCTTCAGATTGTCCGCTGTACATCAGCGTCTTTACATCGGGAAAATCTTGCTTCAGCGCACGTAGGGCGGCTATCCCATTCATTTCAGGAATATCCATCTCCAACATCACAACATCTGGCGTGACTTTCTCCAATACCTCAAACAGTTCGGCTGTAGTGGCAACGTCGGCGACGACTTCCATGTCAGCGCTGGTTTCTACGACATGCTTAATGCCAAGACGAACTATGGGGTGGTTGTCAGCAATTAATACTTTTATCATTTGGTTTGGATTAAATTAAACAGTTAAAACTGTTTAGTACTTATTTACTTACACGGCGTGCGGGCAAGTTAGCTATTTGCTGACGTAAAAATGTGATTTTTTTCTTAAAACCTTAAAATTTCTGGGGTTTTTTTCGTTTACCGCTGGGTTTTTTCAGACAAAAAGCTACTTTATGTCCTCAGGAATTTCGCATACTGGTATAGGAATCATCTTATGCATATTGGCAGAATTAAACTGTTTATAGATTCTAAACACTTCTTGCTCCCTACCGTTGAAGTCAGTGAGAGTCTTACCTTTCGCGTCCATAGCCATGGCCCATTCCAACTCCGGATAACTGGCTCCAATCTGGTCTTCATCCGTTCTGGAGTCCCCCCACAGTCCGTCGGTGGGCGCGGCGTCCATGATGTCTTGATTTACCCCAAGTGATGCACCTAAAGCATACACTTCGGTTTTTAACAAGTCCGCAATCGGACTTAGGTCTACACCACCATCTCCATATTTAGTATAGAAACCTACCCCAAAGTCTTCGACTTTATTACCTGTTCCGGCAACCAAGTATTTCTTGAGGGCGGCAAAATAATATAAGGTGGTCATTCGTAATCGGGCACGCGTGTTGGCCAGTGACATAAATCGCTCTTCTTCGTTATCCACGGGCGGAAGAGCTTCCACGAGGCTATCAAAAACTGGGGTTAGAATAACCGGTTGTCGTTTTACATTGGAAAAGTTGTCTTGCAACCAATCAATATGCCTGTCGGCACGGGTTACTTGATTCTTGCCTTGATGGATGGGCATTTCAAGGCAAAGCACATCCAAGCCTGTTTTGGCACACAGCGTAGAGGTCACGGCAGAATCAATTCCTCCTGAAACCCCAACCACAAAACCATTCATTTTTGCAGAGGTTGCATAATCCTTTAACCAATCTACGATGTACGTGATAACCTTTTCTGTTTGCATGATCTAATCTTTTTGTTCAAATACTATACCTTTGTCCACCGTAAATTTAAAGGGTGTTGTCTTAATAATGAAGCGGTTATCTAAATTCTTCCGAACACTAATATCCATCATTTTGATGCTATGCATTGGTTTCATGGTTGAAGGATGTAAAAAAGAGAATGAAATCGAGAAAAAAATCAATGCATTGGAGGTCAATCTCTCCGTTGCGCGATTTGACCGGGATTTCGCAACCACTCCTCCGGAAAAGCTTCCCGAGCTAAAAGCCAAGTACCCCTATTTGTTTCCTGCACAATACCCTGATAGTACTTGGATAAATAAACTACGGGATACTCTCCAGCAAGAAATTGCCGAAGAAGTGAACATGGCATTTGACTCTTTTGATGAAACTTCCTTGGCCTTGGAAGATTTTTACAAGCATGTAACCTATTACTTCCCTGGAGAAACGATTCCAAAAGTGATAACATTGACCTCTGATGTCAATTATGAAAATCGAGTGATTCTGGCGGATACCCTTTTACTTTTAGGGCTTGACAATTACCTCGGGGCGGATCATCGATTTTACCAGAGCGTTCCTCGGTATATCGCCAAAGGATTGGATAAAACTTATTTGGTGTCTGATGTGGCTGGGACCTTCTCAAGAAAAGTGGTTCGTATGCCACGTGGAAGAACCTTTTTGGCAAAAATGGTGTACTACGGCAAGCTTCTATATCTCAAGGATAAATTGGTTCCGAAGTTGACCGATTCCCAAAAAATAGGCTATACGCCAGAAGAATTGGATTGGGCGTTCGCCAACGAAGAACAGATTTGGCGGTATTTTATAGAGAACGAACTCTTATATAGTACCAATGCGGCATTAGATGCTAGATTTTTGGACCCAGCACCCTTTTCCAAGTTCCGATTGGCCTTAGACAATCAATCTCCCGGACGACTGGGTCGCTTTTTAGGATGGCAAATCCTGCGTGCTTTTGTCTCAAAAAATGAAACCTTAACGCTTCAGGAGGTACTTGATTTCCCTGCAGATGAAATCTTGAAGCAATCAAACTACAAACCCAAACGATAAAAATGGCTGTAAAACATACTTCAGAAATAAAACTAACAGTTGGACTAGATGAAAATCGAGTTCCAGAAGAACTATATTGGTCTGCACAGGATGGTGGTGTGGAAAACGAAGAAGTAAAGGCAATGATGCTCTCCGTATGGGATAGTCAAAATCAAGAATCCTTGAAAATTGACCTTTGGACCAAGGATATGCCTGTAGATGAAATGAAAGTCTTTTTTCATCAAACCTTGGTGACCATGTCTGATACGTTCATGCGCGCAACCCAAGACGAGAAGATGACGGCCACAATGAAGGATTTTTGTGACTATTTCGCCGAAAAGTTAGAGTTGCAAAAGTGATGCGATTGGTAGTTGTGTTTTCTTTGGGTATTTCTCCATTATAAACTTTTTTTTGTAGGATAGGATGAACAACCCCATTGCCAAGCTCGTTTTTGTGTACAATGCCAACTCCGGTAAGAAAAATGCGCTTTTGGATAGTTTGCATAAAGTTTTCAGTCCTGCTACCTATGATTGCAATTTGTGCGATATCACCTTCGGAGTAGTTCGAGAGAATTCAACCTGGAAAAGGTTTAGAAAGAATAGCCAATATCCCATGGAGTTTTTGCATCGGGATGAATTCCAAAAGACCTACGCTTCCAAATTTGGATACAAGTTTGAATTTCCTATTGTACTAGCAGAAGGTGAAAAAGGGTTAGAGGTTTTGATTTCAACCCAAGAACTCAATGGTCTGCAAACATCAGAGGCTTTGATTCGACTCATAGAGGAGCGCACAGCTTAACGTTGTGTGCCTTGAAATTCTTTATTGATACTATCGATATATTCCAATAAGGTGTCGCGACCCAAACGACTACTGGAAGAGGTAATGAAATGCGGAGGTGCTTCTTCCCAAACGCCTTCAATCAGTTTTTGTAGGTAAGCCTGCGCCTCGCGTTCCACCGCCGCAGGTTTTAACTTATCGGCCTTCGTGAAGATAATAGCAAAGGGAATTCCATTGGTACCCAACCATTCCATAAAATCCAAGTCTACTGGTTGCGGCTCATGACGAATATCCACTAATACGAAGGCGGAAACCAGTTGTTTTCGTTATTGAAAGTACTCCGTGATGAATTTCTGAAAGGTTTTTTTATCCTTTTTGGAAACCCGGGCATATCCATAGCCTGGCAAATCCACCAAAAACCAATTATTGTTGATTCTAAAATGATTGATGAGTTGGGTCTTCCCAGGTCTTCCCGATGTCTTGGCCAAACTCTTCCGTTCGGTCAACATGTTTATCAGGGAAGATTTTCCCACATTGGACCTTCCGATAAAAGCGTATTCCGGAATGGGGTCTTTGGGGCACTTGGCCACATCGGTGTTCGACATGACAAATTCGGCCGACTTGATATGCATCTGTTAAAAATTGCGCTTTTCCAACCAAGAATCCAAAATGGCGTTGAACTCATGAGGATGTTCCATCATGGGGGCATGGCCACATTTTTCAATCCAAAACAAATCGGAGTCTGGCAATAGTTGATGGAACTCTTCCGCAACTTCAGGAGGCGTTACGGTATCATTTTCTCCCCAAATAATACAAGTAGGGGTTTCCATCTTAGGTAAATCTTTGCTCATGTTGTGACGAATGGCACTTTTGGCAATGGCCAAGGTCTTTACCAATTTCATACGGTCGTTTACCGTGGCAAATACCTCGTCAACAATTTCCTTGGTGGCTACGGCAGGGTCGTAAAATACATCCTGCGCTTTCTTCTGGATAAACTCATAATCGCCCCTTCTCGGATACCCATCACCCATGGCTTTTTCATACAAACCTGAACTGCCTGTAATGACCAAAGCTTTCACCATTTCAGGAAAAAGCTTGGTGTGCAAAAGTCCAATATGCCCGCCGAGGGAGTTGCCCAAAAGAATGACATCCTTTAGGTTTTTAAACTCTATGAATTCCTCTAAAAACTTGGCGAAGTTCTTCACCGTGGTCTTCAGCATGGGCATGTCATAAATAGGAAGCTCCGGAATTAGCACTTGGTATCCCTTCGGTGGAAAATACTCTGAAACCCCTTGGAAATTGCTTAGGCCACCCATCAAGCCATGTAGAATAATCATGGGTTTACCTTCTCCAAATTCAATGTACCTGAATTTTCCTTCCGTAATGATTTGGTTTTCCATCTATCGTTAGTTGGCACGTAGAGGGGCAAATATAGGCAATTCATATCACACCCCTTAGCCATGACAATCACCAAACAGCAAAGGAAAAAGGACACTTTTGAATCAAAATCAGGGCTATTTGGAGTATCGGGTGGTTATTTATTAACAAATGTGGTATAAAGTGGAGAAATGTGGAAATAAAATATATATATTTGAGTTATAGTTTCTAACCAATTGATTTCGAGTGACCCATATCATCGGACAACACGATTGTAAAGCAGATGCCAAAGGGAGGGTGATATTGCCCATTTCCCTGAAGAATAAGCTGTTGCCTGTGATGAACGAGGGTTTTGTTATCAAACGGTCTGTATTTCAACAATGTCTTGAGCTTTATCCCAAGCATGAATTTGATGAGTTGATGAAGAAGGTGATGAAGAAGAGCAAGATCAATCGAAAGTATGATGCTTTTGTGCGAAACTTTGTGGCGGGCATGAAGGAAGTGTCGATAGATGGTGATACCGGTCGTCTGCAAATCCCCAAAAACTTGGTGGAATTTGCAGGAATTGGAAAGGAAGTCGTACTCAATGCGGTTTTTGATAAAATCGAGATTTGGGACAAAGCGAAATACGAAAAAGTACTGGCCGAGGGAGAGAAGGATTACGCTGATTTGGCAGAAGAGATTTTTGAAGATGACGACTAGCGGCTATCATAATCCGGTTCTGTTACAAGAGTCGGTGGATGGGCTGGACATAAAACAAGATGGGGTGTATGTGGATGTTACCTTCGGCGGCGGAGGCCACTCCCGTGAAATTTTGAAACGATTAGGTGCGAACGGTAAATTGATAGCCTTTGACCAGGATGCGGAAGCGTTGGATAATTCTATAGAAGACCCACGCTTTCAGCTCATCAACCAAAACTTTCAGTTTGTCACGCAATATTTAAAGTTCTATGGCATAACGGCAGTGGATGGCATTCTAGCTGACTTTGGCGTCTCCTCCCATCAATTCGATAGTGCCGAACGGGGTTTTTCCATACGGTTTAATGGGGATTTGGATATGCGAATGGACCAGGGACAATCCTTGACGGCCCATGAGGTGGTGAATTCATACGCTCAAGAACAATTGGCGGATGTGCTCTATCAATATGGAGAGTTGAGAAGTGCGAGGGCCATGGCGAGAGCGATTGAAAAGCAGCGGGAACAGTCTCCCATCCAAACCACGGATGACCTCAAGCAAGTGCTGAAGCCTTTTTTAGTCCGAAATCGGGAGAACAAAGTGCTGGCACAGGTGTATCAAGCTATCCGTATCGAAGTGAATCAAGAAATAGAGGTGCTAAAGCAGTTTTTATTGCAGGTGCCCCAATTGCTAAAGGCAAAAGGAAGGCTCAGTTTGATAAGTTACCATTCCTTGGAAGACCGATTGGTAAAACGGTTTATTCGGGATGGGAATTTTGAAGGGCAAGCGGAAAAGGATTTTTATGGAAACACCAATGCGCCTTTAAAGAAGGTGGGTGGTTTGCAAGTGCCAACAGCAGATGAAATTGCCCAAAACAACCGGGCTAGAAGTGCGAAACTAAGAGTTGCCGAACGGATTGTTTAAGCCTAAGATGTAAAAGAAAGAAAATGAAAAAAGGCATTTTGGACATATTGAAAGGAAAGTTTTTGGTGAGTGGTGACGCTCCCAAGAACTGGTTGTTTCTCTTGTTTGCTTCTTTTCTGGCTGCATTGATGATTTCCAGCAGTCATCAGGCTGATAAGCGAGTGCACGAAATCGCTGCGCTGAACGAAAAAGTACGAAAACTGCGAAGTGAATTCGTAGAAGGTCGTTCCAAAGTACAGCAATTGCGATTGGAGTCCTCCATAAAAAACACCCTAGTGGAGAGCGGGTTGAAACCATCAATCGATCCTCCCAAGAAAATCAAAGTAAAAGCAGAAGAAAAATAATGCCCATAACGGAAAAAAATATCATGAATCGATTGTACCTCGTTGCTGGGGTGCTTTTTCTGTTTTCGGCGGGGATTATGGTGAAGCTTTTCGATATCCAGATGGTAAAAGGTTCTGAATACAAAGCCTTGGCCCTCAACAAAACCGAGAAGATGTTTACCATCGAGCCTAATCGTGGGAATCTGTATTCCGCAGATGGGAGTTTGTTGGCCGCTTCTGTGCCAAAATATGAGATTCGATTTGATGCTAAAACAGTTTCTCCAGAGAACTTCGAAGCACATATGCCCGCCCTGGCCGATTCTTTGGGGATGTTGTTCCAGCGTCCTTCTTCACATTATCTGCGCCTATTCCGTAAAGCACGAGCCAATGGCAATAGGTACAAGCTCATTGCGCGAAATATAGATTATTTGGATTATGTCCGTATCAAAAGCTTTCCATTATTTGAATTAGGGCCGTATAAAGGTGGTTTTATTGAAACCCACAAAGTGGTTCGAGAGTATCCTTTAGGTAAAATGGCCGCTCGTAGCATTGGTTATGAACGTGTTGATGAAAAAGGATATTATACACGAGTGGGATTGGATGGTGCTTTTGGCGAACGTTATTTGCGCGGAAAGGAAGGCAAACGTCTGAAACAGAAAATTGCTAAAGGACAATGGAAGCCCGTGGGCTTGGATAATATTATTGAACCGGAAGACGGCAAAGACGTCATTTCCACGCTAGACATCAATATTCAGGATATTGCCCACCATGCTTTGCTGGGGCAATTGGAAAAATACAAAGCGGACCACGGCTGCGTGGTGGTAATGGAAACCCGAACGGGAGAAATCAAGGCTATCTCAAATTTGGGTCGCACCAAAGAAGGAAAGTATTATGAGAAACTCAACTACGCAGTAGGAGAGTCTCACGAGCCGGGTTCTACGTTTAAATTAATGTCGCTCATTGCCGCCTTGGAAGACAAAGTGGTGGATACTAGCACGGTTTTCGATACCGAACGCGGACGTTATCGCTTGTACGATCGTGTGGTAAACGATTCCAAGTGGGGCGGTTATGGTAAAATCCCATTGTCAAGAGCTTTTGCGGTATCCTCCAATACGGCCTTCGCCAAAATGATTCATGAGAATTACAAAACCCAGCCCGAAAAGTTAGTGAACCGTCTTATGAATATGGGCATTCACAAAAAAATAGGATTGCCAATCATAGGAGAAGGAGAACCGGTTTTGCGTTTTCCGGGAGATAAAGGGTGGTCAGGCGTTTCTTTGGCATGGATGTCCCATGGGTATGAAATCAGTATGACCCCTTTGCAGACACTCGCGTTTTACAACGCCATAGCCAACGACGGTGCCTATGTGCAGCCTAAATTGATTCGGGAGGTGCGAGAAGGTAATCGCGTATTGAAACGCTTTGGCACAAATATTACCAATCCTTCGATTTGCTCTAAAAGCACGGTGAAGAAGGCCCAGCAACTTTTAAAGGATGTTGTGCTTCAGGATTATGGTACGGGACATGGTTTATACTCGGAAAGTTTCAGCATGGCAGGAAAAACGGGAACCTGTCAAAAGAACTACGTTGGAAAAGACCCTGATAAATTGGCTTACATCTCATCTTTTGTGGGTTACTTTCCTGCAGATGAACCCAAATATTCCTGCATCGTGGTCATTCATGAGCCGGATAAAGGTGTGGGGTATTATGGAGCTGATGTTTCTGGACCCGTATTCAAATCCATGGCGCAGAAAATTTATACTTCTTCCCCAGTGATTGATGCGGTATCGCCTGAAAGAATGGAGAATGAAGCGTTGGAAGATTCATTTCAAAAATACTTTGCCACCATACAAAAACAACACCAAACCGTTCCGAACGTGAGAGGGATGAGTGGTATGGATGCCGTGGCACTATTGGAAAATATAGGATTGAAAGTAGAAGTAAAAGGCAATGGAAAGGTGACCAAGCAGTCAGTGGACCAAGGAACGGATATCAAAACGGTAAAAACCATAACCCTCGAGTTATCATGACTTTGTTGAAAGACATACTATATGGGGTTCGACTGCTTTCCGTCAGTGGTAATACCAGTATCATGATAAGCCATGTGCATTTTGATTCGCGTCAAGTGCGAATGGATGATGTTTTTGTGGCAATAGATGGCGTAACCGTTGACGGACATCATTTTATTGGAAAGGCAGTGGAAAGTGGTGCTTTGGCCGTAGTGTGCGAAACCCTTCCGGAAATCTTGGTGAACGGAGTTACCTATTTGCAGGTGCGAAATAGCCAAGCGGCTCTGGCAGTGATGGCCAGTAATTTTTATGGGACACCCTCCAAAAACCTAAAACTCGTTGGTGTTACGGGTACGAATGGAAAAACGACTATTACCACTTTGCTGTATCAGCTTTTCAAGAATGCAGGCTATAAAGTAGGATTGATTTCTACCATAAAAATCATGGTGGATGATGAGGTACGCCCTGCCACGCATACCACCCCAGACGCGATGACCATCAACCGAAACCTAGCCTTGATGAATGCCGCAGGGGTGGAATACTGTTTTATGGAGGTGAGTTCGCATGGCATTGACCAAAAAAGAACCGAGGGATTGACTTTTGCAGGTGCGATTTTCAGCAACCTAAGTCATGATCATTTAGACTACCATAAAACCTTTGCAAACTACAGGGACACTAAAAAGAAGTTGTTTGACGACCTTCCCAAAACCTCTTTTGCATTAACCAATCTCGACGATAAGAATGGTAAGGTTATGTTGCAAAACACCCGTGCAAAGAAAATCACCTATGGTTTAAAATCTTATGCAGACCATCGGGCTCAAATCCTGGAAAGACAATTCAACGGGCAATTGCTCAAGATTGATGACAACGAAATCTGGACCAAATTAATTGGGGATTTCAATGCTTATAATCTTTTAGCGATTTATGCCACAGCGAACATTCTGGGGTTAGATAAAATGGAAATCCTTCGGCTGATAAGCGAATTGGAAAACGTGGACGGAAGGTTCCAATATTATATCTCGAAAAAGAAAATTACAGCGATAGTTGATTATGCCCATACTCCGGACGCGCTAAAAAATGTGTTGGTAACCATCAATGCATTGAGGACTGGAAATGAAAACGTCATCACCGTAGTGGGGTGTGGTGGTGACCGTGATAAGTCTAAGCGTCCGGTTATGGGTCATATCGCATCACAGATGAGCGACCAAGCGATTTTCACATCCGATAATCCACGCACGGAACCTCCCATGACCATTATTAAGGAGATGGAAGAAGGGGTGGAAGCGCAAAATGTGAACAAGGTTTTATCTATTGAAGACCGTAGACAGGCTATTACTACGGCGTGTAAACTGGCCTCATCCAATGATATCATCCTCGTGGCGGGAAAAGGCCATGAAACGTACCAAGAAAAAGATGGGGTACGAATGGATTTTGACGATTACAGTGAAGTAAAAACCGCTTTAACAACGCTAAAGAAATAAGATTCGATGCTCTTTTACCTATTTGAATATTTAGAACAGCAATATCAGTTTCCTGGTGCGAGTTTGTTTGGATTTCTCACCTTTCGCTCTGCGATGGCGGTTCTGTTGTCCTTGTTAATTGCCATGGTATACGGTAAACGCATCATTCTTTTTCTACAAGCGAAGCAAATCGGAGAAAGCATTCGTGATTTAGGACTGGATGGGCAGCAACAAAAAGCAGGTACCCCTACTATGGGAGGGCTTATCATTATCATGTCAACTTTGTTGCCTGTATTGCTCTTCGCTGATATAAAGAATATTTATGTCATCCTACTTATCGTAACAACCCTCTGGATGGGGGTTATTGGTTTTATTGATGACTACATCAAAATCTTCAAAAAGGACAAAAAAGGGCTTAAGGGACGCTTCAAAGTGATGGGGCAGGTGGTGCTTGGACTTATCGTCGGGGCGGTGTTGTATTTCCATCCGCAAGTAACCTTAAAAGAAAAAGATACTACTCGAATCACTGAGGAACTTGTCGTGGAACAAGTGAATGGAGGCGAGATTAAAGCAGTACGTACCAACGTTCCTTTTTTCAAGAACAATGAGTTGGATTATGCCGAGTGGATTTCTTGGATGGGCGAAGGCTTGAAGGACTACGCTTGGCTGATTTTCATTCCTGTTGTGATTTTGATAGTGACTGCGGTCTCCAATGGTGCGAATTTGACCGATGGGATTGATGGCCTTGCTGCGGGCTCTTCTGCAATTATCGTACTCACCCTTGGTATTTTCGCCTGGGTTTCCGGGAACATACAGTTTTCGCGTTACTTGGACATTTTTTATCTCCCCCGTGTGGGAGAACTAGTTGTGTTCATTGCAGCTTTTGCGGGAGCTTTGGTTGGATTCCTATGGTACAATGCTTTTCCTGCCCAGGTTTTTATGGGAGATACCGGAAGTTTGACGATTGGAGGTGTTATCGCGGTAATAGCCATTATCGTAAGAAAAGAATTGTTGTTGCCCATATTGTGCGGCATCTTCTTCGCAGAATCCCTTTCCGTGATGATACAGGTAGGGTATTTCAAACATACGAAACGAAAATATGGTGAAGGGCGTCGGGTATTCCTGATGGCGCCCTTACATCATCATTATCAGAAGAAAAAGTACCATGAAAGTAAGATTGTGACGCGGTTTTGGATTATAGGAATTCTATTGGCCATTATCAGTATTGTCACCTTAAAAATCAGATAAGATGCCTTTTCTGGTGGTACTTGGCGGGGGCGAAAGTGGTGTAGGTACCGCGATTTTAGGAAAACAAAAAGGGTTTACGGTTTTCGTATCCGATGCAGGGCCGATAAAGCCAAAATATAAAGAAGTTCTTGAACATTTTGACATTGAATGGGAATCCGATGGACACACTGAGAGTCGTGTTTTACAAGCGGATGTCGTGATGAAGAGTCCCGGTATTCCGGATAAGGTGGCCCTGGTACAACGACTGATGACGACTGATATTCCAGTGATTTCAGAAATGGAATTTGCGGGTCAATTTTCAGACGCGAATACCATTGGGATTACTGGAAGCAACGGAAAAACCACGACCACTATGCTAACGTATCATCTGCTCAAAGAAGCGGGTTTGGACGTTGGCGTTGCGGGTAACATTGGCGATAGCTACGCCAAAATGGTGGCAGAGCAATCGTTTGAACACATGGTTTTGGAAATCAGCAGTTTTCAACTGGATGGTATCCTCAAGTTCAAACCGCACGTTGCGATAATTACGAATATCACTCCAGACCACTTGGACCGATATGAGTATCAATTTGAAAAATACATCGCGTCAAAGCTATCCATCGCCAAAAATCAGACTGAAGAAGATTATCTGATTTATGATGTAGATGATGAAGCCATCGCAGAAGGATTAAAAGCACACCCCGTTCAATCGAAAAAAATACCCTTTTCCATAAAGCAAAAGCTAATGGAAGGGGCTTGGCTTGAGAATGAAACGATAAAACTAAATGTTGAACACAAAACTTTGGAAATGAGTACAGATATTTTGGCCCTTGATGGGCAACACAACGTAAAAAATGCCATGGCAGCTAGTTTGGCCGCTCTTTTGGTCAACGTACGGAAGGAGACCATCCGTCAAAGTATCCAAACTTTCCAAGGAGTACCCCACCGCCTGGAAAAGGTGTTGAAAATCAACCATGTCGAATATATAAACGACTCCAAAGCAACCAATGTCAATGCCACCTATTACGCCCTTGAAGGCGTAAACAAACCCATCGTTTGGTTGGTAGGTGGCGTAGACAAAGGGAACGACTACACGGAGTTGATGCCCTTGGTACGCGAAAAGGTCAAGGCCATTATTTGTCTGGGCATGGACAACACCAAGTTGAAAGAAACCTTTGGTAACGTTATCGACCTTATGGTTGAAACTTATTCCATGGAAGAGGCTGTGAAGGTAGCGTACAAAATTGCAGAACGCGGCGATACTGTTTTGCTTTCTCCAGCCTGCGCGAGCTTCGATTTGTTCAAAAACTACGAAGACCGAGGGGACCAATTCAAGGCACAGATAAAAAAATTATAAGCCAATGTGGGCACTATTGAAAAACTTGCGTGGGGACAAAGCCATTTGGGCCGTGGTGGCCTTATTGGCCCTATTCTCGTTTTTGCCAGTGTATAGTGCCAGTACCAACTTGGTTTATGTCAATGATGATGGTACTACTATTGGTCATTTGATAAAGCATGCTGTTTTACTTTTCCTTGGTTTTGGAATTATCTATGCGATTCACCGAGTGCCAACCCATTATTTTAAAGGACTTTCCATCATTGCCTTACCGATTGTACTCATCTTGTTGGCTTATACTTTAACAGTTGAAACGAGAATCGGGGGTGTCACGGCGAACCGTTGGATTAAAATCCCATTTGTTGGGGTCAATTTTCAGACATCAACGCTGGCGTCAGTCGTTTTGATGATATGGATTGCCCGTTATCTCACCAAAATCAAAGAAACCAAAATACGCTTCCAAGATAGTATTCTGCCGCTGTGGCTTCCTACGGCCTTGGTGGTGCTGTTGATTCTACCGGAAAACTTTTCAACCGCTGCCATCATTTGTTTGTTGGTTTTGGTGCTTTGCTTTTTAGGTGGATACCCTCTGAAGTATCTGTTTGTCATGGTAACAACAGGATTGATATTATCCTCCATGTTCCTGTTTGTTTTATTCAAGGCGCCAGATGTGCTGCCGCAAAGAGCAGGCACCTGGAAGTCTAGAATTGAAACCTTTTGGGCTCCTGAAAAAGCAGATAAAGATGATGTGCACCAGTTGACCTTGGCCAAAATTGCCATAGCAGAAGGAGGCTTGATTGGAAAAGGCGCAGGAAAAAGTGTCGTGAAAAACATGCTTTCGCAGAGTACTTCGGATTTCATCTTCGCCATAATCATTGAAGAATATGGATTGTTAGGGGGTGGTGCATTGCTCTTTTTCTACCTCCTGTTACTATTCAGGATTGTGGTTGTGGCGAATTCTGCCAAGACGGTGTTCTCCAAACTATTGGTCATTGGGGTAGGATTACCCATAGTGTTTCAAGCTTTGATAAACATGGCTGTGGTGGTACAACTTTTCCCGGTAACGGGGCAACCGCTACCCTTAATTAGTATGGGCGGGACTTCCATTTGGATGACCTGTATGGCGATTGGTATTGTATTGAGTGCAAGTAATAAAAAGGAAAACCTCGAAGAGGAAACCTACGATATAGACGATAATAACCCTTTGGAAGTATTAAGTGGGCAACTATAGATTCATATTATCTGGTGGAGGCACGGGCGGACATATCTATCCGGCCATAGCCATTGCCGATGAATTGAAAAGGCGACATCCCTCTGCGGAGTTCTTGTTCGTTGGAGCAAAGGACCGCATGGAGATGGAAAAAGTCCCAGCTGCAGGGTATGACATAAAAGGATTGTGGATTAGCGGGCTTCAGCGGAAACTTAGTTTAAAAAACCTATTGTTTCCGCTTAAAGTCATTTCCAGTGTGTTGCGCTCCCGAGGGATTTTGCGCCAATTCAAACCGCATGTGGCTATTGGTACTGGCGGATTTGCCAGCGGCCCCTTATTGAGAGCCGCATCTGGGAAAAAGGTTCCTACCGTGTTACAAGAGCAAAATTCATTTGCGGGAATCACCAATAAGTGGTTGGCCTCCAAAGCACATCGTATTTGTGTGGCCTACGACAAAATGGACCGCTTTTTTCCGAAGGATAAAATAGTGAAAACAGGGAATCCGGTGCGTAAGGATTTGATTGAACTTAAGGTAGATACCGCCAACGCCTTAGCACATTTTGGATTGCAACCGGGTCAAACAACACTGCACGTATTGGGCGGAAGATTGGGTGCTCGCCGCATCAACCAGTTGATTAAAGTAGAAAAAGAATATTTGGAATCTTTGGGATTGCAGGTGATTTGGCAATGTGGAAAACTATACGAGTCTACCTATAAAAACTCAGGGTCTGAATCAAGAAAGGTGATGCCTTTCATCCAACGTATGGATTACGCTTACGGTGCTGCGGATTTTATCATTTCAAGAGCTGGGGCTAGTTCCGTTTCAGAGCTCTGTTTGATAGGAAAGCCGGTGTTGTTCATTCCTTCACCGAATGTAGCGGAGGACCATCAAACCAAGAATGCAGATGCCTTGGTTTCCAAAGCGGCTGCCTTGATGTTGAAGGAAACCGAATTGGACAATGAATTCCAAAACGCCTTTGGTGCTTTGATGTCATCCGAATCGCAACAAGAAACACTTGGGCAAAACATAAAGAAACTCGCCTTGCCAAAGGCAACAGAACATATTGTGGACGAAATCGAGCGCTTGTTGGTATGAAGAAAGTCGCGGCACATAACCTATTTTTCATCGGTATCGGTGGTATCGGTATGTCTGGCTTGGCCAAATACTACCGTCACCTAGGCTGTGAAGTCGCGGGATATGACCGTGTCGATTCTACTATAACCGATACATTAAAGGAATTGGGTTGTCATCTTATGTTCGATGAAGTGATAGAAATGTTGCCCGCCGCATTTCAGGATAAAGAGAACACCTTGGTCGTCTATACCCCTGCAGTGCCTAAAAGCAATGCTTGGTTCCAATTCTTTTCGAACAACAACTACCAAATGATGAAGCGTTCAGAATTGTTGGGTGCGGTAACACAAGATACTATTTGTTTGGCGGTCGCCGGGACCCATGGAAAGACCACCACTTCTTGTATTCTTGCTCATTTACTGCATGAATGTGAGGTGCCTTTCGTCGGCTTTCTGGGTGGGATTTCGGAAAACTTTGGCAGCAACTTCATCTTGACGGGGACGAAGTATTCCGTGGTCGAAGCCGATGAGTTTGACCGTTCCTTTTTACGACTTCATCCTAAAATGGCGTGCATCACTTCAATGGATGCAGACCATTTGGATATTTATGGTTCCAAAGAAGCACTTCAAAAAGCGTTTGGGGAATTCAAGGCACTTTTGGGTTTAGAAGGGAAGCTTTTCATCAAAGAAGGGTTGCCTATTTCTGGAACCACTTTCGGTTTGGATGCAAGCGCCGCTATCCGAATTGAAAACATACAAGTTGAAACTGGAACATATCGGTTTGATTGGGTCACACCAAATGGAACGTATGAAAATGTTCGTTTCAATCAACCGGGGAGACATAATTTACTCAACGCTTTAGCAGCCTTGTCCATGGCATTGGAGATAGGTTGTAAGCCTGAGCAATTGATTTCGGCCTTGGGTGGATATAAAGGTGTTGAACGTAGATTTTCTTATCAAATCAATGCACCTGAACGTATTTACATTGACGACTATGCCCATCATCCTACAGAAATTGATGCTGTGTATGGCGCTTTGACGGAGTTCTATCCACAAGAAAAAGTAACGGTGGTGTTTCAACCCCACCTGTTTTCACGCACACAAGACTTTGCAGATGACTTCGCGAGAAGCTTGGCGCAATTCGATACCATACTGTTAATGGACATTTATCCCGCCCGAGAAGAACCCATTGAAGGAGTGACTTCCCAATGGCTTTTGGGTAAAATCCAGAACCCTAAAAAGCACTTGGTTCAAAAGGAAGAAGTAGTGGACGCCTGCAAAGCAGCGAAGAATAAAATCGTGGTGACCTTGGGCGCTGGCGATATTGGAAAAGAAGTAGAAAAAATTAAAAACGAACTAGCCTATGCAAGTTAACTGGAATGTTTTGAAGCTTGGGGGTTTAGTGGTGTTGACGGCGGCAATGTTCGGGTTTTCCGAAATCCGAAACCAACGTCGGCAAATTGAGCAGTCTGAAATTAACTTTTTGGGCGACAATGACTTATACCTCACTGAAGCCTCAGTTAATAAATTGTTAATACAAAATTATGGGCCCATAAAAAATAGGCCCAAAGAAGAAGTAGTTTTGAATACCATAGAGCAGGTAATTCAATCCAACGATATGGTCAAAAACGCCCAAGTCTATCTCACCATAGATGGCCGGCTTGTTTCAAATATAGTTCAGCGAAAACCTATTGGAAGAATTGAATCCGCCTCCAAGTTTTACTTGGATGACGAAGGTAAACGCATGCCGCTTTCAAAGCATCACTCGGCAAGGGTGCCCATTATCACCGGTGCGGTAACGGGTAAGTCCTTGGAGGATGCTTATGTGATTTTGGAGTATATCAATAATGATGAGTTTCTCCGAAAAAACGTCATTGGCATTCATGTGGTAAATGAAGGAGATTACCAGTTGCGATTTCGACTGGAGAATTTTGTTGTCAATTTGGGTGGAGTGGACAATTTGAATGAAAAGTTCAAAAATTTTATGGCTTTTTACGCGAAAGCAGCCAGAGACAACTCTTTGGAAAATTACGCGGTAGTCAGTTTAGAGTTTAACAATCAGGTGGTGTGCACCAAAATTTAAAAGTATGGAACAAGGGAATTATTCTGTAGGATTAGACATTGGAACAACGAAAATCGTAGCCATCATTGGTAAGGAAAACGAGTATGGCAAAATTGAAGTGCTCGGTACCGGAAAATCAAAAAGCCTTGGGGTACACCGTGGGGTGGTCAACAACATTACCCAGACTATTTCGTCCATTCAACAAGCCGTGGAACAGGCGGAGTTGAATGCTGGATTGAAAATTGGTTCTGTAGTGGTCGGTATTGCCGGACAGCACATCCGCAGTTTGCAACACAGCGATTACATCACACGAAGCGATTCGGAAGAGGTGATTTGCGATGATGATTTGGACAAGCTTTGCAATCAAGTATATAAACTGGTGATGCTTCCCGGGGAAGAAATCATTCACGTGTTGCCGCAAGAATACAAAGTAGACGGGCAATCCGAAATCAAGGAACCCCGCGGGATGTACGGGGGTCGCTTGGAAGCCAACTTCCATGTGGTAGTGGGTCAGGTTTCCTCCATCAAAAATATTGGACGTTGCATCAAAAGTGCAGGGTTGGATTTGGGTAACATCACTTTAGAACCTCTTGCTTCCGCGGAAGCGGTGCTAAGCCAAGAAGAAAAAGAAGCGGGTGTTGCTTTGATTGATATAGGAGGTGGAACTACAGACTTGGCCATCTTTAAAGATGGGATTATTCGCCACACGGCTGTGATTCCTTTTGGCGGTAATGTGATTACCGAAGACATCAAAGAAGGCTGCTCGATCATCGAGAAGCAAGCAGAACTCTTGAAAATGAAGTTCGGTTCCGCTTGGCCTGGTGAAAACAAAGACAATGAAATTGTATCCATTCCTGGATTGCGTGGTCGCGAGCCGAAGGAAATCACACTGAAAAACCTATCCAAAATCATTCATGCCCGTGTGGTTGAAATCGTGGAGCAGGTTTATGTGGAAATCAAAAACTACGGTCATGAAGAGCAAAAGAAAAAACTTATTGCGGGCATTGTGCTCACAGGAGGTGGAAGCCAATTGAAGCACTTAAAGCAGTTGGTGGAATACATCACGGGCATGGACACCCGTATCGGCTATCCGAACGAGCACTTGGCTGGTGATTCAGATGATGAGATTGCAAGTCCCTTATATGCTACGGCGGTTGGTTTGTTGATGAACGCCATCCAAAACGATACAAAAGAAAATATGCCCCTAGAGGCAGAAACGGTGATGACCGAACAAGAAGAGGTATTGATGGGTCAAGAGACTACATCAAATGTGAACGCTGGAATGGTGCGCACCGAGCGCAAATCCATTTTTGATAAATGGTCCGAAAAGTTGAAAGACTTTTTAGATAACGCAGAATAAAAAACCCATACAACACAATAAAGAAATACAGGCAGCATGAGTAAAAACACGGAATTCGAGAATATCGATTTTGATTTACCCAAAAATAAGAGCAACGTTATCAAGGTCATAGGTGTCGGTGGCGGCGGAAGCAACGCCATCAACCACATGTTTATGGCCGGCATTAACGGTGTAGACTTTGTGATATGCAATACCGATGCCCAAGCCCTTCAGAACAGTTCAGTTCCCAATAAAATTCAATTGGGGGTTTCGTTAACAGAAGGATTAGGCGCTGGTGCAAACCCTGAAGTAGGGGAACAAGCCGCTTTGGAAAGTATGGAAGACATTAAAGGGATGTTGGAACATACCACTAAAATGGTCTTTATCACTGCCGGCATGGGTGGTGGAACGGGAACGGGTGCTGCTCCTGTTATCGCCAAATTGGCTCGTGAAATGGACATTCTTACGGTAGGTATCGTGACGATTCCTTTTCAGTTTGAAGGGGCCATGCGAAACAAGCAAGCCCAATTGGGTATTGAAAAGCTGCGTTCCAATGTGGATTCTTTGATTGTTATCAATAACAACAAACTACGTGAGGTATATGGCAACCTTGGCTTTAAAGCTGGTTTCTCCAAGGCAGATGAAGTCTTGGCCACAGCAGCTCGAGGTATTGCCGAAGTAATTACACACCACTACACACAAAACATTGACCTTCGTGACGCCAAAACGGTATTGTCCGATAGTGGTACGGCTATTATGGGTTCTGCAACGGCTTCTGGTTCGGCACGTGCAAGCGAGGCGATTTCAAAAGCTTTGGACTCTCCATTGTTGAATGACAACAAAATCAATGGGGCCAAAAATGTATTGCTGTTGATTGTTTCCGGAACACAGGAAATTACTATTGACGAGATTGGCGAAATCAATGACCATATTCAAATTGAAGCAGGTCACGGTGCCAACATCATTATGGGTGTGGGTGAAGATGACGATTTGGGAGATGCTATTGCGGTTACGGTTATCGCTACCGGATTCCATGTGGACCAACAAGACGAAATCGTAAATACCGAAACCAAAAAGGTGTTTTACACTTTAGAAGATGAGCAAACCGCGGAGCAAGAGCTTTCCACAGACGCGACTACCGTTCAGGAAATCAAAGTGCAACCCGTGGAGGAAGAACCTCAGGTGGTGCGTCATACTTTGGAAATGGAAGACCCTACTCCAGAGCCACCAGTGGCAGAAGTACAGGCACCTGAATCAGATTTGATTTCAACTTCAAAATATATTCGAAACTTCAATGTGTTTTATGAGGAAGTAGTTCCGGAACGTGTGGAGGAAGATTTCATCATCATTGAAGCCAAGAAAATCATTAACGATATTGAGGTGGTAGACCCAGAGGTGGTTTCTCCTATAGCGGAAGAAGACCAGTTTACGCTGACGTTTGACCTCCCTATCGTTGAAAACACCCCAAAGCAAGAAGAAAACACTTTGACCTTTGATTTGGAGGCGGATGTGATGGACATGGAAGTGAAAGACTATGTAGAAGTAAGTCCGGTGTTGGAATTCAACAAAGAAGGCGAAACCCGATACAATTTGGAAGAGTACATGGAGTTGGAAACCCAGTTGACGGGAGCCCAATCCAAGGCGGAAACCCATGAGCCCAAATTGGTAGAAAATGAATTGGTTTTCGAAAAGAAGACTTTGGAGGTAGAAGAAGCCACCAAAGAAGAAACGGTTGAAACCGCTCCAGAAGCGAAAATTGACCCCATGAACACTCCCATCAACGATATGTTGAAAGACCGTGCCGATGAACGTCGCCGCAAGTTGAAAAACTTCAACTATAAGTTTCAGAACAACCGGAATAGTATTGACGAAATCGAAAAGCAACCCGCGTACAAACGCCAGGGGGTTGATTTAAATGATACCCCAAAAGAGCAAAAGGTTTCGCGCACCACTTTAAGTGAAGATAGCAATGATGAAATGCAGTTGCGTTCCAATAATTCCTTCTTGCACGACAACGTAGATTAAAGCCAGTTTTGTTTTAAGTATACCAACCCGGAAGCCTAGTTCTTTCGGGTTATTTTTTTATCTTCGCAGCCCAAAACAAAGCAAAAATGGGTTTACAGGACCAAGTAATGACGGAAATGAAGCAAGCGATGAAAGCCAAGGATACCGTGGCTTTGGAAGCGTTGCGTGCTGTAAAGTCTGCCTTGTTGATGGCCAAGACTGAAAAAGGAGCTGCTACGGAACTTTCAGAAGCTGACGAAATCAAGTTGGTGCAAAAGTTGGTGAAGCAGCGAAAGGATAGTGCTACCATTTTCACCGAGCAGGGGAGAGCTGATTTGGCCGAGCCAGAATTGGCACAAGCCGCCATCATCGAAAAGTTTTTGCCTGAGCAATTGACGGAAGAAGAAATCGAAAAAGTGGTGGTACAAACCATTGACGCTTTGGGCGCCACGGGTATGCAAGATATGGGCAAGGTGATGGGCATGGTTTCCAAGGAATTGGCAGGCCAAGCCGATGGCAAAACTATATCGAGTATCGTGAAAGCGAAATTGAGTAGTTAAGTTTAATCATACGGTAGCGACCTGACGTATAGTGGAAGGTTGGTGAATTGAGAAAACTTGGACTTTTAGGCCGCGTACCTGCCCGTCCGGTCAGGCGGGGTTCAACTGGATAGAAAATGTGCGTGGTTTACGTTCTTTACAGTAAAGATTTTGATAGGTATTATGTGGGCATGACCACAAATCTCGTTAGAAGATTGCAAGAGCATAATACCGGAAGAAACAAGTCTACAAAAGCATATATGCCTTGGCATATTGTTTATGAGAAAACTTTTACCAAGTCAACGGAAGCAAGGGCTTGGGAAAAATATTTAAAAACAGCTTCAGGAAGGCGATGGAGAAAAGAAAATATAAGGCCGCGTAGTTCAACTGGATAGAATATCAGATTTCGGCTCTGAGGGTTGGGGGTTCGAATCCTCCCGCGGTCACGAATACATGGAAAAAGCAAGCAAAACAACAAGCTTGCTTTTTTGTTTTGTGTCTTTTTTCATTTTCAGCACGGAGTGCTGAGGATGCACGCAGTGAATCCTGCTTATTAATCTAAGAGCAAAACTATTTTTTGCGGCTTCGAAAAGTTCAAATCCGAATATTAAAATATTTGAATAGCACAGCAATCACCAATACCACTACAATCCAAAAAATAGTGCCCCAAAGTTGTGCTTCAGCCGCTTGTTTTTTCTTGGTTTCATAGCCATACTTTTCATAACGTTCAGCTTCTTCTTTGGCAAATTCCTTATTGTTAAAGGGGCCGCCGGAACTGGAATACGGAATAAAAAACAAGGTAAGCCACTCTTCTCGAGTTAAGGGTTCATCTTTTCGTTTGGCTTGAAAATCCTTGTATTGGGTGTATTCGATTTCCAGTTTTTGCAACTCGGCTTCAGATAACGCTCTCTTGGCCAATTCAGCTTTGGCTTGTTCTACTAAATTGGTATCCTTGGAATTTCGAATGGTATCCAACAACTCAACAGGGGTATAGCGGTATATTTTTTTATCTAACATTTCAAGTGTTGCCTATCTGAAAGGTATTTAAATACGGAAGGTAAAGTACAATTAAAGGTTTATAGACTTTTTCGCCATTCTGCCCATCTTTTTGAAAAGGAACGCCAAAACTCATAATAATGGATTTTTTCCAAGATAAAATCTCCAAGCGTATTTTCTGCTTCGCGCAAACTTTGAAATTCCTCTTGCACCCCATCTTTTTCAATAATCAATGTGGTTGGTGTTAGGATAACAATAGAACCAAAGGATTCACCTTCTCCCGGTCCTTTGGTAATCAGAATTTCATTATTGATGATTTCATATTGAAGGGTTGGTCGGATTGAAGCACTGGTTTCATAAATGTAAATAATGGTTTCGTCAATAAAATATTCCTTATAATCGAGAGCTGAATTGGTAGGTTTCTGTAGTTGCCAACTTCCATAAACGTCTACCTCGTCTACCTCGTCTTCCTGTCCGTATACACTCATTGAAACGCAGAGAAAGAGCACTGGCAGTAGCCAAGTTTTGTTAGAAAAGATGTGTGGCTGAAACCAATTCATAAATCGATATCAGTAAGATAGCGCTTTTTGCAAAGTACCCCCTAATTGTTGACAAACGAGAAAGCACTTTATCCTTTTCTGCATATCCTCTTAGTATTCTTAAGACAACAATCCAATTACCACATACGTGTGGTGAACCGAAACATGCAATTAATCTACATTTGAGTTTACAGCATATCCCCAAAAACCTTAAACGGATATGTTATGACGTGTACCAACCTACTTTTGCAAATTGAATCCTTTTTGGATTGCCCTAAAACCAAGCGTCTCGAGCTACAATTTGCCCATTTGGATGTTTTGGTGTTTAGTCAAGGCAATTTTTTGAAACCCATCACGTATACGAATTGTTCGGTATCGCTTTTTAAGACCCAACAACCCCATCGCCTACGCATGCGGGTGAAGCATAATTTGATGTTTTCGTTTTCCTTCGTGCTTACTGCGCCTGGCAATACGCGAAGGCTTCAAATGCCGAAACAGCTTAAAAATGGCTTCTTGAAATTTTATCCCAAACAGCTATTGTTTTACTTCACGCTAGCCGATGCGCTGGAACATGAGGTGCAATTGGTGTATTTGTATGGGAGGTAGTAATTAAGAAGGTTTTTTAGAGGAGGTGGGTTTTCTGTAATAAATGTTTGTACTAAAGTAAAACACCAGATTCAGCAGCTTGGATTAAAGAGCCCAAAGTAAATTCTTTATAAATCTTCTTCTTTCTGAAAATATCTGTAAAATCTGGTTCAGGTTTAAAATATTCACTTATCTCGAATCCTTTAGGAGTAACCTTAAATTTGTTACAGAATTTCAAGAGTATTTCATAGGCGTCATCTCCATATATTTTCAAATCGTCTTGAAGAGAAGTTTCTGGAGTTAATTCAAAGTCATATTCCCATTGCTCTTCGACAATGAATTCTTTAATCCTTTCAAAGATGACTTCCATATGGCTAGACTTTTTTACTGAATTTAAGCATCCCCAGCTAGTTCATAATTGTATCATACCGAGCCATTTTGATTACGGTATCAAGGTTGTGTCTTACTAATCTAAAATTAAGTTCCCCGTTATTTTTTGAAATGGAATCTCCATCTTTAATAAAATGAAATACTTCTTCCTTTTCAAAAGAGATGTCAAATCTAACTAGTCCCCTATCAATATCCTTCACATTAATAATTTTCCGAAGATGATTCGCTGAATCTATCTTTTTCTCCAATACTACTCCCTTGAATTGCATTCCAGTATAACGTTCCACACGTTTTTTCTCACGTACAAGTTCTCTTTTCTTGACATTATTAATCTGCGAGAATTCATAAACCAAATAGAGCATGAGCATCATGGAAACTAGTATAGAGAAGCCTACCAACATTTTCCCATAATAAATGTATTTGTCGTCCTTTCTCATATTGGTATTTAAAAAAACAAACTAATGCCTCCCATACTGCATCCCAGCCAAAATCTCGGTCTCCAAATGGTTTTCTTTAGAGTAAGGGCCTATCGCTAAATTGGGTTTACAAACGATATTTTATCATTGCAATGGGCATTTCATTCCCCAAATCATGAATTTTAAGCAGGTTTAGGTCAAAATCAAAGATTAGAACGCCGTAGGGTGAAGGGTCATAGCCTATATCATGATATGTCATGGCAATCGTTTCGGATTGTAAATCAATTTCTATTTGTAGTGGTTTTAGATTTATTCTATTTATTTCATCCAATTGGGTGTACACTTCCATCATTTTTTGTGAAGAGAACGTCCTCAATTCACCAGACATCAAGTTGAGTATAGCTGGACCGTACGCTTGGTCGACGTTTCCTGTAGGGATTATTGCCCTTCCCAATGGAAAGTTGAAAAACAACATGTTACCGTCCTCAAATTCGGCATCGGTTTCGCCAGGCCAAGATTGGAAAAAGAAATTTTCCGTGGTAGAGGACTTCTCTGAATTTACCAATGGTATACTTTGAGACATACTAGCATTATTTACGTCATAAGTTGAGTATTGCCAAAACGTTTGGTCCATACTTCGTCCAAAGAAAATAACTTGATTCTCATTAATTGCCAGCGGGGTTTGTGAATTAAAAAATGGAATACTTTCATTAAATTCCTTTGTATTCATGTCCAATACGCTCCAAAAACGATCATTGTCTATTCGATAGGACATCATAATTAAATCGGAGCTGCCAATTTTGTTCCCAAATATGCAATTTGAATATGGAACAGGCAGGGCTATTGTAGTAGATTCTTCCGAAGTGGTATCAAATAGGGTTACCTGTTGGGCGTTCCCATATACGGGATGATTTTCGGTATTAAAATAGGTGGCTATAATACCATTGATTGGAAATGTACATGGTGAACTTATAGTGAAATCATCAGGAACTTCAAAATAATCGCTATAGTTTTTGACTGATTTGGTAATCACATCATAATACCAAACTGGACCATTTGAAAAGTTCCAAGCGATAAATGTGGAACCATCAGTATTGAAATAATAATAACCAGACAAGTTCAGTGAAGCATTTAAATCCGTAGGATTTTCACCATTGACCAATTCTCCCTTTTCTACATTGAATTCCTTGGTAATCTCATTAGTTCTAGTAATGATAGAAAGGTCATAGGTTATATCTCTAGGTTCAGTTTCTTCCTCTTGCGATTCTTCATCCTCCTCCTCTTCCTCGTCAGTCTCTTCATTGGTTTCTTCTTCAACAACGGAATCGCTATCAGATTGGTTAGTCATTTCTTGAATGATACTATCTGAACTACAGGATACTAATACCAAAAAGGCAAGAAAATACAGTGTTCTTTTCATTTAGTTGGGTTTAAAAACAAAAAAAAGGGGTAGAAAAGTAGTTTCAAAATAGTTTCGGTGAAAAACCTGTTTTTACAGTGTTTTTCAAAACTAATGGTCAACTGCTGAATTGATTTTGTACATTAATCTTATAGCTCAATGCCCCCCATACTGTACCCCAGCCAAAATCTCCGTCTCCAAATGGTTTTCTTTGGGTGGAATGGGGCAGGAGTAAATTGGATTGTATGCGCAATACGGGTTGTACGCACGGTTGAAATCGATAACTAGGGTATCCCCCATTGGAATTTCAATATCCATAAATCGCCCACCATCATAGGTGCCATGCCCATTCGTTAAATCCGTAAACGGTAGAAAAAGTTGATTGGTGTCTTTCGCTACTTTTCCAAAAAATAACCGCTGGTACAAACTCAATTGAAATGATTCTCCATTGATTTCGAACGTGGCTACTCCATACAATTGATATTTGGGCAAACGGTCCGTAGTGGTTTTCATGAAAAACGGCAGGGCGTTCTCAACCCGATCGAGTTTGGCTTTTACACGAAAGGTTTCGTTGGGTTCAAAAAAGGGATGTGCTTCAAAGGTTTTTAGGTCTTTGGCTAACAAAGGACTCTTATTAGGGTTAGCATAAAGTTCGTTCAGCTCTTTTTGAAAGGTTAAAACAGAGTCTTTATGGGTTTGGCCATAGGCCACAATGGTCAAAAAGAGGAATGGGACCACAACGGAAAATCGCATGACATTTTGCTTTACGTATTGCATCAACATTTAAGATACGCAACTTCAGGCACTTCTTTGGTCAGCAATCTCTTTTTCTATGGGATTGATTTCATTGGCCCAGGCTATTGCGTCGTCCAACCGCGGAAAATTTCGCATTTTGCTGGACATAAACAAACTTTCCAAAATTGAGTTTTTGGTTTGGGCCACTACGGCATACCCTTTTAAGCTGTAGCTGTATTTGAAAAACTTGAGCCAATCACTAGGTACTACAGCATAGGCATGAACTCGATTGGAAATGTACACAACCTCGCTTCCGTTGTTTTTGTAATAAGCGCTAATTTCTTCAACGACCCGTTGCGCGTGATCTTTCCAGGTAAACACAACATCTTCTCGTATTTCGGAAATCACAAAGTTCTCGAACAGATAAAAATCTCCGAAAGGATACCTTAGCTTGCGCACCACATGATTGTAGTGTGAAGTTTCGATTAACTTTTTCATGAACTTGGTTGGCTTGACGAATGCAAACTTATTTTGCAACTCCGCCTCTCTATAACTTTACTAGCTCAGTTGTTAACATTTTCGGGTGAGTAGCAAATTATTGTCGTGGGCCTACGTTTTGTTTAACTTTTTGGGTTACTATGTGTAATCGTTTCATCTTTAAGTTGATGCCTTTTATCGAAGGTGGAAAATTATTTAAAGAATGAAGGGAGCTTGATTTTTACATTGGTGAGTTTACTTTTGGTAGAGTAATCGATAGTTTGGTGGTGATAAAGATGAGTGTTTTTGCTGAGCTTGCGCGGGCATAAAACGAAAGCCATGGTCATACAGAAGGAGACCATGGCTTTTGTATTTGTATTTAATCCTGTTCGGGCGATATGAACTTGTAAACCAAACCGGCAATTACGGCGCCTACGATTGGGGCAACCCAAAACAACCATAATTGACCTACAGCCCAATCTCCAGCAAAAATGGCTTGACTGGTACTTCTTGCAGGATTAACGGAAGTGTTGGTCACGGGAATGCTCACCAAATGTATCAAGGTCAACCCAAGGCCTATGGCAAGTCCGGCAAAACCTTTAGGTGCTTTGGAATGGGTTGTGCCCAAAATAATAATCAAAAACATGAAAGTAAGCACGATTTCAGTGAGTAAAGCGGCTGTCATGCCATAGCCACCTGGGGAGTGCTCCCCAAAACCATTGGCGGCAAAACCACCCAGCTCAAAACCAGGTTTTCCGCTAGCGATAAAGTACAAAATAGTGGCCCCTGCCAATGCGCCCAAAACCTGTGCAAAAATATACCCAGGAAGTTCTTTTGCGCTAAAACGACCACCCATCCAGAGCCCCACAGACACTGCGGGATTGAGATGGCATCCTGAAATGTGCCCAATAGCATAAGCCATGGTAAGCACTGTTAAACCAAAAGCAAGGGAAACGCCAACAAAGCCAATACCCAATTCAGGATAGCCTGCAGCTAGAACTGCACTTCCGCACCCCCCTAATACCAACCACATGGTTCCGATAAACTCGGCAACTAATTTTTTCATAATTAAAGTTTAGATGATTACAATAGTTATTACTCCCAATTGTAATGGCTGGAGGACGCTTTGGTTAGGCGTTTGAATGGATGGGTTTCCATTCAACTTCTAAAGTAATGGATTTCGATGACTTTTTACAAGAAAGAAATGCTAATCACGGCCAATCTGGTGCCAAAGCATACGAATAGAAGTATGTTCAAGAGGACATGAGGTTCCGCTATACCGGAATCCGTTCCTGAATCGCATCCATAATGATGGGTGCGTGGATTCGGGAGTTTTCAATAAACCATTTATGGGTTTCCATTCCGCCGCAAATCACACCCGCGAGGTACATGCCGCTTACATTGGTTTCCATAGTGTCTGGATTGTAGGCGGGCAGTTTTTTACCGTCTTCGGAAAGTTTTACGCCCAAACTTTCCAAGAATTTGAAGTTGGGTCGGTATCCGGTCAAGGCCAAAACGTAATCATTTTCCAGCTCAACGGTTTCGGATGGCGTTTCGACTATTATGCTGTCTTGTTTGATTTCGACCACATTGCTGTTGTAAAAGGCTTTGATGCTACCTTCTTCAATGCGGTTGATGATGTCCGGCCGCACCCAATATTTTACGCGTTGCCCTACTTCAGGTCCACGGATAATCAAGGTGACTTCGGCGCCTTTGCGCCAGCATTCCAAAGCGGCATCAATGGCGGAGTTACTCGCGCCAACCACTGCTAGTTTTTGGCTGGCATAAAAGTGTGGGTCCTTGTAATAATGGGATACCTTAGGCAAATCTTCTCCTTTGACCTTGATGGTATTCGGGATATCATAGAAACCCGTTGCTACGATAACGTTGCTTGCAGTGTAATGCCCTTTTGACGTTTCAATATCGAAAGTACCTGTGGCTGACTTTACCACCGAATGTACCTGTTCAAATAGCTTTATGTTCAGTTGGTTTGAAGTCACAATGCGGCGATAGTATTCTAATGCTTCGTTGCGTTTTGGTTTGGCCTCTTTACTGATAAAGGGTATCTCATCAATTTCAAGTTTTTCAGATGAGGAGAAAAACTGCATGTTAATGGGATAGTTGAACAAGGAATTGACAATAGGGCCTTTTTCCAAAATAGCATAGGTGAGTCCTCGCTTTTTGGCTTCAAGGCCACAGGCAATACCAATGGGTCCACCCCCAATTATCAAAACATCGAACGAACTCATGCAATCTGCGCTTTTAAATCTTTAATGGTTTCGATGGGTTGGTCGGAATTAAACACAAAACTTCCAGCCACCAAAACATCAGCTCCAGTATCAACTAGTTTTTTGGCATTATGAGCTTGTACCCCTCCGTCGATTTCGATGAGCGTTTGGGTACCTTTCTTTTCAATAATTTCTCTGAGTGCAGCTACCTTGGCATAGGTGTTCTCAATGAAGGATTGACCCCCAAAACCAGGGTTTACGCTCATCAAACAGACCAAATCAATATCCGCGATGGTGTCTTCCAACAAATGCACGGAAGTATGTGGATTTAACGCTACACCAGCTTTCATCCCAGCAGCTTTTATCGCTTGAAGGGTTCTATGCAAATGGGTGCAGGCTTCGTAATGCACGGTCAAATAGTTGGCGCCCAAATCTGCAAAGGTTTGGATATACCGGTCAGGGTTCACAATCATCAGGTGGACATCCAAGGTTTTGTTGGCTTTTTGAGCGATGGCTTTGACCACTGGCATTCCAAAGGAAATGTTTGGTACAAAAACGCCATCCATGATGTCCAAATGAAACCAATCCGCTTCACTTTGGTTGACCATGTCAACATCACGTCCTAAATTGGCGAAATCTGCTGCAAGTAAAGAAGGTGCCAGCAATCCTTTTCCCATATCATGCTTGTTTCAAGCAAAATTAGGGAATTGAAATGGTTTGCCAGCACCGACCCATGTAGCTAAGGAACAAATGCGTTGTTCGCTTCGTCTTTGGGATAGCTGAATTTGAAAAACTCAAGGCCTTGAATGCCATCGGTCATGATGTGCAGTCCTGAAAGTTTGCCATCGGTGTCGCGTTGGAATAGAATACTGCCCCAGGCGAAGGTGTCACTCCGAAAAACATCTTTGGTTACGGGAAAAAAGGTAACCTTGGTGCCTTCTGGACCTTTGGCCACAAGCTGCTTGTTTTCTGTTTTGAATTGATAAACACTATTGAGTTCTGGGGAGTAAAAGTTTCCGGAATATTCTTGGAGTGCGTTCCCATCCGGTTCATAGGGAGTGAAACGTTGGTAGTGCACTGGGTCACTATCCCCAAAGGTGGAATCGTAATAATTAACGCCGTTTTCATTTCGAAAGGTGAACTTGATGATGTCGTCACTATCCACCAACAATTGGAATCGGTTCTTTTCCTGTAAAGGAATCAAAGGACGCCCTCGTTCTTGATCAATTCTTCCATAAAAGAGGGTATCCCTTTCGAAGAAAATACGACGGGCAATTCCCCTTTCCTTGTTCCAATAGCTACCGGCCCAAGTCTGCTGTTGTTTCGCGGATATTTTGCCTTTCTTCTTGTTTTTGATGATGACTTCTTGGGTTTCAGGAAATACATCTTCAACATAATGATAGGCCATCATCATGGCAGGCATCCCATTATAGGCGTCGTTGTTGCCCAATACAAAAGAGGTAAGCTGTTGTTCTGGAAAACGGAAAACATTGGACCCATAGCTTCCTGCTAGGCCATATTGCCAATAGGCAGGCAGACCTCGTTCTTTATGAAAAAAGGACCGTCCTAAAGTCATTCTACCCCAAGAAGAATCATAAGTGCTTCCGTCATCCAGTTTTACTGAGGTATCCAGTTTCTTTATGAGGTCGGCTAACGGATGGTCCGAAGGTAGGGTCAGGATTTTGTACCAAGTCATTAAATCCGCTGCGCACGTCCAAAGATTATTAGGGCCTGCATTACCGAGATTTTGAACTTCTTTTTTATAGACTTCTTCATCAAGCTGATAGGAGCCGGCACCACCGAAAACCAGTTGGTTGTGGTCTTCCACGAATTTACTGTGCTGCATCCCCAACGCATCAAAAATGTTGGTTTTCGTATATTCAGAAAAGGATTGCCTGGAAGCTTTGGCAATTACTTCTGCTAACAAGGACAATTCCGTTTTGGATAAAATGTACGAGAACTTTGTCCCTGGGTCGAACCGTGTTGTGGTCTGTTGCTGAATCATTCTGAGCGCATCTTGGTGGGTAAAAACATCTTCATCAGTCTTACCCAGAATAGCTTTCATCATTTCGTAGTCATCCAGTCCACTACAGTGGTTGACCAAATGCCCGACTGTAAGGCGTTTTTCATACTTCGGCAGTTTTGGCACGAACTTTTGTACTGCGTCGGATAAGGCAAGCTTACCCTGGTTTTCAAGTAATAATACCGCCAGAATCGTGAATTGCTGGGATAGATGGTCTACATGAAACTGTGTGGTTGGGGTAATGCGTGTTTTGCTTTCTAGGTTGGCGATACCAAACCCTTTTAGGTATTGAACATTGGTTCCGTAAATCAGGCCACCAGCCATACCTGGTTTTTCCAATTGGTTCCATTGAGTGAAAACACTATCTAAGGCCTGCTCGTCTTCATTGGATAGTTGTGCGGATAGCAGACTGCTAAGAAGACAGCACGCTAGAAGAATTACTTTTTTCATGATATTTTTTATAAAGCTGTTTTGTTCAGTGCTTCGATTACTTTTTGGGCGACACTTGCTGCTGCGGTGGGGTCTTGCCCCGTAATCAATCGGTCGTCTACCACGAAGTAGTTGTCCCAACCTTCTTCGGAATAGCTATAATTGCCTCCGCGTTCCGTCAAGATTTGCTCAATGGAAAAAGGGAATTCTTGATAGTAGGCTGCGTCCATTCGCTCGAAGCGGTCTGGAAAGCCATTCACTTTTTTCCCTGCATAGAGGTATGTTCCGTCTTTTAATTTGAGATTGACCAATCCTGCTGCTCCATGGCAAATGGCGGAAACTACACCACCATTCTCCTCATAAATGGACATGGAGATGTTTTGAATGATTTGGTTTTCAGGTACGCCAAACATGGCTGCCCCTCCACCGCCATAATACACGGCGCGATAGGTTGCTGGGTCAATTTCGTTTGGATTTTTTGTGGTTTTGAGCAAGTTCATAAACTCAAAGTCATAGAGGTATTGTTTTTCAAGAGGGTCGGAAGTGTTCAGATAACCTATGGGAATAGCACCACCTTCGGGGCTTACAAAATCAATTTGATATCCTGCTTTTTGGAACTCATCATAAGCCAAAACAATCTCTGCAAAATGATTTGCGGCATTGATTTCGGAAGTACCGTAGGTGTGTTGGTTAGACACCACAAAAAGAATCTTCTCTTTCGGTTCTTCTGCTTGTGGGGCTGGAATTTCCGCCCCGTCGGGGCTTTCTTTTTTTTGGGAATTACAACTGATTAGGATTGCTATTAAGGCAATCCAAAAAACTAGCTTTGTTTGCATCGGAATCTTTTTCCGGCAAGTACGTAGATGGTTTGGTCAAAAAAGTAAAAAATTATATTCCCGAAGTACGGATTTATAAATCCTAACCCTCAAATTTAGGAAGAAGCGATGTATTAGCTCAGCCAACCTTTTTTAACAGCGAGTCGGGAGAACCATACCAAAGCAAAAGCCACTACAATCACCATAATCGGCATAATAACCGCTCCGGGGCCGTATACTTCGGTGGCCTTGGCAATAAAAAGGCTATGGAACATTTGCACTAGCACTCCAATTAGCGAAATCTGGAACAGCAGCACAGACCATTTTTTTCGAAATAGCAAAGCAACACAACCTAGAAATCCACCAAAAACGGCCAAAGCGAAAGCAATTTTGGTCCACATTGGAAATTGGGTGTACAACTGTTGTTCGTTTTCGGGGAGTAGCTTCAATTCCTCTGGCGATATAAATAGGTGTTGAAAAAATGAGCCAACGCCCATGAGATTCCAAAGTAATGCCACAACGGAAACTACCCAGAACCAAGCCGGAATTCTAACTAAATTATTGGTCATTCGTATTGTATTTTGGTTGTTGATAGTGCGGTAATATACTCTTTTTGAATAAAATACGTAAGATTAAGGTGTTCCAGGGTTTTTATTTGGAGTTCATGAAGTTCCCCAAGCCGTATGCGTTTTTAGCTAACTAACAGGTGTTGATTTTCAATGGAAAATTGAAGTTGGTGATAAAAAAATGGAAAACGGATAATTCATGTTTAAATTATTAGTATTTTTCCTGCGTAGTTTAATTACGTAATCTTCAGTCTCAAAAAGGAACTTCCTTACCTCCATGTTCCTTGTCAGTTTCAATCTCATTTTTATTTCCCGATTAACCTCTAGGGAATTTCAGCAATAGGCTTTAAAGGAGTGCTAAAATTTAATGCTCCATAAGCATAGGTTCATTTATTTAATTATTCGCTACCGAGCTTTTTTCAGCAGGGATGCAAAAGGACCGGTTTCCCAAATCGAGCCAATCTTGATATAGATGAAATAGGTTTTGGTAGTACTCTTAAATCTATTTTATCATGAAAAATGTAGTAAAAATGTCAATTGCACTAATGGGAATCATGTTAGTTGCAACTTCTTGCGAATCAGAATCCGTAGCGGAACAAGAAGCAAATTATCATGAAATCAGTAAAGAACATCTTTTCGAAAAAATTATGCCAACAGGTACGGTTACACCGAAAAAAATCAAAAAGCCAGGAGGAGGAACTGGTAAATAGTCTATTCGGTACGTTCCTGGTTTTGGTGTCAGGACTATTAATGTACCTTGACAAAGTAGTAGGTTTTTTTGATATCCAAGTCCCTTATACGTTTATATACTATGAGGACTTGGATGTTTTTCTTTGGACCGTTGGACAAACCTTGGTCGTATTGTTGTTAATTCTCGCATCTTTTTTTAGGCCGTATAGATGGTCATATTTGGCTCCATTAATAGTTTTTTCAATGCAGTTTGCTTATGTATGGCGGGACGAAGGTTGGATTCTTCATCAGGACTACTACACCTATACCATAGTATTTGTGATTACTCTTTTAGTTTCTATTCTATTCTTAAAATACGGGTTTAAACAGGTAGGTAATTTCATGAGAAATTCAGGAGATAAGAATGTAGAAGAACTGGTTAATTTCGTTGTTGAGGTTCATAATCACCACTTCGCGGAGATTTTAAAGAGCGCAGATGCCCTAGAATTATTGGATGAAACCAGTATTTCTAATGAAGAAAGGGAAATCTTGAAACAGTTGTATCGCAATGATAGAAAAAAGGCTATTCGAAACTTCGAGGTGCGAATTATAGAAACCATCTACAATATTGACAAGCCTAATAAGAGGGTAAAAGGGTTCTTGAATAATTTGGTTGTGGGAGTTCGAAACCTCTTTAAATGAAAAAACTCCGGTAATCAGCCGGAGTTTATTCATCAATCAAAAAACGAACAGTCATGATAAACTGTTATAGGATTACAAATTACAACATTCTTGCCAAAAAACAAATTTAAGGTATGTTTAACTGTAACTTGTTCAAAAATTCGGATGTATTATCCTAAATAAGTCTTAAGAATTTTGCTTCTAGAAGTATGTTTCAACCTTCTAATGGCCTTCTCCTTGATTTGACGTACGCGCTCACGTGTCAAGTCAAATGTTTCACCAATTTCTTCCAAAGTCATAGAGTGCTGTCCCGCCAAACCGAAGTATAGCCTAATAACATCGGCCTCTCTCGGTGTTAAGGTTTCCAAAGCACGCTCAATTTCGGTGCGCAAGGATTCATGTAAAAGTTCCTTGTCAGGATTAGGAGATTCACCACTACGCAATACATCGTAAAGGTTAGAATCTTCCCCATCAATCAAAGGGGCATCCATGGAAACGTGTCTTCCTGAATTTTTCAAGGATTGCTTTACGTCTTCCACTGTCATGTCCAATTCTTTGGCAATTTCTTCCGCAGAAGGTACCCTTTCGTGGGCTTGCTCCAAGAAAGCAAAGGTTTTGTTGATTTTATTGATGGAACCAATTTTGTTCAAAGGCAAACGAACAATACGAGATTGCTCAGCAAGCGCTTGAAGAATGGATTGGCGAATCCACCATACCGCATACGAAATGAATTTAAAACCACGGGTTTCATCAAAACGTTGAGCGGCTTTTATCAATCCAAGGTTTCCTTCATTAATCAAATCAGGAAGCGTTAATCCTTGGTTTTGGTATTGTTTCGCTACGGAAACTACGAATCTAAGGTTGGCTTTGGTCAGTTTTTCAAGAGCAATTTGGTCACCGGCTTTAATACGTTGTGCCAATTCCACTTCCTCATCAGCGGTAATCAAATCCACTTTTCCAATCTCCTGCAAATACTTGTCCAACGAAGCGGTTTCCCTATTGGTAACCTGTTTTGTAATCTTTAACTGTCTCATCTAAAAATTCCCTTCAAATTAAGTTCGTAAATCAAAGCTCATTTGTTTATACGTTCAAAAATGAAAAAGGTTACAATTTGGCAAACTTTATTTGGAAATTTTTTTGTAAAGAAAAACCCCGAGGGTTGCTCGGGGTTTCAAAATCTATGAGAAATAACTAGTCTCTTCTTGGTTTTCTATCGCGATTTCCGCCTCTGCGGTCACCACCTTTGTCTCTTCTAGGTGGACGTTCCACGTACCCTTCTGGTTTGGGCAAAAGTGCTTTTCGAGAAACTTTCTCTTTTCGCGTTCTTGGGTCCATTCCAAAGTACTTGACGTCGATGACATCACCAAGGTTAACCACATCAGTCACTTTATCGGTACGTTCCCAAGCCATTTCAGATACGTTGGTCAATACCTTGCTGTCAATTTTCAAAAGAAAAGTTTTTGCCTATAAAAACATGGTGCTGTGTTATTATCCAAAAGAATTTCAGTAGGGTTTCATTTCTGCGGTAATATAAATATCAAATTCTTTCGTATTGGAATAAATTAATCACAAACCGTATCCCAATAGTCAAACCAAGCGTCGAGTTGCATAATTTCAGATTCTGATAGACCGTTCCTTAGTTTATCATTCCATTCCTCCCAAGTATGTGTGCCCGATAATGCGTCATCAATATCACCCAACGTAAAAACAGCATGGTCTGGCTGGTATGAAGGATTCAAAGGGTCCATACCATAATCGATACCATTAGGATGTATTAAGTCCTTGACTAAATAAGTATAAATAGAATTGCCATTATTACAATCATGAATGGTATTTACTATTCTTTTGTGTTCTTCTGGATAAACGGTACGAATAAGTTCAACCTCTACTCCTCTACCCCAAGTCTCAATTACTCTAGCTTCAAGATCGGAAAGTTGTACATTTCCCTCGGCAAGCATTTTATTTCTATGCATAGCATGTCCAAACTCATGAATAACTGTTTTATATAAGGAAGCGTATAATTTATCATATTTCTCTCCATACAATGGAATGTCAGGATTTTCTAGCTTTCTATCAAATACTGATATTGCATGTGGGGGACGAATATAGAAGTAAGCTAATACGTCTTTTTTTGAGGCCCTTTTAAAAGCTCTAATAAATATCCTATCATTCCCAGGCTTATTGCTCATTGGTCTAGTAGCGCCATAATTATCTCCATAAAAGGCATGATAGGCTACCCTGTTTATTTGGGCGTAATAAGCTTGCTTAGTGCCATCTATTAACAAATCCCAATCCCCTTCTTTCTTGGGACCAAAATACCAAGCCCTGTTCACACTACTGCCCAATATGGTATACCATTCGTGGTTGGACCATCTTACATTATAATGAACTTTTTTCTTAAATTCTTTTTTTACTATGAACTCACCATATTGGTCGGTTTGTCCCCATGACCATTTTAGACCTCTTCGTACCATTACATGTACTCCTCTTACGGGTACCGCTTGTTCATGTGTAGGCTCTCCTTCACTATAATCAATTACTCGTACTCTACCTTGGGGTCTCCATTTAGCAGATTTGTTTTCTAAACCTATTAGTGGAGACTTTCCGTTAGCCACATTCTCAGCTATTATCTCCATGGCATCTACTAACTCTTCGGAAATGGTAGTGTCCTCATCAGGCATATAGAGTTCTTTAAGAATCTCATAGGCTACGAAGCTTGGAAATATATAATTATGGTCTACTACGGTATATTGAGCATTTGGAGTTTCAAGACTAACTGAAGAATCTCTATAGGTATCATGTTGAGCTGAGGTAGGTTCAAACTCATAGTGTAGTGGAAAATCAAATAAGTCAAGATTCGAATCGTACCGCTCAAGTTCTAAAAATTGATTTTGGTTTTTTGGTAAAAACCTGACATATAACTTATTAGTCTTAACTGGATTAGGAACGTTTGGAAATAGATTATTCCTTTGAATATGTTGCCATGCAGTTTTCATATGATCAATGGATTGTGGTATTTCCATTTCACGACCAAGAGTAATACTGCCTTCAAAATCAGCATAATCTGCCGGTTCACTTTCGTTAATTGTCCAACAGTCATGTCGATTTTCTTCATCAGATTTTGTTGCTATTGCTGTGACCACTCTTTCTGCAAGACTTTCATCAATATTTGAATTAGTGTATGATGTCTCTTCATTATCACATGATATAAAGATGACAAGCATAACTAGTAAAAGTATTTTATTGTTAAACATATTTAATTGATTAGAATTATTTAATAAAAGTGAACTCGATGATAATGAATCATAAAGCCCCTGTTTTTAGATATGGTAGCTACCGTTTACTGGTTTGTATGCCATTCGCAAAGGCTTTATATCGACTTCTTTCAATACAAATTAAGAGGACTTGGACTATAAAATTCAAGTACTAATTGATGTATGGATATTTTGAATTGATGAATCTGTATACTTCTTACAGATGTTTGGTTTAACCTGAAAGTATTATCTTACACATTATAGAATTTTACCATACCAACCTCGGATTAAGCACAAAGTGGTATAGAAATAAAAGTTGCATTTAACTATTTTATGCCTCTTATAAAATTAAATGAAAATGATACAATTTTTCTTGGAGAGATAAGAATACTGTTTTAGGAGATTTTACTAAAATAATTTAAGACAAACTGATTTAGTGAACCTATTACAGTATACGTACATCGGTTCCACCTCCAGGAACAATATAAAAAAACCCGTTCCAAAATGGAGCGGGTTTTTGTGGCTAACTTTATTAGAAGTTTTAATCCCTTCTTGGTTTTCTATCGCGATTTCCGCCTCTGCGGTCACCACCTTTATCTCTTCTAGGCGGACGTTCCACATACCCTTCTGGTTTGGGTAAAAGTGCTTTTCGAGAAACTTTCTCTTTTCGCGTTCTTGGGTCCATTCCAAAGTACTTGACGTCGATGACATCACCAAGGTTAACCACATCAGTCACTTTATCGGTACGTTCCCAAGCCAATTCGGAAACATGAAGCAATACTTCATTACCTTCTGCTTCGGTATATTCTACAACTGCACCGAAGTCAAGTATCTTAATGACTTTTACTTCATATACGCTTCCAACTTCGGGTTTGAACATGACGGCATCGATTTTTGCGATTACTGCATCGATACCCGCTTGGTCCGTACCCAAAATCTCTACAATACCTTCTTCGGTATCTGGGTCTTCATTGATGACAATAGTGGTGTTGGTTTCTTTTTGCAATTCTTGGATAACCTTACCACCAGAACCAATTACAGCACCAATGTATTCTCCTGGAATAATCTTGGTAACGATTTTTGGAGCGTAGGATTTCACCTCTGCTCTCGGAGCTTCAATGGTATCGGTTAAATGTTTTAAGATGTGCAGACGCCCGTCTTTAGCTTGCATCAATGCTTTTACCAAAATTTCATAAGACAATCCTTTTACCTTGATGTCCATTTGGCAAGCGGTGATACCATCCGCGGTACCCGTTACTTTAAAGTCCATATCACCAAGATGATCTTCGTCACCAAGAATATCGGATAGAACAGCGTACTTTCCGGTTTCGGCATCTGAAATCAATCCCATAGCAATCCCAGAAACGGGTTTCTTTAATTGAACACCAGCATCCATCATGGCCATAGTTCCTGAACAAACGGTTGCCATAGAAGAAGAACCATTGGACTCCAATACCTCTGATACCACACGAACCGTGTATGGGCAATCTTCAGGTACCATACCTTTTAAAGCGCGCTGTGCCAAGTTACCATGACCTACTTCTCTTCTGGAAGTACCACGTATCGGTCTTGCTTCACCGGTAGAAAAAGGTGGGAAGTTGTAGTGCAAGTAGAATCTTTCTTCGCCTTCATGAGATGGCATATCAATAATATTGGCATCTCTAGAAGTACCCAAGGTTACTGTCGCCAAGGCTTGGGTTTCCCCTCTTGTAAATATGGAAGAGCCATGTACAGAGGGTAAATAATCTACCTCGCACCAAATAGGTCTAATTTCGTTGGTCTTTCTACCATCTAGACGCAGTCCTTCATCTAAAGTAAGGTTGCGAACCGCTTCTTTCTCTGCTTTGTAGAAATATTTGGAAACCAGGTCACCAAAGTCTTCCAACTCTTCTTCAGAAAAGGTAGCCTTTACTTCTTCTTTTATCGCTTCAAAAGCAGCACTGCGTTCATGTTTTGCGGAGCCAGCTTTGGCAATCGCATATACTTTATCATAAGTAAGCTCATGTACTTTTTTCTCAAGTTCTTCATCAGCTCTTTCAGGATCATACTCCCGAACTTCTTTTTTGCCAAAGGCTTCAGCAAGTTTCAATTGTGCGGCACACTGTACTTTAATGGCTTCATGGGCAAACTTGATGGCCTCGACCATCTCATCTTCCGAGATTTCGTCCATTTCACCTTCAACCATCATTACAGAATCGGCTGATGCCCCAATGACCATATCGATATCAGAATCTTGTAGCTGTGCTCTGGTTGGATTGATAATCAATTCTCCATTCACACGACCTACGCGTACTTCTGAAATTGCACATTCAAATGGAAAATCAGAAAGTTGGATTGCGGCAGATGCAGCAAGCCCTGCCATAGCGTCAGGCATCACGTTTTCGTCATGCGACATTAATTGAATCATCACCTGGGTTTCAGCGTGATAATCTTTTGGGAATAGTGGTCTTAAAACCCTATCCACTAAACGCATGGTCAATACTTCACCGTCACTAGGTCTAGCCTCACGTTTGAAGAAACCACCAGGGTAGCGCCCAGCAGCAGCGAATTTTTCGCGATAATCTACCGTAAGGGGTAGAAAATCGACATCACTTTGTTTGTAATTGGAGACAACCGTACATAATAACATACACTTGCCAGATTGAACCACAACAGAACCATGAGCCTGTTTGGCCAATTTTCCGGTTTCGATAGAGATTTCTCTACCGTCACCAAGGTCAATGACCTCTTTAAAAGTTTTTGGAATCATAAAATAAGTCTTACCCGTATTTGAACGGGCCGTTAAACATTTGGTCTACCGTCTTCCGGACGGTCGGGTTGTGTTGTTGTGTTGACCAATGAAAAACTGAAATGCAGCTTTTTATGTTGGTTAGATGATATACATCTGAACCGGTGTGACCAAATTTGGCCAAAAATAAAGGGGAGGCAAGCCTCCCCAATGTTTTATTTACGAATACCCAATTCTTTGATTAGGGTACGATACTTCTGGATATCCTTTTTCTTCAAGTAATCGAGAAGGCTTCTTCTTTTCCCTACCAACTTCACCAAAGAACGCTCTGTGGCGAAATCTTTATGGTTTTTTTTCAAGTGTTGAGTAAGGTGATTGATTCTATATGTGAAAAGCGCTATTTGCCCCTCGGTAGAACCGGTGTTTGTTTCAGAACCGCCATGTTTTTTGAAAATGTCGGCTTTTGCTTCTTTAGATAAATACATTCCAATATTATTTAAATGATTTTTATGTATTTGATTGATTGTCAATCAGCGTGCAAAGATAATTCTTTTTTTGAGCTAAAAAATTTTTTCATCGATTTAAACCTTTTGTAAAAGTGACGGTCATAGAACCAAATCCTAAAATTTCAATCATCATGAAAAAGAGTCTCAAGCAAATGAACTTTACCAAAATGGCCCCATGGGTATTGGGCCTTTCTTTATTGGTTATAACGTCTTGTACCAATGAAGAGGATGCCGGTACCGAAATTGCCTCAGATGAGGTAATCTCAGTCGCGGAACTACAAGTGAGCGACGAATCTGAATTGATCACAGAAGAAATCTCCAGCATCGCGGAAGATGTATACGCTTCTGATGAAATTTCTACTACTGCAAAAGGAGATTATCGCTCAGATTATCTTCCAGAGTGCGTTGTTATCACCACCACGGTCACTGAATTTACAAGAGAGAAAATCATTGATTTCGGTGAAGGATGTGAACTTCCCAATGGAAATGTATTGAGTGGTATCATCAAATTGAACTATGCCAAGGATATGACCGTTGCCTCCAAATCCATTTCGTTGACTTTGGAAAACTTTACTTTCAACAGTGTAGCTGTGGAAGGTTCTGCAAGTGTATTGCGTTTGCGTTCCAACGAAAATGGAAATCCGCAAGGTACCGTTACCTCTGAATTCAGCGCTACATGGCCCAACGGTGATACGGCTTCCTTTACTGGAACTCGTACCCGAGAGTGGATTGAAGGGTATGGCAGTGGTTTTTGGGGAGACAATGTTTTCCTTATCACTGGCAAAAGAACCTATATTGGTAGATTGGGCAATGTCTTCGTAAAAGAAGTGACTACGCCATTGCGTAGAGAATTGTCCTGCCGATTCATCGTTAGCGGTGTTTTGGAAATCTCAAGAAACGACAACACCGCCACCTTAGATTTTGGTGATGGAAGTTGTGATGCTACGGGAATATTGACCCAGCCCGATGGCACAGAAACCGAAATCTTCCTTAGAAGATTTTTGAAATAGTTTGGTTTTTGGTTTACATGAAAAAGCCTGCAGAAATGCAGGCTTTTTTTAGTTTCGTACGGGTTGATTTGTTATTAAATCAATGTAGAGGTTGATTTTCTTTTTCATGTCCCTTCGATGCGAGATGAAATCCAAAAATCCATGTTCTTTTACAAATTCAGATGTTTGGAAGCCTTCTGGAAGGTCTTTTCCTGTAGTATCCTTTACTACACGAGGTCCTGCAAATCCAATAAGTGCCCCAGGTTCAGAAATGTTGATGTCTCCTAGCATGGCGTAAGAAGCCGTTGTTCCTCCCGTGGTTGGGTCAGTACACAACGAGATATAGGGAATTTTGGCTTCAGCCAATTGTGCCAATTTTGCAGAAGTCTTTGCCAACTGCATTAAGGACAAGGCTGCTTCCATCATTCGTGCACCTCCCGATTTTGAAATCATCAAAAAAGGTACTTTTCTTCTTTTCGCTACATCAATGGCGCGCGCGATTTTTTCACCTACTACGCTTCCCATGGAACCTCCAATAAAAGAGAAATCCATACAAGCGATGACCAAATCCTTCCCCATGGATTTTCCAATGGCAGTACGCACGGCATCTTTCAAGCCCGTTTTTTGTTGGGCCGCCTTTAAACGCTCAGAGTATTTTTTGGTATCGACAAAGCGAAGGGGGTCTTTTGAAGATAATTTATCATCTAATTCTTTGAACTTATTGTCGTCGAATAGAATTTCAAAATATTCCTTACTTCCAATGCGAACGTGATAATCGTCCTCTGGACTTACATAAAAGTTTTTGGCGAGTTCTTCGGACTCAACTATTTTTCCGGTGGGTGATTTGTACCATAAACCCTTCGGTGTGTCTTTCTTTTCTTCGGTGGCAGTTTGAATGCCCTTTTCCTTTCTTTTAAACCAAGATGACATATGGGGGTTCTTTTGGGTTATTAAAGGGTATTTACGTTGTTCAAATCTTCAAACGCTTTCTTCAAACGGTCCACGAAAGATTTTTCTCCTTCACGTAACCATACACGAGGGTCATAGAATTTTTTGTTGGGTTGATCTGCCCCATCAGGATTACCAATTTGAGCTTGCAAGTACCCTGATTTGCCTTGAACATAATCGCGAACTCCTGAAAGGAAAGCATATTGCAAATCGGTATCGATATTCATTTTGATAACGCCATACCCAATCGCTTCCCTAATTTCTTCAAGCGTAGAACCAGAGCCACCGTGGAATACGAAATCAATATGGTTGTGTTCTACACCATATTTATTGGCCACGAATTCTTGAGAATTTTTCAAGATTTTTGGGGTGAGCTTAACATTTCCTGGTTTGTAAACCCCGTGAACATTTCCAAAAGCTGCTGCTACAGTAAACTTTGGACTCACTTTGGATAGCTCTTCGTATGCGTAAGCTACTTCTTCGGGCTGGGTGTATAGTTTGGAATCATCTATATCGGTATTGTCCACACCATCTTCTTCACCACCAGTCACCCCTAGTTCAATTTCCAAGGTCATGCCCATTTTGGACATGCGCTCTAGATACCTCTTGCAGATTTCAATATTTTCTTCAATCGGCTCTTCCGAAAGGTCAATCATGTGTGAACTGAACAAAGACTTGCCAGTAGCTTTGAAATGGGCTTCGTTAGCATCCAGCATTCCGTCCATCCATGGCAATAGCTTTTTAGCACAGTGGTCGGTATGTAAAATAACGGTTGCACCATAGGCTTCCGCCAACTGGTGTACGTGATGTGCTCCAGAAACTGCTCCAATAACCGCACTGCGTTGGTTTTCATTGGAAAGGCCTTTACCGGCGTTGAATTGGGCACCACCATTCGAAAATTGAACGATAACGGGAGCATTCAAGGACGCAGCCGTTTCCATGACAGCATTCATGGAGTTGGTACCAATTACGTTTACCGCGGGTAAGGCGTAGCTGTTTGCTTTGGCATGATTGAATATAGCTTGTACTTCGTCTCCAGTAGCGACACCGGGCTTGATGGTATGGGACATGATTTAGTTAGTTACGGATTTAATTAAGCCACAAAAGTAATAAATAATTTACTCTAGAATGGATAATTGATACCGACGTTAAAGACGGCATTTCTGAAGTTGTAGTCACGAAACCAACGCTTTGAAGCTTCTTCGGCTGGGTTATAGGTCTTGAAGCCTAAATCCAAACGAAAAACGAAATAACTGAAGTCGTACCGGAGGCCCATTCCGGTGCCTAAGGCTAAATCTTGTAAGGACTCAAATCCAGAAAAAATTGCATCGGGATTGTCTTCATCATCAAAAACATTCCAAATGTTCCCTGCATCGGCAAACAAAGCTCCTTTCACATCTCCAGCAATAGGAAAGCGGTATTCAAAATTGAAGGCCATCTTTAGATTGGCCTCGTTGAAGTCATTCACGTTGCTGGTGCTTCCCGGACCAAGTTCGTAGGCATTCCAAGCTCTGTTATCGTTGGAGCCTCCTGCAAAGTAACTACGAACAAAGGGTATGTTCGTTGAATTGCCGTAAGGTATTGCCATGCCAACAAAACTTCGAAAAGCAAGAACCTTTGACCCGCCAACAGGCCAGTGTTTGATAAAATCAATCTCGGGTTTGATGTACTGCGAAAAAGGAACACTAAAAACCAACAGCTGGCCATCAGGATTTTCATTATACGGGACAATTCCTGACATAAGGGAAAGGATGTTCCCAGCACTTTCAAGTTTCAAACGCAATTGGTAAAAGTTGTTGTCACTTATATCTGTTTTGTTGGTTTTGGTAAAGGTGTAACTACTCGCAAAAATCAGGTTGTTCTCGGTTAACCTTTCTTGACGTTCTTCAATACTGCGTACCTGATTTAGTGTTTCTTCATCCGTATTGAATCCATCTGCCAAAACTGCATCAATAAACCCATTAGTACCGCTGGGAATCAACAAATCCAATTCCGTATCAGCATCTAAACTGGGAAACTCTGTTTCATCATAAAATGTCGCAAAATCAGGATTGTCCTCAAAACTATCGGCAATGGCATCCAAACGCGCATAAGTATTTCCGTATACATTGAAGAAGTTCTCGGTATTCACATTGCGTACGAACTCCACATTCAATAGTTCAATATTGTGCTTGACCAAAAGCGTAGGAGACCAGTTGTACGAAAGAATGGAATTGAAGGTTTGTTTGTCCAGACCAATGTTTCGTTGAAAGTTGGTACCCACCAAAAACCGACTTTGAGGCAACATATAGTACGGAATGATACTTTTCGTGTCCAGGGGAAACCAAATTCTGGGAAAAGTGATATTGATATCCCCACCAATTTCAGATGTAAAAGTCTCATCAGTTATTGGGGAATCACTCAACAAACCAATGGAGCCCCTAGCGGAAAGATTCAAGGTTTCCGCACCTCCAAAAACGTTTCGGGTAATTACTGAAGCACTCAAAGCAGTTCCCAAACGCTGAAAGTTGGAGTGGGTAACATCAAAATTCAAATTCAGCGAAAACTTGGGCCTTGGAGCGAGATAGATGTTCGTGGTTAAGGTATGCCCAGTGGTATCGGCCACGAAATCGATATTCGGATACTTAAACGTATTCAGGTTGGTAAACTGCCTATAGGTTCGGATTCGGTCCAAGTCCCGATACACACTGTCCTTTTCAAAAAACACCGCATCGGCAAGCGCCTTTGGGCGATATTTTAGTTCGTTGTAATAATATATAATGTAATTGTCGAACTCAATGGATTGAAGGGAGTGGTTGGTTCCGCTGATGTCGTAATCGCTGTAAATGTTTATTTTTTTGAAACGGTGTACATAATATTCATTGGTCAAGGTGTCTGTTTCGGTAGTAGTCACCGGTTTGTCAATGTTCAGTTGAACATTCAGGCCTTTGTCTTCAGAAGCGCGTACCGTATCCTGTTCAATGGTATAGTTAATCGAACTTTCCTGAAAATTATAGACGCCATTATTACGGAATAGCGAGGTAAGTCTTTCTCTTTCGGTATTGAAATCTTCCAAATCAAAAATCTCGCCTTGCTTTACAAAAGTTTCAGCACGGTATTTTTGGTACATCGAATCCAGTTGAGAAGAGGTGATGTCGGTAGCGACACTATCTATGGAATAGGGTTGGCCCAAATCGAGATTGTAGTTGAGTTCTGCGCGTTTTTTTCGCTTGCTGGGCACAATCACATATTGTCCTTTGCTGTTGAAGTACCCTTTGGTGTTATAATATGCCTTTAAGCGATCAATGGACTTTTGTGCCAATGTGGTATCGATAACGGCAGGAGGTTCTCCTATTCTTTTCAAGAAGTCGTTGGCGCCCTTAACAACGAAAGATTCCCGTAGTCGATTCACCTGTTTTTTGGAAAGCATCCGGTTAAGCCGTTCCTCACGTTTCTCCTTGCGATGCAACCAGTCAAGAAACAACGAATCAGAGTCTTCCTTGGCCATGTTGTAGAGGTTTAATCGCAACGGATAGCCAAGCACGTGACTGTTGGGCTTTTGTGCCAGAAGGCCTTTCAGGTCTTCTCCTGAGACTTTTTCGCCATCGGCATAAATGGTGTTTTTGGTAAGTAAAAGTTCGTCGTCGCCGACCTTTTTTAAGGTGTTGCAAGCGGTAACCAACAACATGAGCAACAATAACCTTATTTTTGCGCCCATGCGCCATTCACGCCAAAAAAGCCCCATAGCAGGTAAAATTAAGGATTTAGATGGTTACCAAAAATCAAATTAAGACGGTTAAAAGTCTACAGCAAAAAAAGTACCGAAATCAACTTGGGCTTTTTGTGGTGGAAGGCCGTAAGGTAACGGAAGAACTATTGCAATCCCATTTTGTTTTGGAATATCTTTTTGCAACAGATGCTAAAATGGGTGAATCCTTGCATCCCGATTATGTGGAAGTTGGACAAAACCAAATGAAACAAATGAGCGGGCTGACCTCCTCCAGTGGTGTGTTAGCCGTTTTTAAACTTCCAGAAAGGACAGCTTTGAACTTTTCGGATTGGATTCTTGCGCTAGATGCCGTTAGAGATCCTGGAAATCTGGGGACCATCATCCGCATTTGTGATTGGTTCAATATTCCGCAGATTGTTGCCTCGGAGGATACGGTGGATTGTTACAATCCCAAAGTATTGCAAGCAAGCATGGGTTCTATCGCCAGAGTAAATATCGTTTATAGGGATTTGAAAGGATTTTTGCAGGATTCCAAAACGCCGGTTTACGGCACATACATGGAAGGCGAGAATGTTTTCCAACATAACTTTCCAGACCAAGGTGTGATTGTGATGGGTAATGAGGCCAATGGTATTTCTGAAGGCATTGGAAACCTGTGCGGTACAAAGCTGAGCATTCCGCAATATGGAGAACATACCACCGAAAGTCTAAATGTTGCGGTTGCTACGGCGATTACTTTAGGTGCCTTACGCGGAAGTTAATTATTCAAATACAAGGTTGATGAAAATGCCTCTGGTACGCATACCGTTGATGTTTCCCGTCCATGGACTGTTCGGGTCGTCATCGGGCACCAACTCATCCGTCAATGCAAATACCCCGCGAATAGAGGGCGAGAATTTGAAGTATTCGGTGTAGAAATCACTCCCAAAACCCAATTCGTAGCCAGTCACGTTTTTCTTCATTCGAAATTCACCGCTGCTATTATCGTCTAGACTATCTTCTTTGGCCCCAAGATTCAAGGAAGCATAAACTCCCCCTATTACATACGGTTTCCAGTTTCGAAAACGTTTGGTACTTACCTTAAGTAATAAAGGAAATCGAATATAGGTCGAGCGCACTTCACGAATCGCGTCTTGCTCGCTAGTAAAGCCCGGGAAACCCAAAATTCTTTGGGAATACAGCAAACCGGGTTCGAATCGCGCATCTAAAAACTCATTTATGCGAAGCTCGCCGATAAGTCCCACATTAAACCCGAAGCTGGTATCAACTAAAATATCTTGGCCTAAATCATTTTCGTACTCAAATTGAAAATCATAACTGTTAAAACCTAGAAAATACCCCCAATTGAGGAGTCTTTTGTCTTCAGTTTGCAAGTTGAGTACCGGGTCATCGCCAAATTGCGCATGGGCCGAAAGGCTAGCCAGTAGGCATAGTAAAGCGATTTGGATGTTTTTCATTCAATTATTTTGTAGCGACGTAAATAGATGCTACCCCAAACGTTTGAGGCTTGTTCTCTATTCCTATAAACCCCGTTTTGCTTAAAATATTGTTGAATGCTTGTCCATATGGGAAAACTGATGCGGATTCGCTCAAATAGCGATAGGCGGAACGGTCTTTTGAGAAAATCTTCCCAATGGCAGGTAAAATATACTTCGTGTAGAAAAAATACCCTTGTTTAAATGGTGTTCGGGTAGGTACTGAGGTTTCCAAAATGACCAGGCTGCCCTCGGGCTTTAAAACGCGATGGATTTCTTTTAGCCCGATTTCCAAATTTTCGAAGTTCCTGACCCCAAAAGCTACTGTCACCGCGTCGAAGCTATTATCTTCAAAATCTAGACTTTCACTGTCACCAACAACCATGGAGATGGTTTCATCCAGTTTTTTATCGGCAACTTTATGTTTGCCAACCTCAAGCATTCCGGGTGAAATGTCTAGTCCTACAATTTTGGTCGCTCCTGTTTTTGTCATGGCAATCGCCAAATCCCCAGTTCCGGTGGCAATGTCTAGGATACTTTCCGGTTTTTTAGCTTTAAGCAGTTGAACAACCCTCTTGCGCCATTTAATGTCAATACCAAAAGAAATTACGCGGTTAAGTCCGTCATAATCCTTCGAAATGGTGTCGAACATTTGGGTGACTTGGGCCTTTTTGCCCAAATCTGAATCCTTATAGGGCTTCACCTTCTTTGACATCGCAGCGTTTTGGCGGCAAATATACGACTTAGCCCTAGGCTAGTACTATGAAATATTTATGTAATTTTGACCCATTGAAGCAGATTTTGATGATTTATGTGTGACTGCCACTGTTGTAACCACTTCTTTTTGACAAGTGATAACCACTTCAAAACCAATACATTCTTTAATTTCTTTTATTCCAATCGATGAAAATCATAATCGCTGGAGCAGGTGAGGTAGGCTTTCATTTGGCAAAGCTATTATCCTATGAGGCTCAAGAAATTACCTTGATAGATTCCGATAAGGAAAGTTTGGCCTATGCCGATAGCCATTTGGACATAAAAGTGCTACGCGGAGATGCCACCTCCATCGAGGCTCTTAAAGAAGCTAAGGTAGACTCAGCTGATTTGGTAATCGGCGTTACCTCTTCAGAAACCACCAACCTTACCTTGTGTATGTTGGCGAAGCAGTTGGGATGTAAAAGAACCATTGCGAGGATATCCAATACGGAGTTTCTCGATAACCGCGAGCTAATTAAGTTTGGTGAGTTGGGTATTGACGAATTGATTTCTCCGGAAGAGTTAGCCGCTAACGAGATTCAGCTTCTCCTCAACCAATCCGCTTTTAATGACACCTATGAGTTTGAGGATGGTTTATTGACGATGATAGGGGTTTTCTTGCCCAAATCAGCCCCTTTTGTTGGGAAGATGGTCAAGGAGGCCGCGAAGATTTTCCCTGAATTGCATTTTATGCCCATTGCCCTGCAACGCATGGGGACCCAGTTTACCGTGATTCCTCGTGGCGATACCGTTTTTAAGGAGGGCGAACAAGTCTATTTTATCACTGCGGATGAGGGAGTTGATGAGTTGTACAAACTGACGGGTATGCAGAAGCGCGAAATTAAAAATGTGATGATTCATGGTGGGAGTAAGGTCGGTTTTAAAACCGCCCGCGACCTTTGCACCAAAA
>CALBPG010000257.1 GCA_937899065.1 uncultured Allomuricauda sp.
TTGACTAGGGTGGTGGATGTGATACGTTCTTTTTCAATACGCGTTTTGATTTTGAGTCGATTGGGTTTTATCGTTTCAATTTTCAATCTTTTGGTAAAGTGGGCACCGCCAACACTCACTTTTGCCATCCAATCCCCAGTGTAGTCGCTGGATACGGTGGGAACGGTAAATCGATAAAAGTTGTTGAGGCCATCCATTTGGATTTTGGAATACCTTACCTCACCGTAGGGGTCAAAAACTTGCATTTTGACCGGATGACCCTGTGGGAGTTTATTGTTTTTATCGTTCAGCATAAAAGAAAGATGAAGCGTATCTCCAGGTCGCCAAACGCCTCGTTCACCATAGATGTATCCCTTTAAGCCACGTTTTAATTCTGCACCAGAAACATCGAATTTGCTAACGGACAGCGTGTTTCCATCATTTAATTTGACGTAAGAGCTGATGTCGTTTTTGGTGACGATTACGAAGTACGGTTTTGCGCTTAAAGCAACCCTTGATTTACCATCATTGTCTGTGTTGTCGGTGCTAATCAATTGTTGCTGGTAGTTATAGAACTTTACTTCTGCATTCGCAATGGGATTCGTTGTGATGATATCACTTACCCCGATGAAATAACTGTTCTTCTTCCCTTGTTTTACGGTTACACCAATGTTGGAAGCAAGGATGTTGGTGCTAATTCTTTTGTTTCTGTAATAGGAATTGTCACATGGATTTTCAGATTCGCTCCAATCATAATCTTGACTATAATAAGGGGAATCCCAGTAGCTGGTTTCTGCTTCTTCTGCGTCGTAGTTGATGGTCTCTTCGGCTACCGCCTCTTCATCACTTTGCGAAGCGCAGCTATAGTTCGAGTAGGACTTTCTAAAATTGAGCTCCACTCTATAAATCGCCCCTGGGTCAGGATTGATGATTTCTTTTAGGTCGATGGAATACGCTCTCCAATTGGAAACATCAGCTCCAAATTCCTTCAGATTAATCGTCTTTTTGGCGATAGGTCTGGCTACCCTCAATAATTCAGCATTTCCATCGAGGTTATTGTTTTGCAAAAACTGAAGCACATTGTCTTCAAAAATTTTGATGATGGTAACATCGACTGCTTTCAGATTTACTGCCTCAAAATTGAATCTTAAGTTTTCTGAGGTAGGCAGAATGGTGCCATTTTGCAACAGTTTTATATTGGGCTTTAATGCTTCAAAGGTGATTTGTTGCGTGAAGTCACTTTTTAAAGAAAATCCGTGTATGTTCTTTAAGCCTTTGCGGATGACCAGTTTTTTCTGACCACGAACCGTGTTGGGCATATACACTTTAACCAGATTGTTTTCAACGGAAAACGATAAGTTATTGGTTCGTTCTAGACTTATCAGACCATTTAGATTTTTGGTTTTTTCAATAGGGTCTGAAAAATTGATTTCGATATACTTATTGGGTTCGTTGTATACATTGACCCCTATGACCTTAAAAGTATTTTTACCGGGGATGTCGAAATCAAAATCTCCTTTGGTTTCAATGTCAAATGGGGTGCCGTCCCATTTTAAGTTTAGTTTGGAATCCTCGTCAAACCGTTGGATACTATCCACTTGAAACTTAAAGTACTTTCCTTCGGTAAGGGAGCTGTCCATTTTTACCGACAGGGCTTTCCCCTTCTGTGATGCGGTTATCAACTTTTTTGCGGTCGATACAGAAAGTACATCGCTGGAAGTCAATACCCCATTTAAATATTGCCAGTCTTTTGAATAACTTTCCAAGTTCCGAATGTCTACGTGAAACTCTTGCTTGACGGTACGGACGTCGAAAACGAAAGTTTCGTATTCCTTATCCACATCTTGCAAGGCGCCCAAGTCCAATTCGAAGGTATAGCGGGTATCTGATTTAAAATTTTGGCTAGGAATGAATGCCACGGTTCTATTGTTGAGTGCCATGACCTTTCCAGGAACCTCTGGGGAAACCTTCAAAATACTAGCATCTAACTCCACTGCTGAGGAAATATCCTTCATCGGCTTGGTCAAAACCACCTTAATATGTTCTTTGACCGAAACGATACCTGAAGAGACCTCGAAAATGTGGTCCCTGAACTTTTCAATATCATCCAAGGCCACTTGCGGCTTTTCTTTACACCCTACTAATAGGATGAGGCCGACAAGAAGGAGATAGGCAGTTTTTTTGGTTTTCATACGTCAGGTTTTAATTAATGACCCAATAAGATTGGTATTTGGTTGCTAAGGCCTTGGTTTCAATTGATAAAATGCTTCTTTCAATTGACCTATGGTCGTACAAGCAACAAACACTGATTGGGAATTTTAAAGCTAGGGTTTTTGTAGATAGGATGTTGTGAATCGCTGTGCGGTTAACCAACAAAGAAGTTAACATATTCCAAATACGTTGTCTGACTTCTATGGTATTGGTTAGACATAAAAAAAGAGCGTACTGTTTACGCTCTTTTTTACTGTTTATTTCAATTAAATCTTACTCTTCTTCTGAGCTACTTGGGGCTTCTATAATGCCTTTTGCCCGATTGTTCTGAAGAATGTTCAGTTTTTTCAACTTGGCCTGCCAAGTTTCTAAAGTAGCTTTGTGCTTGTCAATTTTGCTTACTACTTCTTTTACCAAAGGATTGTCGCCAGAGGCGTTGGAAAAGAACTGAAGGTTATTTTCAAGTTGTCGAATTTCAGACTGCGCCTCGGAAATCTTTCGTCTGATGAAAACCCGCTCGTTACGAATGGCTTGATCATCATCTCCCTTGGCTAGTTGCTGCATTTTGTCTCCATACTTTATCAACTCGGACTGCTGATGGTCCACACCCAACTTTCGGAATAGGGCATCAATGATTTTATGGAACTTCCCATTAATGTGCTTCTTGTTATGTGGAATTCTGCCGTAACCTTTCCATTCTTTGATGAACTCCTTTACGGTCTCTAAGTCTTTATTCTTATCGCCGCTTAGCTGGAATCCTTTTAAACGCTCCAAGCAAGCATTCTTTAAATCAAGGTTTTTGAACTCCTCCTTTTGGGATTGATTTCGTTCGGCGTGCAATCGGTTAAAATAATGGTTGCAGGCTTGTTTGAATTCAGCCCAAATTTTATCCGAGTATTTTCGAGGTACATGGCCTATTTTTTTCCAATCACTTTGGATTTTTTTCATCTGGGGCGTTACGCTTTCCCAGTCATCACTATCCTTGAGTGAAATGGCCAATTGCAATAACTCACGCTTTTTTTCCAGATTGACATGCTGTTCCTTCTTCTGGTTTTTATAGAAAGCGTTTTTCCCTCGATTGAACTTGCGAACAGTTTCTTTAAATGTTGCCCAGGTTTCTTCGTTGTTCTTTTGCGGTACTTTACCTGCCTTGAAAAAGCTTTCCCGTAAGGCTTCAATTTGTTTGATTTGCTCCTGTAGTCCCTTGTGGTTCGTTTTTACATTATCTGCAATTTCCGCAATGGAATTGATGATGCCGTGTTTGACGACCAGGTTCTCCTCGTAAACTTTTTCGAGTTCCTTGAAGTGCTCTTGTCTTCGTTCGTGAAGTGCTTTTGTAGCATTGCTAAACCGCTCCCAGATTTGCTCTCGCTCGTCTTTGGCAACAGGACCAATATCTTCTTTCCAAATTTTATGAAGTGTCTGCAATTCGCGGAAAGCTTTACCCAAATCACCTTCATCTGCCAAGGCTTCAGCCTTTTCCGCCAACTTTAGTTTTTCTTCAAGATTATGCTTGAAGTCCAGGTCACGGAGCTCACGGTTTAGGTGTAGAAAATCATAAAAGATTTCCATATGATGGTGGTAGGTACGCCACACATCGTTGTATTGGTTACGAGGTACAGCACCTGCTACTTTCCAGCGGGCTTGAATGTCCTTGAAGTTTTTATACGTGGTGTTGATGTCTTCTTCAACATTGACCAAACCCTTCAGTTCTTCAATAATGTCCAATCGCTTTTGCAGATTGATTTTCAGGTTTTGCTCAAGTTGTTTGTAGTAGGAATCTCGTTTTTCGCGATACTCTGCGAATACTTCGTTGAATTGACGTTTCGCTACGGAATTGTAACGAAAGTCGATTTCATTTCCGCCTTGCGTTACAAAATCCTCCTTCTTTTGCTCTAAGAATTCTTGGAACTTTTGGTCGAATTCATGTTTTATCGAGGCCACATGGCGATTGATGGCTTGAATCTTTTCATTTTTGACCAAGCGCTGCAATTCGCCTACCAGATTTTCCATGGGCATGGCTTGGTAGTCCAAAAATGGGATGTGGTGCCTTTCCTTGTTTTCCTCGTCCTCTGCATCTTCAGCGTTGGACTGCTCAATTTCGTCCAAGACCTCGTCGGATTCTTCGGGAGGTGGCTCAGGGCTAGGGTCAGCAGCCGGATTGGCTTCTAGGGTATTGGGGTCTGATGTACTTTCGGGTGAGTCTGGTTCAGAAATGGGGCTTTCCTCCACGGACGATTGTGTACTCTCCGAAAGTTGTGGTGCATCAGCTTCAGTTTCCTGAAGTTTTCGTTCATTTTCCTGCATCAGTAGTGTTTTTCCTTTGGAGTAACGATAATTATAGCCAAGTTAACAACTTAATCATCCAATAACAAAAGTACCCATACATCTTTTGTTTAAGTTTTAAAATGTATAGATGACACCAAAAGCTGTACTCTTGGAATATAAATTTAAGAATTCCAGATTTCCCACGCTTTTTCAGCTTGTAACTCCAACATTTTCAGGCCATTAAGTATTTTGGCTCCACGAAGTGCTCCTTCGGTTAAAAATGCAGTTTTTTCAGGATTATAGACAAGATCAAACAAAATGTGCTTTTCTGTGACATTTTCGTACGATAACTGGGGTTTTTCCACAATGTTGGGAAAGGTGCCCAAAGGGGTGCAATTGACCACTACGGTATACGCTTTCAGTACGGTTTGGTCAAGGTCTTCGTAACTGTAGTTTGCCTTGGAACGGTCACGGGATACGGATGCTACTTCCAACTGCAGTTGTTGCAGGGCGTAAATCACGGCTTTGGATGCTCCACCCGTGCCAAGTACCAATGCTTTGGTATGATGTGCTTCGAGATGTGGTTCTATTGCCTTTTGAAATCCATAGGCGTCTGTGTTGTACCCTTTAAAGCCATTAGATGTAGGTTTAATGGTATTCACCGCGCCGATATGTGAGGCGGTTGCATCCAATTCATTCAAATAGGGGATGACATCTTCTTTGTAGGGGATGGTTACATTCATCCCTTTGAGGTTTGGTTTTTCAAATACCTCGTTCAATGAGCTTAAATCGGGAAGGTCAAAATTGACGTAGGCGCAATCCTGTAAACCCAATTGCTCGAATTTGTTCGCAAAATAGCCTCTTGAGAAAGAGTACGAGATATTTTTACCCAATAGCCCGAACAGCCTTTCGGTCTTTTCTGTTTTTTCCATACCAGTCCAACAACAATAAAATAGCAATTCCCAGAACGATGAAAATCAAAGCAATCCAGGTTTCTGTCTCCAAAAAACTGGGAAAGAAACGTTGATAGTTCTGAATAATGAGGTCTCCGTTACTATCTAACAACACTTGTCCTTGGGCATCGGTTTGAAAGATGGTTTTCTTCCAAGGCCAAAGCACTCCCAGCGAACCGGTGATAAAACCAATGATAACCGCGGTTGAAATTTCTTTGAAATGTTTCAGCACATAGCTCAACAAATGGGAAAAGGTGACCAAACCCGTTAAAGAGCCTAGCGTAAAGACCGCCAGAATTTTGAGGATGTTCATGCGCTCAGGGTCTTTCCAAAAACCAAAGTCCCCTGAAATCACTTCTGAAAATGTAAAATACAGGGCATTGACGGAGTCAACCAACAGTAGCACATAGTTTCCCAAAAGAATGAGTATGAACGAGCCCGATAGGCCTGGGAGTGTCATCCCTGAAACACTGATTATTCCACAAAAAAAGATAAAAAAAAGATTGTCATTAGCAGTAGCCGGATTCAGGAAACTAATAGAAATACCAATACATAAACCAATGATTCCTGCGGTAATGGTCTTTCTATTCCAATGGTCAAAATCTTTTGAAATGTAGTAGATAGAGCCTAAAATCATTCCAAAAAAGGTAGCCCAGACAAAGAGCTCCTTTTTTTCCAAGAAGTAATCCAACAAGCGGGAAATACTAAAGTAGCTAATCAACATTCCCAAGAACAATAGTGTAAGAAATTGCGCATTGGTATACTGGAAAAAGCTCTTGAACCGTCCTGCGATAAGCAGCTTGAATGCCTTGGAATTGATTTTTTGAAGGGAATAGATAAACTCTTCGTAAAATCCACCCACAAACGCCACGATGCCCCCCGAAACCCCGGGTACCTTGTTGGCTGCACCCATACAAAGGCCTTTGATGACCAAAAACAATTTATCCAAGAAGGTTCTGGTTTGATACATGTGTGTTGATAGGCTCCCTATTTTTTGGAAGCTGCCCTTTCAAGGATAAAAATAAGCGAAAAACCTAGGATTGCTAGTAGAATCGCTGGAAGCAGTTGTGAGTCGCCTTCAAAGGCTGTGGGCCAGACATTTGCTTCGGCGACTACCTTGGTCTTATCTCCAAAAGTTTTGGTTTCAAGTACTTTTTTCCAAGGCCAGATTTTGTTCAAAGACCCTAAAATAAAACCAGTAAGCAAGGCTAAGGTGAGATTGCGATAACGTTGGAACATCCATTTGAGCAAACGGGCAAAACTCAACAAACCAAATACAGCTCCAAGCCCAACGGTAATCACAACTTTAAGGTCTTTTTCATGTACCGCATCAAGAATAGCTTTGTACGAGCCGAGCAGCACCAGAATAAACGCTCCTGAAATTCCGGGTAGAATCATGGCGCAAACCGCTAAGGCTCCAGATAAGAAAAGGTAGGGTAGGGAGTCAATATTGTCATTTACCGGTAATTGGGTGATGAAATAGGCAACCAGACCACCCCCGAGAAGCACCAAAATGGTGCTGACACTCCACTTTTTGATTTCTTTTCCCACCAAAAAGATACTGGCCAAAACCAATCCGAAGAAAAAGGACCAAAGCAAAATGGGTTGATTCTCCAAGAGCCAGCTCAAGACCTTTGCCAAGGAAAGCTCACTCAAGAAGATACCTGAGAAGAGGGCCAGTAAGAAGTTCCCGTTAATATGGTTCCAAAGCGCCTTAAAGCCATCATTTTTCCAGATTTTGATAAGGCTGAAGTCAATTTTGTTGATTGAGGCGATCAATTCCTCATAAATGCCAGAAATAAAGGCGATGGTACCTCCGGAAACACCTGGAACCACATCCGCTGCGCCCATAGCCATTCCCTTCAAGGTCACCAGAACGTAGTCCAGTGTTTTGCGTTGTTTCATGCGGGCAAAATTACGTAGAAGCTTTCTTGCTTTCGGAAATTAATGCACCTACCCATGCGATTTTTGATAATTCAGGGAATTGTTGTTCAAAGAATTGCAGTCCATCTACCTCGCATTCAAGGGCCTTAGCCATAAAATCCTTGGAAGATTTGTGACTTTTAAGAATGAGTTGCAATCCGGACATCATTAAATACAATTTCGCTGCTTCGGGATAAAATTCCAAGCCTTGTTGTACCACTTGGGTTGCGGAAACATATTCTTTCGTGCGTTTCAAGGTTTGGGCCCACATCAGCCAAGTATCCAGCTCGTAATTCCCTAAATCAACGGATTGTTTGAAAGCAAAATCCGCTTCATCCCAATTGCTTAGACTGAAATATAGGTTTGCTGCTCTTTTCCAATACAATGGATTTTCACCATCAATGTTTATCGCCTTGTTGATGTAAAACAATGCCTTTTCATAGTTGCCTTTTTGGTTATAAAAGTCCGTAATAGCCAACCAACCTTTATCGAGCAATGGGTCTTCATGAACGGTGTTGTAATAGTAGTATTTTGCGAGGTCGTCATTTCCTAACTTTTCATGGCAACGTCCAAGTCGCAGATACGCGTGGGAGGTAGGGTCCTCGATGGTAATGGTGATTTCGTAATTTTCAATGGCTTCATTATAACGCCCTAGTTTTTCCAGTACTTTGCCTTTTTCGAAGTATGCCCCGATAAAGGTGTCGTCCGATATGATGGCAAAATCAAAGGCGGTCAATGCCTCTAGGTACATATCTTGTAAATAGTACATTTTGCCCAACTGGTGCCATGCCACTTCACAGTAGGGATTTCGTTCCAAAAAGTCATTCAAGTATACAATAGCGCCCTCGTAATCTTCCAGAAACTCATAGCAATACACAACATTATACAAGGAAGAATAATCCGTTTCATCAAACTCGACGCATCTTTTGAAACTCCTTTGGGCCATTTCAAAATTGTCTAAAAACAAATATTCCATGCCTAAAAGCGAGTGCAAATCAAAACTATCGGAACTCAGCTCCAAGGCTTGTTGTAATAGGTTAACGGCTTCTTGGTGATTATCCTGTTTGGATTGTACGTTCGCCCGCTGAATGAAGATTTCTTCATTGAAAGCGTCAATTTCTTGCAGTTCATCCAAAAGGCGTTCGGCCTTTTCAAACTTATCTTCAAAAACCAATACTTCCACCTTGAGTAGCTTCAGCTCCAAAGCGTTTGGGTGTTGGTCTAAACCAATACCAATCGCTTTTTTTCCCAAAGCGATTTTTCCGTTGTTTAAATAGTAATGGATGATGTCTTCGAAGTCCTCTGCGTCAAAAAAATAGACGTCATCCGTTTTGAGCATCGCTTCGAAGCGGTCAATGGATTTTTCAGAATTTTCGTTAGAATCTAACGCCATAGGAACGTATTTGGTTTTACTATGGACTTAAAATTAGCCCTTTGCCTTCTTGATTGAGCCTCTTCGAACTCATGTTATCAACAATTTAGTTAACAGATGAGGCTTGGTAATCGTTTAAAATGCCAAGGATTTGGTCGCATCCCACTTCAATTTCTTTCATTGAAATGGTGAGCGGTGGCGAAATACGAACTGCTCTAGGTTCAAACAACAACCAAAACAGAATGAGCTGTTGTTGTGCTGCTGTCAACACGACATGATTCGTTATTTCGGCGGTTTCCATAATGAGCGCCAACATCAAACCTTTGCCTCGTATTTCTTTAATCAAAGGGTGTACCAATTTGGTGCGGAAGTATTTTTCTTTTTCCAAAGTGTTGCTAATCAAATCACTCTGGGTAATTTCTTGTAATGTTGCCAAGCTGGAAGCTGCGATGACAGCATTGCCTCCAAAAGTGGTAATATGTCCGAGTTTTGGGCGGTCTTGCAAGGTTTTCATCATTTTATGTGAACTGATGAACGCCCCAACGGGCAAACCTGCGGCCATGCCTTTGCCTACAACCAAAATATCTGGGATACAATTAAAATGCTCGAAGGCGAAGAGTTTGCCTGTTCGGCCAAAGCCGGGTTGAATTTCATCTAGAATCAACAATGTGCCAGTTGCATCACAGCGTTTCCGAACCTTGGCGAGATAATCGTTTTCGGGTAGAATGAAACCTGCTCCCCCTTGGATGGTTTCCAAAACTACAGCGGCTGTTTTCTCCGTAATGCGTTCCAGGTGTTGTTCCAAATTGAATTGGATAAAAGAGACATCTGGAATCAACGGACGAAAAGCGCTTTTTCGTTCTTCAAAGCCCATAAGGCTCAAACTTCCCATGGTATTGCCATGATACGCATCATGGGCAGCAATGATTTCAGTCCGGCCGGTGTAGCGTCTTGCGAGTTTCATAGCACCTTCTATGGCTTCGGTACCGGAATTGACCAAATAGGTAGTTTCCAACGGTTGAGGAAGGTATTCTGCCAACAATTTTGCAAAAGCTACTGCCGGTTCTTGGATATATTCTCCATATACCATCACATGCATGTAGCGGTCCAATTGGTCTTTGATGGCTTGAAGCACTCTAGGATGCCCATGGCCTAAACTACAAGCGGAAACCCCGGCTACGAAATCTAAATGGGCTTGGCCCTCACTGTCATAGATGTAGCTGCCTTCGGCACGTTCCACTTTTAAGGCTAGTGGGTGCGGCGTGGTCTGGGCTTGATATTGTAAAAATTCTTCTTCGGATATCAAGGGCGTTGGGCTTTCGGGAGAACCGTTTTCTTGGGTTGTCTTGCTTTGGGCTTGGGTTTCTTGATTTGGTTTACTGGGTCGTTTTCGTTGTTTCGTCGTTCATTTTCCTCTGCTTCGATGTCTATCGGGTTTTCAATACCTCGAATGGGAACAAGCACGATGTTGTTGTCGTCTTCGTCAAAAATATCCTCCATTTTCAAAATACGTTCATCGCCCCGCCAGACAAAGCCTTTCAATTTCCTACTTTCTAGAGGTAGGTCTTTGTCCGGGAAAATATCCCCGTCGGGTCGAATAAAAAATGTGATTTCGTCAATGTCATTATTGGCCATAATCAATCGGATTTTACTACAAATCGTTTTGTCAATGCCGATGAGTTCTTGGTCACTGTTGTACATGTAGTAAATCACCTCGGTATTCTTGATGAGGTCTATGATTTTTAATTCGTTTTCAATGAATTTACCATATAGGTCTTTTCCTTTCGCTTGGTTGTACCCCGTACCGCCAATGGTATCCAAGGAAATGACGAAGGCATTTTCCAAAACTTTTAGGGAATCCAACTTTTCATTGACCAAATCTGAAATGAGATGGATGCTATCTCCAGTAATTTGATTGTCTACGTTCCAAAGGACTGGATTAGTAATAAGCTGTGTGATACCTGTTTTTTCAGAAAAGTGGATGGAATCACATTTGCCGCTTAAATCCGTCTTATAAAACTTTGCATTGCGAAAGGCGCGTAGAATTCGTACTTCTGGTTTGCCGGTGACCATCAAGGTATCCCCGTGAATGTACAGCGAATCTTGTTGCACCAAACTAATGGAAACCGCTCTTTTGGTGGCAAAGACAGAATCTTTGGCCTTGAAAACTTCCGCATAATGGGCACGAATAACCCCGTCATTTATGGTATCAGTTATTTTGATGTTATTTGTGGCAGACGCGAACTCGGTGGCTTTATCAAAATAGAGGCTGTCTCCAATGATGATTTTTTGGTCATAATCAATTCTAGTGTTTTTGATGCCATACCCCTGTTCGATTTTGGTATCATAAAACCCCCGTTCGCAATAAATTTTGTATTCCTCGCCAGTGATTGTGGAAGGACCATACATATAAGCATTCTTTGAAGTGGTATAATAATCTAGCTGTTCAGAATCAATTACATACTCCGGATTATCTATATGCACACTGTCTTGAAACTGGTACTTTTTTGGCGTCATGAAGTACGTACCAATTCTGCTGGTCAGCACATTGGCCGAGTCTACAACCTTTCCGCCATACCGGTAATAGGATTCCTGCTTTTCTCGGTCAAAATATAGGGTATCTGTCGTCAAGGTCATTTGGCCGTTGGTGAGGTCAACATTTTCCCACGCCTTGGCAAGCTTGGTGTTGCCATCATAGTCAATTTTACCACTATTCAGTTCTACCGAATCGCCTTGTTGCAATCGAATGTTTCCTATAGCTTTTAACTTGTTTTCTTGGGCATAAAAAATCGCAATATCGCACCAGAGGTCTGCGCCTTCATGTTCAAATTGTACTTGCCGTTGTTCATCTTTGCTGAAAATAGAAGCACCAGGGAACTTGGTTTCGTCCTTTGTAAAATTTGCGCCGTAGACAATATTGATTTGTCGATTTTCAGAGGATTGGGTCCCATCCTGTGCCCAACTTCCCAACACCATCAAACCCAAAACAAAAAAGAGTGCTTTTTTCAACACAAAAATTTTGCCCAAAAGTAGGATTTTTGGAGAAGGTAGCACAAACTGTTTGGAAAGCTTTGGGAAAGAGTACCCCAACCAAAAAAGATGTGCAGGGTAGATTTATTCACATTTTGCAATCAGTTGTACTGCGTCAAACTCCTTCCAAACAGAATGCCCAAAAGGTTGCGGTGAAATATCAAATGCCACAACTTGTTTTTGAGTCTTATCACAAAAGAATTCTTTCACTTTAAAATTTAAAAGAATAGTTTTTTTACTGAAAAAGGCATCGAATACCCTTACTTTTCCAGTAAACCCGTTTTCGGTTTTTATAAAAAGGGACATCGTTTTTTCAGGAAGGTTTCCTTCGGGATGCTCTTCACTTTTGGATACGGAGAGCATCAGCCCATCGTAGTAAGCTTCCATGATTTTCGTCAATGACGCTTCTGTCATGGGGTCATTTTGGTCGATATACCAAACAAAATGATAGGCCCAAAACGCTTCACTGTCCTTATCAGGCCAACCTGGGGCGAAACGTATATCTTCAAAACCGGTAAACCCGATATCTGGAGCGAAGGATAGAGGAAACGAAATTTGCTCACTATTCCAACCTTCAGGAGAATTGAGCACTGTTTCAGGTTTTTGTGCGTGAAGGATACCAGCAAAAAATAGCAAAAGCGCAATTCTGGGGATGAATTGTATTGTCATGATAATTGAGGTTATCCCTACAATTTAGGCTTTAAAAAGCGCATCCTCAAATCGCGCTTTCAAAAACGCAAAAATCTGAGTAGGCAAATGATTTAAATCTGAGGATGGTTGCAAGCAAATGGAAATATGTCCTTTAGGAATGGCCTTGACCAATTGATGGAAGATACTATAGCCTACAATCAGATGATTCAAGCCACCGCAATCGATGTTTCCACGCTGGCTGGCCAGTTTGAGCAGGGTAGGGTTGACCAAAAGTTCTTCGTACGTATCGGTTTCACCAGACGACGTATTTTCAGTTTCGCCCCGCTGTTGAAACACTAATTCATCGTTTTTATAAATAGCGACATATCGAATTTCATCGAATTCCTTGAAAAGGGCTTCGATAATGGTATCTGCAGTTGGCAGGGTACTGTTCAAAAGCGCAAGTTTATAGGGCAGTTTGTATTTTACTAACCATTACAACAGGCTTTACATTGGTATAGTTGGGCACGTCAGAGCGAAGTGTCGGACTATGCTTCCCCATTTCTTTTTGAAACGTGGCCATATCCGGAAAATAGAAATAGCCAACGGCCATATAGGCGGGAGCACTATCCGGTGCGCCACCCCCTAAACAGTTGTCAATTACCATGGCCTTGAGCGCATCTCCAAATAATTCTGCGGCCATGGGCATGTGTTTGCCGGTGTAGTATTCCATATCAAAGGTGCTGTCGTCTCCCTTGGGATACATGATGGCCACCTTAATCATACCTTCCTTGATTTGAGCGGTACTTTCGGTTTCTTGTCCATAACTTAAGGCACCCATTACTAAGGCGCAGAGCATGCAAATTTGAAGCTTCATGAGAATCGGTGTTGGTTGAAAATTAATGGTGTGTTATTCACGTTCCATGTTTCTAAAGATAGAAGATTATGAGGTTTTGTATCGAGCAGTGCGACGGAATTATAGGTTTGATGATGAAAAACCCGATGGAGATTTACATGGTTATTTTGACGTAGATTAATCAGCACTGGTACTGGCCAAACGATAATGCCCAATGATTTTATAATCAAACAAACAATCTTCCAAAACCTGACCTGCACCAATATTGTGTACAATCAAGTGGCGTTTACCATCTCGGGATTTGCGATTCACCACGATGCCAATGTGGGTCAAGCCACCGCTCAATTGCCAAGAAACTACATCTCCAGGAAGGTAATCCACTGCTTTTTCCGAAATGGACATTTCCGCTCCAGAACGTTTAAAAAACGTAATGAGGTTGGGAACCCTACGGTGGTCAATATTCTTATCGGTAGAACGCAATCCCCAATGATTGGGATACGCTTGAAAGTTTGCCTTCATGTCTTCATGTACCTCCTTTTGAAGATCAATCCCCAATTTGCGATAGGCACGAATCACTACGTCAGTACAGACCCCTTTATCGCTAGGCACATCTCCGCTAGGGTACTCTATGGAAAAGTAGCTGGGGTCATAAGTAACTTTTTGCTGGGTCAAGGCTATGGCTGCATCGCTTAGGGATATTGGAAGCGTTTCAGTTTGGGCGGTGCCCATTGTAATGCTAAATAGCAAAAACCAGCAAAAAAGCCCTTTCATGTGTTTTACTTACTTTTTCATGAAGATAAAGAATGTGAAAAGGAGCGCAAGCTTTTTAACTTGACTTAACATCTAGTGTTGCCTACTTGCACCTTCACCGCTAGATCATTGCATTCGCTTTTCTATTTCGGAGAGATAGGCTTTCGTAAGGTTCCTGGTTAGTGCAATAAAAAAGGTCCGGGTAACGACCCGAACCTTTTTAACAATTCACCAAAATATTGGAGTTTACTCCACGATATACCGCATCATCTTCAAGGTACTGCCATCAATCATCATGGCGTAGTCATTTACGGAACCGTCGGCCATGAATTTTTTCATTGAGGCTTCCGCATCTTCCATAGTTTTCCACTTCACAAGGACCAATACTTCATTTTGGTCTTTGGCATACCCGCTTTCCCTGCTGATATATCCAGGTTGCTGGGCGGTGTAGTTCGCTTCTACAGCCTTATCCGCCGCCCAAAAAACTTCCGGAGTAACTTCTTTTTTAAATTGGAAGGTCGTAACCTCAATCACGTAACTTTCCTTCATATCGCTCTGCGCATTCGTCTGAATTGCTATCATGCATACTAAAATTAATAAGAGTTGTTTCATGGTTTTAAAAATTGAATTTTCCATAAGTGTTTTTGTGTTCTGCCTCGGGTAGAATGGCTTCAAAAATATCCCAATGCTCCACAATTTTTCCATTTTCCAGTCGGAAGAGGTCATAGAATGAGGTATGTTCTCCACCAAATTGGCCTTCGCTTACGGCGAGCACAAAGTTTCCTTCACCCAGTACGATGTGATTCTTTTCATAAACCATGGTAACCCCATTTTTGGCCATTTCTTCGAGCGCAGTGCCTAGACCGGACAAGCCATCCGCTATCATGCTGTTGTGCTGTAGATAGTTTTCCCTATCGAAATAGTTGGCCATTTTATCAAAACCACCTTGTACAAGTACGGTGTTGATAAAATCGGTTACCACTGCTTTGTTATCTTCTGTTTTGTTGATGTCGCTTAGTTCGGTACTGCCATCTGTTTGGGTTCTGTTGCTTGGATTGGGAGGAGTTAGCACTGCCAAGTTGTCCCAATGTTCCACGATTTTACCGTCTTCAAATCGGAAGATGTCAAAACCAACTTTTGGTCCAAAAAAGTCATAAATCGTGTGGGAGAAGGTGTAATCGCCATCTTCAAAAGAACGTACCACCTTCGCTTTAAAACCGCCTTCAGATGCGTTTTGCATTACTGCCCCAAAACCTTCCAAACCATCTGCCACAGTAAGGTTGTGTTGAATGTATTTTTGTGGGTTGATGTATCCGATTGCGGTTTGGTCTCCCGTTTCCAGACTGGTCAATACCGCAGCAGCTTTTGCTTTGTTGGATAGTATTTTTTGTGTTTCCATACTGTTTTCTTCCTTTTCTTGGGTTTTTGATTCTTTTTGGGCATTTCCGCATGAGGCTACAACCAACATGATGGAGATGATAGTGGATATTCGTTTCATTCTACTTGAATTTGTTTCTTCAAAATAGAATGAATCTCCAAAGGAAGGAAAGATGAAAAAGCGGATAAAAATGGTTAAAGTCGAACCTTTACTTTTTCAGAAGGGAGGATTTGAATCCTTTTGGGGTAAATCCTGTCTTTTGCTTGAAGTATTTGGTAAAGTTTGTCGGGTCTTCAAACCCTAAAGCATAGGCTAATTCAGTACTTTTTAAAGAAGAATTGATGAGGCTTCGCTTAGCGAGAAGAATTACATAATCATCAATGACCTGTTTGGCGGTTTTGTTCAACAATTCCTTACAAATCGAATTCAAATGCTTGTAGGTCACCCCCAATTCCCGAGCATAAAAATCAGCACTCCTGCTTTTTGAGATGTGTTGTTCCATCATGGTAGTGAAGCTGTGGAAGAACCTAATTTTTGATGAACTTTTGATATGGAAGGTTTGACTTTGCTTAATGGCTTCGGCTTTGGAGATAAGGATAACGAAGAGGGATTCGATAATGGTTTTTTGATTGAACCCTGCACCATTCATGGACTCTTTGTGCAACAAGTCAAAGTATTGGGAAAAATCCGAGCCTTTTGGTATCTGAAGAATGGGGGAGAAGAGTTGTGGATTAAAAAGGCGAAACACAAAATCCTCAGGAAGATGGGAAAAACAACTTACGAAGTAACTTTCGGTAAAAATGATGCAATAGCCTTTTAGCTCAGTAGAAAATTCAAAAGCATTGACCTGGTCTTTGGTTAGGTAGACAATACTATTTTGTTGGACGGGGTACCAGTGGAAATCTATGAAATGTCGACCCTTACCTTCTGTAAAAACGATGAGATTATAGAATTTCAGTTGATGCGGTTGTTCCGGGTCATGGTCGTAAGCATCTTTACTCCGAGCAATTTTTTCAATGGGAACAACCTCAAATCCAAAATTGTCGCTGCTTGGGGCATTGAATTGAATGTGAGGGATGTTTTGGGCCATGCTCAACGTTAGGTCACTATATGTTTTTTCGAGGTCTTCTTTTTTTGTCTGAAACAGACATCACCAAGCTCTGCGGTGTTTCAGAAAGCTTGAGCAATGCGGAATTTCGTTTTTCAGACAGGCCAACCGCTTCCCAAATCATTGGTTCGAGGGCATCTTTAAGAAAGGATTCCAAATCGGTCACTGTAATATGACGTATTAGTTTTCCTGAGCCCTTTAATTTGATATCGGTTTGCGTCAATTCCGTACCTCGATTGAACCCAAAGTTGACGTAGGTCGCATACACAGACAAGTGACAGAAAGCATCCTTTAACTTTTGAGATTTAGAGTAGGCAATGGCTACGGCGTTGTAATTATCCCAAATCAGCTCATTGGCTTCGGGCACCAAATCCGTAATAAACGTTCGAAGACCAAATAGTAAATTTTGGATATTCGTTTCGTAAGGTTCCAGAAATACCTTAAGCTGCGGATTCGCTTTCAAAATAGTTGAAGGTTTATGTTCACTCCGCTGAAGTTAAGAAATAATACTATCCTTTTTGCCGTTTCCAAAGCGCATAAAAACTGGTCAAAATAGCCAGGGAAGAAACGATAGTCATCAGCGTGCCGGGCATAAACTTTACAAAACCACCCAAATCCATAAAAAGAAAGTAACCCAAGTCAGCCAAGCCCCCGGTGAGTGCCGCCAGAAAAATGGCGTTTTTGTTTCCTTTCCAGATGAAGAAGGCGCAAATGAATGTGGTTAGGCCTATCCACAACAAGTTAAACCCATGTTGGCCAATTATCGCTCCTGCTGCTTTGGGATAGTCCATTTGCAAGCTGGAGGGGTCAACAGCATCGGCAATTCCCGCAATGGCTCCAGAAATATCATCCATAAGTATCCCTTTCATGGTCAACACACCAGCAAGGATATGTACCAATCCCCAAATAATCCAAAGAATTGCGGAGACTTTAAATAGCAGTGATAGGGTTTTCATGGGTATTTGCTTTTATCGGTTTGGCTAAAGATATTCGACCGTTATCGCAAAAAACTTAATGTAGATTAAGAATTTGAGCTTACCCTTTTTTGAGACGTGCTTTTTTAAGGGTACTCTATGCCTCTGGGGTTATGCCCAAATAGGAAGCAATCATTTTTTGGGTCACCCGGTTCATGATATCGGGATAGGTTTCTTCAAAATGCTCATATCGCTCAATAGCGGAGGCGCTCATGAGCATGATGACTCTTTTTTGCAATACACCCAGGCGTTTAATAAAAGCTTCAGCGTTTTTGTTTTCCCTTTTTAAATCTTTTGGCAAAACATACAACTCAGAGTCTTCAATCGCATCGATGTAGAGTTGACATGGAATTTCTGGAGGCACATTGTCCCCCACGACCCAGCCTTCGGGGCCGAACATGAAGATGTGTTCTTTGCCTTTTTTATCAAGCGTATAACTTCGGAGCAAGCCAGAAACCACATGGTAGACCTTGGTGTTCAACTCACCAAATTCTTGCAACACCGTTCCTTTTTTGACCTTAATCCGTTTCACATTTCTTCCAATATGGAGTTTCCTTTGGACTTGTCACCAGAGGTCCATTGCCAAGTTTCATGCAACCTGATTTTACCGTTGGATAAAACCTCTGGTATCGATTGGCATTTGCCCGTCATAAGTTCTCCCTTGGTGTTGATTTGGTGATAGCGCATGTCAATATTCCCGTTATCATCAACCATACCAATCAAATGTCCTTTTACAATCTGCCCACCACTATACGAAGAGGATAATATGTTTCCGTTTTGCTCATAAATGAAAACAGTACTTTCCGAGGTCTCCGCGTTGGCCGAGTTCTCAACGGGCCGAAACTTTTTGTTGTTGTAGTTGATGTTCATGCTATTGAAATATATACTACTTGTCAGAGTCTAAATTCCATTTGATTATCATTTGTATCGAAAATATGCGGGTAGTGTTTTTTGACATTTTCACGCATAAATTCCACAGGGACATCCTCAAAATGTCCGTAATCTTCAAGATACTCCATAAAACGCGTTCCGGAGCTATTATACTGTTGCAGATAGGAACTGTTTTCGCCATCAAATTCCAATGGCGAAACGTTGAATTTTTCACAAAGCTCAGCATTGAAGGCCGGAGACATTTTCAACCAAGTATCATTTAAATAGGCGTTGACCATGCCATGGGGGGTAAGTTCGTCTGACCCAAACCGTTCCATGAGACGTTCTACGGCAATATGGTTTTTTACTTTTCACAAATGTAATCGGGCGGGAATGTCCAAAGCACGAAGACCGGCAACCAGTAACACGGACTTTTCCACACAATTTCCTGAAGTTCTTTGCGCTATGGTACTGGCTCGGTAGTTGTCTTCAGAAAGACTTATGGTGTACGGGTCGTATTTCCAACCATCCCTAACTTTGTTGTAGATTCCAATAGCCTTCTCCTT
>CALBPG010000258.1 GCA_937899065.1 uncultured Allomuricauda sp.
TGCGGGCAACTTCAAGCGCCAAGCAAACCATTGCGCAATGATTCCCAAAATAATGATTCCCGCCAGCTCTATCATTCCTGGTTTTTTTTGTTAAAATAGGGTTTTTCTTTCAATGTATTCGGTTCTCTAGAGGGTCGTTTTCAAGTTCCTCGAAGGAAAATTAAGTGTAGTCGCTTTTTTGTTAAAAAACGGCCAATAATATTGAGGATTAGAGTTCTATCCGTAATGCTTTTCTTATTTTGCGAATCTTTGTCTAGTATTCATGAGGCTTTATCCTATAGAGACCGGCAACTTTAAATTAGACGGGGGTGCCATGTTCGGAGTGGTTCCAAAATCCATTTGGACGCGTACAAATCCCGCGGATGCCAACAATATGATTGATTTGGCAGCAAGATGTCTTTTAATTGAAGAGGGAAATCGATTGATTTTGGTGGATACTGGGTTGGGCAACAAACAATCTGATAAATTTTTTGGATACTATTACCTGTGGGGTGACCACTCATTGGACAATTCACTTGAAAAATATGGTTTCCATCGCGATGATATAACTGACGTCTTCATGACCCATTTGCATTTTGACCACTGTGGCGGAAGCATTCAATGGAATAAGGACAGAACCGGATATGAACCCGCTTTTAAAAATGCAACCTTTTGGACGAACCCAGAACATTGGGATTGGGCCACAAAACCCAACGCACGAGAAAAGGCATCCTTTTTAAAGGAAAATTTGTTGCCGATGGAAGAAAGTGGGCAATTGCGCTTTGTAGCGGTTCCCGAAAATCATTTTGCATCAGATAGTGCACTTGACTTTGGCATTCGCTTCGTAAACGGACACACCGAAAAACAAATGCTACCTACGCTAAAATATCAAGATAAAACCGTTGTTTTTGTGGCGGATTTAGTTCCCACTGTCGGGCATATTCCCTTGCCATATGTAATGGGGTATGATACCCGTCCCCTATTAACTTTGGACGAAAAACGAATTTTTTTGGATGAAGCCGCTGAAAACGGTTATTATCTGTTTTTTGAGCACGATGCTCACAACGAAATATGTACCCTAAAACAAACCGAAAAGGGAGTACGGTTGGACACGGTACACCGATTTGACGAAATTTTTACTTCCTAATACTGTTCAAACAGAAATATTCATTTGTATGATTTTTAAGCAAATTAAGATTTACCTCACTTCCGTAGCCGCTGGAATGTTCTTGATGGGTTGTGGGGCTACTGCCTTGGTTTCTACCCCGGTTGAAAATATTGATGCCGTTCCTCTTAAAATTTCGGAACTGTCAAAAGCTGAAAAAGAAAATTGGGGGCACCTCGATTTGGTTTCAGACACCATCCCTGGAATGAGCGTTGACCGTGCTTACGCAGAACTTATCAAAAACAAAAAAGGAAAGAAGGTTATCGTAGCCGTAGTAGATTCAGGAATTGATTTGGAACATGAAGACTTGGATGACGTGCTTTGGACCAATAAAGGCGAAGTGCCAAACAACAACAAAGACGATGATGGCAACGGTTATATCGATGACATACACGGATACAATTTCCTTGGCGAATCATACAACGAGCAATTGGAATATGTTCGCTTGCTTCGCTTAAACATGGGTGATGCAGCCACCCGCGCAAAAGCGCAATTAAAGTTGGACAAAGAGTATCCGAAAGCGCTTCAAAACAAACAACAGTACGAGCAAATTCTGCAAGTCGTGCAAGGTGCTGATAATGCGGTGAAAGAAGCCCTAGGCAAAGACACGTATACCAAAGAGGATTTAAATACAATTGATGCCTCTACTGAACAGATGCAGCAAAGCGTTGAGGTTTTGAAGCAAATGTATACCTATGGTGATGATATTCCCTCGGTTATTAAAGAACTTACGGAAGGGATTGAATATTTCACTGAGAGGGTAGACTACAACTTGAACAAAGAATTTGACGGTAGAAGTATAGTAGGAGATAACCCTTATGATTTAAACAGCGGAAACTATGGCAACGGAGACCCAAGCAATCGCGTTAAAACGGAAAGCCATGGCACTCATGTTGCTGGAATCATCGCTGCCGAAAGAAACAATGGTAAGGGGGCGAATGGTGTAGCTAAAAATGTGGAAATCATGAGCTTGCGTGCCGTTCCCAATGGAGATGAATATGACAAAGATATCGCGAATGCGATTCGCTACGCAGCAGACAATGGTGCGAAAGTCATCAATTGCAGTTTTGGAAAGTCTTTTTCACCTAACGCGAGTTGGGTTCATGATGCCATAAAGTATGCGGCGAGTAAAGATGTGCTTATTGTGCACGCAGCTGGTAATGACGGCGATGATTTGGATAATCCAGAAAACGAAAATTATCCAAACGACCATAAAAACACTGAATCTGAATTCACGAATAATGTGATTACAGTTGGTGCCTTGACCAGTGCTTATGGTTCAGAACTGATGGCAAACTTTTCCAATTATGGAACACGAAATGTGGATGTATTTGCGCCTGGCGCAAAAATTTATTCTACCATGCCAGGAAGCGAATACGAGTTTCAAGGAGGTACTTCCATGGCGGCTCCAGCTGTTTCGGGGGTTGCAGCTTTGATTCGTTCGTATTATCCACAATTAAAAGCATATCAGGTAAAACAAATCATTATGCAATCAGGCTTGGCTTCTAAAGCTACGGTTGTGGTTGGCGGGGATAATGCAAACACCGCTCCTTTTGGTGAACTATCGAAATCGGGAAAAATGGTAAACGCTTTTAATGCCTTGCTACTTGCTGATAGTATTGTTCGAGGCAAAGCAACTTTGGAAAACAACACCAAATAGACATGAAAAACATCCTTCTCCCTGCGCTTTTCGCGCTTTTTGCATCGCAGATAAGCGGACAGTCTACTTCGTACTGGCAACAACATGTGGACTATACCATGTCCATCGACATGGATGTTGAAACTTTTAAGTATGAAGGCGTTCAAGAGTTGGTGTATACCAACAATTCTCCGGATACCTTAAGCCGTGTATATTACCATTTGTTCTTCAATGCTTTTCAGCCAGGGAGCCAAATGGACGCAAGGTTGCAGAGCATTGCCGACCCTGACAATCGAATGATTGCGAATGGGAAAAGCCGAATCATGAGCTTGAACGAAACGGAAATAGGGTTTCTACACACCAATACATTGAAGCAGGATGGCCAAGATATTTCTTTCCAAGAAGAAGGCACTATTTTGGTGGTTGATTTGGCCAAACCTTTATTGCCCGGTAAAAAAACCACATTATCTATGACTTTTTCAGGGCAAGTGCCCGAACAAATCCGACGGTCTGGTAGAAATAATAGTGAAGGTGTGGCGCTTTCCATGACACAATGGTATCCCAAGCTATGTGAATATGATTTTGAAGGATGGCACCCCAACCCATATATCGCAAGAGAATTTCATGGGGTTTGGGGGGACTTCGATGTGAAAATCACCTTGGACAAAAACTATATCCTTGGAGGCTCTGGATATCTTCAAAACCCTAACGAAGTAGGATATGGTTATGAAGCTCCTGGAACCAAAATCAAAAGAAAAGGAAAGACGCTCACTTGGCATTTTATTGCGCCGCAGGTGCATGATTTTACATGGGCGGCAGACCCAGAATATCTTCATGACGTAGTCGAAATGGAAGATGGACCTACGCTTCATTTTTTATATAAGAATAACCCTGATATTCTTGAAAACTGGAAAAACCTGCAGCCCAAAACCGAAGAAACCATGCGGTTTTTGAGCAACAATATTGGAAAATATCCCTATAAACAATATTCCGTTATCCAAGGAGGAGATGGTGGAATGGAATATGCTATGTGTACCTTGATTACTGGGGAAAGAAAATTTCCAAGCTTGGTTGGGGTTATGGTCCATGAAATGGCGCATAGCTGGTTTCAACATGTTCTGGCGACCAACGAATCCAAACACGAATGGATGGATGAAGGTTTCACCACCTTTATCAGCAGTTTGTGCATGAATGAAGTCATGAACCAAAAGAAAGACAACCCTTTCGGACGCTCTTACAGCAGTTATTTTGCATTGGTTGAGTCAGGTAGGGAAATGCCCCAAGGCACCCATGCCGACCGCTATGCATCCAATTTCGCTTATGGCATTTCGGCATACAGCAAAGGGTCTATTTTTCTACCACAGTTGGGCTATGTTATTGGTCAAGAAAACCTTATGAAAACCATTCGAAAGTATTTCGACGACTTCAAATTCAAACACCCAACGCCCAACGATATTAAAAGAACCGCAGAAAAAGTTTCCGGATTTGAACTGGATTGGTACTTGACCGATTGGACACAAACCACCAATACCATTGATTACGCGATTGATACCGTGCAAGCAGTGGATGGTAAGACCAATGTTGTTTTGGAAAGAAAAGGCTTGATGCCCATGCCTGTTGACCTTTTGGTGGTAGGAAAAGATGGAACCCAAAAAACCTATTATATTCCGTTACAAATGATGCGGGGAGAAAAAACCAATCCTTACCCAAATTTGGAGCGTGTAATAAAACCGGATTGGGGCTGGGCGCATCCCAAATACGAGTTGATTCTCGATGAATCTTTGGAAAACATTGATGGTATTGCGATAGACCCCTCCCAGCTAATGGCAGACGTGGACAGCAGCAACAATGTATATCAGCCCAAACCTTAATCGAGAGGTTCTTTACAGCGGATAGACTTTAAAACATTGGCACAATGAGCCTTGATTCTTCTGACCTTTCGAAAGATACCTCAAGGATAGGTCATGGAGACAATTTGTATTCGAAGCTCCCCAAAAAGGAGCGGCTTACCCATGCTCGTGTTTTTGAATCGCTTTTTGTTAGCGGACACACATTGAAATCCTATCCTGTTCAACTCCGCTATTTGAAAGAAGAAGATTCCCGTGCTTCGAATAGCATAAAAGTGGCGTTTACGGCACCCAAAAGACGGTTAAAAAAGGCAGTACAGCGCAACTTGGTAAAAAGACGAATGCGAGCTGCCTACCAAGCCAACAAACACCTTGTTTTTAACAACATGAAGGGAAACTTTGCGTTTCTATTTTTATATCTTGGAAACACAACCCCGAGTTACGCTACGCTGCAGAAAGCCATACAAGACCTACTTTGCGCAGTGAAACAAAAAGAAAACCAAACCCATGATGCCTAAAAAACGTTTTTGGATTCCCGTAGTGGCAATAGCCTTATTCGCTGTGGGTAGCAGCTTCAAAAGTGACTTCTTAGAAATCTCCAAACAAATTGAAATCTTCACCACTCTTTTCAAGGAACTCAACATGAACTATGTAGATGAAACCAATCCCGCAGAATTGATGGATTCTGCCATAAAGAACATGTTGGATGATTTAGACCCTTACACGCGATTCATGAACGAACAAGATGTGGAATCATTCAAAATCAACAATGCCGGCGAATATTCTGGAATTGGTGCTTTGGTGCGATCTTACAAAAGCAAGTTGGTCGTGGTCGAGCCTTATAAAGACTATCCTGCTGACATAGCATGTGTAATGGCGTGTTTTGTTATCATCAAGATTGTTGAATTCAAAATTTTTGAGTGTGTTGACATCGTTCGAGAGTTGTTAAAGGGAGCCAATGGGACCGAAGTGGAAATCACTTTTGTCCGTCAGGGCGAAACCAAAAAAGCCATGGTTAAACGTGAAGGCGTAGAGGTAGATGCCGTTCCATTTTACGAGATGGTGGATGAAACTACCGGATACGTAGTTCTCTCCAAATTCAACCGAAAGGCTTCCAGCCAAACCAAAGCAGCTATCGAAGATTTAAAGGGAAAAGGCATGCAAAAGCTTATTTTGGATTTACGCGGCAACCCTGGAGGGCTGCTTTCCGAAGCGGTTAACGTAACCAATCTTTTCGTGCCCAAAGGCGAACTAATAGTTACCACAAAATCAAAAGTCAAAAAATTCAATCAAGAGTATCGAACCAAGAAAAGTCCGGTTGATTTGGAAATTCCCTTGGTAGTATTGGTAGATGGACGCAGTGCTTCCGCTAGTGAAATTGTTTCTGGGAGCTTACAAGATTTAGACCGGGCAGTGGTCATGGGGGCTAGAAGTTTTGGAAAAGGACTAGTACAGCGTCCGCTTAAACTTACCTATGGCACCCAACTCAAGGTTACCATTTCAAGGTACTATACCCCTTCTGGCCGTTGCATTCAAGCATTGGATTATTGGAACCGTGACCAAGAAGGCAATGCGGTTCGAAACACTAATTTTAAAGCGTTCAAAACCCGCAATGGAAGAACCGTGGAAGACGGTGGTGGGGTTATGCCTGATGTAGAGATTGCCTCCCTAAAGTCCAATGATTTAACCAGAGCATTAAGTTCCAATCAACTTATTTTTGATTTTGCGACGGACTATTTCTACGACCATACTTTTGAAAACCCTTCTGCTTTTACTTTTTCCACCCAAGATTATGACGGGTTCAAATCCTATGTAAAAAAACAAGGCTTCAGTTTTCAGACAGAAACAGAAAAGCTCTTGGAGGCCTCCATCGATTCAGAAAAACAGTTATTGGGAAGTGATGTGGAAGACCAATACAAAGCTTTGCTTGCTACAGTAAACCAAGGTAAATTCAAGGCTCTGGATTCTTTCGAGAAAGAAATCCGGAAAAGTCTTGAAGACGAAATCATCAGACGTTACTTCTACAGAGAGGGATTGTATCAGTACTACCTCAGCCATGATGAGGCAATTCAAACTGCCACTACCCTATTACAAGACAATGCAAAGTATACCGGTCTGTTACAGTAAATCGTGAGCGGTTCAAAACTCTATCTTCTTTTCACAATATGCCTTTGGGCCTTTTTCGGTACGGCTCAAAAATCTTTTCAAAAGGGCGTTGTAATTGATTCCATTCCCGTTGGGCAAAACGCCCAGGAATCCTTTGCGCTCTATTTGCCCAAAACGTTTGAAGTCAATACCCAGAGTTCCATTATTTTCATTTTTGAACCTGCTGCCCGAAGCAAAATAGGGATACAACCCTTTATTGATGCGTCCGAAAAGTACGGACACATTTTGGTCTGTTCCAACAATTCGAAAAACGGCCCCTATGAGCAAAACTTCGGAATTGCCAGTAGGCTGTTCGACCATGTTTTTTCCAATTTTTCCATAAAAGCTGATGAAATGTATCTCACAGGCTTTTCAGGAGGGTCAAGATTGGCTTCTTCCATTGCCACCTTAACAGACCGCTTTGCTGGTGTCATTGCGTGTGGCGCAGGATTTTCCAGTGGTGCGGGCCATCGGCCTTCGTTCCAAAATTTTGATTACGTAGGCTTATGCGGTGATGAGGACTTCAACTTTCGGGAAATGTACGAGAATCAAAACTATTTGGACATTATGAACTTTGACCAAACCTTGTTTACATTTTCAGGAGGGCACCGCTGGCCGGATAATGATAACATCGTTCGCGCATGCGATTGGTTGTTTGTTCAACATGAAAAGAAAAAGGTTTCTCCGGATAAAACCAGGCTGAACACTCTTTTTGAAGAGGAAAAGGCCCGAGTATCAGGTTTGAGCAATCAAAATATCCTTTTAAAGGCCCACGCGTATCAACGGCTCGTTCTACTGTTCGGTAGTGTATTTGATGTTCAAAATCTTGAAAAGGAATATGGGAAAATTATCAATTCCAAGGAATACAAGACCGCATCAAAGCTTCAAAATACTATTCTAAAACAGGAAGGCGCCCTTACCTCCCGATTCGTTAAGCGATGGCAAGCAGACTTGATGAATCCAACGAACGCTGATTATTCCTGGTGGGAAAAAGAATTCGACAAGCTCACCCAAAAGAACGCCTCGGAAGAAAACCAAAAAATGGTTCGTCGTATCACCTCCAATATAGGGGCCCTTACTTATGAAAGATTTTACGGAGATACCAACAATGCACCTCAAAAGGAACACCTCCAAACTCTTTTGTCAATTCTTCCTAAAATCAAAGCCTAATAAATCGGTTCAAATTTCGAAATCTGCACTTATTAGAAATACATTTTCTTTGGCTTGACCTTAATATCCAGTAAGATTGAACCCAAAATTCACTCTTATGAAAATTGGTGTTTCTATTTTTCTCATACTCTTCTGTTTATCCATTACTGCGCAAGAAGTTTCCAAACCCATCCTATTTGACAAAGCGGCCCTATCCGGAGTTGGTCTGGAACAAATAGAGCTCAAAGACACCCCAGAACGTAAATTTTTCAGAAGACCACTCTATCGCGGTGAAGAACTTAGTGCGTACATCGTGTCTCTGAATACCGGTACGAGCAGTTTCGAAAACTTTGGTTTTGATGAGTACGTTGAAATCTTAAACGGTGAAGCGATCGTTTTGCCCCATACAGCGAAAGCTCAGACGTTCTATTCACAGGACTTGTTTTTTGCGCCGAAAGGGTTCCAGGGCGATTGGTTCATTAATGCGGGAAACAATTTCCACTATGAAATTTCAGTTATCTCAACCCAACGTGCAGACACCTCCTTGGTACAGCAAAATGCCACCCACGAATTGATTTCCCACCGCATGTTATCCGGCACATTTATGGATGTACAAAATAAACCCATTCATAAGGAAGTATTACTTAAGGGTGCTGAGCTTACCATTTCTGTCACTGCTGAAAAACCTCAAACCAAATCCATAACCAGTAACGGAAAGGAAATGATTATGAAACTACTTTCGGGTCAAATTACCATAACTGATTCCGAAGGAGAAGAACATATTTTTTACACTGCGGATTATTTTATCCTTCCTTTGGGGTTTGAAGGAAAATGGTCCAGTTCTGGTCATGGATTGGTCAAGTACTTGACGATTGAAACTTCGGATTTTTGACCGTTTTCCATCAAATTAGAAACGGTGATTATCAATTTTATCTTCCAAAACTGAAAACATCCTGTACTTTTGAGTATGGGCCAACTAAGGGTATGTGAATTATTTGCAGGCGTAGGGGGTTTTCGATTGGGTTTGGAGCAAACGGGTCATTTTAAGGTCGTTTGGAGCAACCAATGGGAGCCTTCCACCAAAACGCAACATGCCTCACAGGTTTATACAGCTCGCTTTGGGCCTGAATCCCATTCCAATAGAGACATCGATACCGTTCCAATTGATGAAATACCGGACCATGATATTTTAGTAGGAGGTTTTCCTTGTCAGGATTATTCCGTAGCGTCTTCCTTGAAAAGCTCAAAAGGATTAGAGGGGAAAAAAGGGGTGCTTTGGTGGTCCATTCATCGCATCTTATCCGAGAAGCAAAATAAACCGCGCTTTCTATTGTTGGAAAATGTGGATAGGCTTTTAAAATCTCCTGCCCAGCAACGTGGGCGTGACTTTGCTATCATGCTCAGAAGCCTAATAAACCTCGATTATGCGGTAGAATGGCGGGTAATCAACGCAGCTGATTACGGAATGCCCCAGCGCAGACGAAGGGTTTTTCTTTTCGCTTATCATAAATCCACCTCTATTTTCAAGCAACTTTTAAAAAGTGATAAGACCTTCTGGTTGGAACAACAGGGTTTAATGGCTCAAGCGTTTCCGGTTGAAGATTTAACAGCTCATACATCTTCTTTCTTTTTAGACGAATCTCTTTTGCGTCTATCACAGCAGTTTAATAAAGGAGCAAAAAATTCACCCTTCTTAAATTCTGGTGTTTGTATTGATGGTAGAGTATGCACATCAAAAGTTTCGGCAAATTATGAAGGGCCAAAAACATGCCTCAGTGATATTTTAGAAAATGTATCCGGACGAAGTGAACTTTTCCTGTCCGAATCAGAAATCGCAAAATGGAAATATCTAAAAGGAGCAAAAAAGGAGCAGCGAACCCATAAAAATGGATTTACCTACCATTACAGCGAAGGCGCAATGCGTTTTCCAGATGACTTGAATCAACCTTCTCGTACGATTATTACCGGTGAGGGCGGTAGAGCGCCTTCCCGATTTAAACATGTAGTACAAACCGAAATGGGTTTAAGGCGGCTATCTCCTCTTGAGCTGGAACGCCTGAACATGTTTCCTGACAATCACACCAAGCTTGATGGTATTTCCGATACCAAAAGAGCCTTTTTCATGGGTAACGCTTTGGTGGTTGGTATTGTGGAACGCTTGGGTTTGGTACTGCATCAAAACATTCGGAAGGTTGAAAGGCAATTTTATCAAAGACTTGGCGAAGGAGCAGAAATTGTCCAGACTCCTTGACCATTTGTATGAAACCCATCTTAAACAGTATTCCGCAAAACGTGTTTCCAACATAGCGGAACAACTACAGGGTGTCGATGTCTTATTTCGACATAAGTATTCCAACAAAGCATATCGAATTGACGAAAAAGCACAATTGGATTACCCAGGAAGAGACCTGCCCACTTTCGCTTTTGAACTCGGTTATCACAAAGGTGATATGATAAAGCAAGGATGGTTGTTCGACCCTTTGAAAAAAACTGATTTCTATGCTTTAATCACCAACATTACGCTAAAAAAGAATGAATATGATTCATGTTCCATCCGATTTGTAAATCGAAAATAGCTAATCATTTGGTTTACCGAGTGAGGGCTTTCAGAAGAGTTTCTCAAGATAAAGGCCTTTATCCATGAAGGTTTCACTGGTAAAGTTGAACTGAAGCAACTAGACATGAACACTCAAGGATATCTCTATTTTTCAGGTAAACGAAAAGCTGAAAAACCCGTAAATCTTGTACTCTATTTAGACATGCTAGAACATTTGGGAATTGCGAAACGATTTATCTGACAGGTTTGTACACCATGTTGATATGTGGAATGCCGTCTTCCAAATATGTTTCACCCTCTGAAAGAAAACCCAAATCTAAATAAAACTTGGTAAGATATGTTTGAGCAGAAATTCGAATGGGTTGGTCATAGGTCTTCACCAACCAATCCATACTTGCTTGTACAATTTTCTTTCCATGCCCAAATATGCGATGTTCTGATTTGACCAAAACCCTGCCGATACTAGCCTCCTTAAAGTAATCCCCCGGGCCAAAAACACGAGTATAGGCCACGAGTTCATTTTCCACATATCCTAAAACATGAGTGGCGTTTTGGTATTTGTTATCGATATCTTGATAAATACACTCCTGTTCCACCACAAAAACCTCACTGCGCAAACGAAGCAATTCATACAACTGCGTTGCTGAAAGTAAATCAAAAGATAAAATCGATACGGTCAGTGAAGTGGGCAACTTGTGTCAGGTTTAAAATCTATACACAAGGAATTTTTTCGATGCGGCGTTCGTGTCGCCCTCCATCAAAAGGTGTACTAAGAAAAGTTTCTACCATCTCTAGAGCTTGAGGTAGCGCAATAAAGCGTGCGGGTAGACTCAAAATATTGGCATCATTATGGCCTCTAGCCAGACTTACGATTTCTTTGTTCCAACAAAGCGCACTTCTTACCTTTTGGTGTTTATTTGTAGTCATGTTTGCCCCATTTCCTGAACCACAAACAACGATGCCCATATCTACTTCACCGTTTTCAACATCAGAGGCTACAGGATGCACGAAATCTGGATAATCCACGCTATCTGTTCCATCCGTACCATAGTTCACTACCTCTATCCCTTTGGATTTCAACAATCCAACGATAGCCAATTTATACTCGGTTCCAGCGTGGTCATTTCCTATTGCTATTTTCATGGTTCTCAACGTTTAGGATGGTGGTACAAAGGTACAATTCTTTTTATCTCACATTGTTGATAATCTCTCATGAAGTTTACCATTATCCCTATTTTCAGCAGGTTAAGAAATCCTAGTATTGTTGATTGATTTCAAAGAAATTCGTGAAACTTTATTTTGATATCTAGCCAAAACAATGCATTACTCATTTCTATTTAATGTTTAGATAATATTCAATTAAAAATTAATCAAGGAATATTCAAGAATAATCAAAGTTTGTTAACACTAAATCAACTTTAAATTTTCAATAAAAACATGTTGATAGCACTTATTAAAATGCGTTGATATTAAATCTAAATTCTTGACTCCCAAGAAACTCATTATTGTAAAAAATGTGAACAATTTACTTTTCACGTGTAAAGCAAGTAAAACTCACTTTTTCTTTTCCCCTTGTCAACATACCATCATAATCATCATTTTTAATTTTTTAAAAAAGAAGAAAGAAATATTATATGGTATAATGTTAACAAAAGATGAGATGAACTTCTTGTCATTACTATTGCAATTATTGCTGTATTTTAATTTGTATTTTGGTCGAAACAAAGGGTAATGTCGAAAAAGAAGAAAAGAGCGAGTAGCCAAAGAAAAAACGAGATTACCAAAGGCATCTTCACTATACTCGAAAAAGAACCTACTAAAAGCTTTAACTACAAGCAAATTGCAGCCAAGCTTGGTATCACGGATACTAGGGATAGAAATGACCTCATCAAACGATTGGGGCAACTTAAAGCAACAGAAAGAATAGTAGAGGTGGAACGTGGAAGGTATAAGAAAATAGCATCTTTAAATACCTATTTTGAAGGCAAAGTGGACGTTACACAAAACGGGAATGCCTATGTCATAGTGGAAGATCAGAAAGAAGATATTTTCGTTCCCGCTGGAAAGCTTAATCGAGCGTTTCACGGCGATACGGTTGAAGTTTTCATGAAACCGAGACGTAATGGTAAAAAACCTGAAGGAGAAATAGCCAAGGTCTTAGAGCGTAAAAAGGATGCATATGTCGGTATTTTGGACAAACAAAAAACCTATGGTTTTGTGCGTCCTATGGATTCAAAGATGTATACTGATATTTTCATTCCTGCTGAAAAGCAAAAAGACGCTAAAGATGGCGACAAAGTATTAGTCGCTTTAGGCGATTGGCCAGAAAATGCAGATTCGCCTTATGGCGAAATCAAAGAAGTGCTTGGTAAACCCGGTGAACACAATACTGAAATCCATGCGATTTTAGCGGAATATGGACTACCCTATGAATTTCCACATGAAGTAGAGCAATATGCCAATCAATTGGATACGCGAATTCTTCCACAAGAAATCCAGCAGCGTAGGGACATGCGTGACACGCTCACCTTTACCATTGACCCAAAAGATGCGAAGGATTTTGACGATGCGCTCTCCTTCAAAATTCTTGAGAACGGAAATTACGAAATTGGAATTCATATTGCGGATGTTTCGCATTATGTAAAGCCCGGAACAGTGCTAGATGACGAGGCCTATGAACGAGCAACTTCGGTTTATCTGGTCGATCGCGTGGTCCCTATGTTACCAGAGGTCCTGTCCAATAATGCATGTTCTTTAAGACCTCACGAAGAGAAATATACCTTTTCTGCCGTTTTTGAAATGGATGAATCCGCTAACTTAAAGAACCAATGGTTTGGCCGTACGGTGACGTATTCAGACGAGCGTTTTGCGTACGGCGAAGCACAGCGTATTATTGAAACGGGAAAGGGTGAGATATCAAAAGAAGTTTCCATTAGAGATGGTGCCTATTCCGTTAGTGCCCCTATTGTAGAAGCCGTATTGACCTTGGACCGCTTGGCAAAAATCATGCGTACTAAACGTATGGATGCAGGGGCGATCTCATTTGATAAGATTGAAGTGAAGTTCAATTTGGATGAAAGCAACGAACCAGAGGGGGTATATTTTAAAGAAGCAAAGGATGCAAATAAGTTAATAGAGGAATTCATGCTTCTGGCGAACCGCAAAGTTGCCGAATATATAGGAAAGCAAAAGAAAACCTTTGTGTATCGGGTTCATGATGAACCGGATGAGGAGAAACTCATGGCGTTGAATGGTGTAATTTCAAGATTTGGACACTCCTTGAATTTACGAGATAAAAAAAGCGTCAACAGTTCTTTGAACCAACTACTTCAAGATGTAAGAGGCAAAAAGGAACAAAACTTAGTAGACACACTTGCCATTCGAAGTATGAGCAAGGCCATTTATACTACCGATAACATAGGCCACTATGGACTAGGTTTTGACTTTTATACACACTTTACTTCGCCTATTAGACGTTATCCTGATGTGATGGTGCATCGTTTATTACAACATTATCTAGATAAAGAAAAGCAACCAAAACAAGACACTTACGAATCCAAATGCAAACATTCCTCTGATATGGAATTGTTGGCTGCTAGCGCGGAACGTGATTCCATAAAGTACATGCAAATCAAGTTCATGGAGAATCACAGCGATAAAGAGTTTTTGGGTGTGATTTCTGGAGTTACCGATTGGGGAATATATGTTGAAATCATCGAGAATAAGTGCGAGGGCATGGTGCGTGTTCGAGATTTAAAAGATGATTATTACATTTTTGATGAAAGACTTTTTGCGGTTGTAGGGGAACGAAGAGGAAAAGTATATCAGCTGGGGGATGAAGTGGTCGTTATGGTGAAACATACGGATTTAGTGAAAAGGCATCTCGATTTTACGTTGTTGGGCAAAAAAGAAGAGTAAAAATTAAAATGTATCCTGTATGAAATATATTGCTTCATGCATTTTAGGTTTGCTGTTTTGGGTCTCTTGGGGACAAGGTGAGAAAATCACCCGCGATTTGAAGAAGTTCGATAAAGTCAAAGGGTTCGACGGACTCTCAATTAATCTTATCAAATCAAACCAGAATAAAGCGGTTATTACGGGAGCAAATACGAATAAAGTTGCTATTGTCAACAATGATGGAACCCTAAAACTGAGAATGGAGATTGATAAGATTTTCAGTGGGTACCGAACGTTTATTGACCTTTACCACACAGAGGACTTGGTAGTTTTGGATGTTAACGAAGATGCTCGCATCTACAATGAAAAAGCATTCGTACAGTCTGTTCTTGAGCTAAAAGCACAAGAAGGTGGGGAATTGGTCATCAATTGCCAAGTAGAGCAATTATTGATAAAAGCCGTTACCGGTGGAGAGATTACGACTAAGGGTTTTTCTAAGAATCAAGATATCAACATTAATACTGGCGGAGAGTACGTTGGAAAATCTTTCAAGACGGAATTCACGACAGTTACCGTAAATGCAGGAGGTTCGGCTAGTATTTATGCAACAGACTATGTTCAAGCCAATGTAAAAGCTGGTGGAGAGGTATTGGTGTATGGAGATCCTGCCAAAATGGATGAAAAAAAGGTGTTTGGAGGTAAAATCAAAAGGATGTAGACATGTGGGATGATATTCAGACCGCGATTCCGTTGGGTTTCTTTTTGAGTTTCGTGGTAGGTCCTGTATTCTTCGTTCTTCTGGAAACCAGTGTAACCAAAGGATTTCGTGCTGCAACTGTTTTTGATATTGGCGTCATTCTAGCGGATATCGTTTTTCTTCTCATTGCCTATTTCAGTAGTTTTCAACTCCTAGAAAACTTAAGCAATCAACCAGGTCTTTTTGTTTTCGGGGGAACGATTTTACTAGTTTATGGAGTGGTATTGTTCGTTCGAAAAGAGGCAAAGAAAAAACCGGGGTACAAAATCAAAAAAGGAACATATTTAGGTTTGATGGTCAAAGGGTTTCTCCTGAACTTTATCAATATTGGAGTATTGGCCTTTTGGTTGGGATTGGTGGTTATTGTTGGCCCCAGTTTGGATAATGACGAAAATAGGATTTTACTTTTCTTTGGAACAGTGCTTGGCGTCTATTTCGCAACCGATTTGGTCAAGATTGTTTTGGCTAAGCAGTTAAAGAAATACTTGACGGAAGAACGAATCGTGCTTATTAAAAAGGGTTTAGGAGTACTGTTGATGATTTGTGGCGTAGTATTGATTACAAAAGGCTTTTTACCCAAGGATAAGTTCAACATTCAGGACGGTATAGAACGCATAAGTGAATAAAAAAACCCAACTATCTATAAGATATTGGGTTTTCTTTGAGGCATCGAGCGGATTCGAACCGCTGTACAAGCTTTTGCAGAGCTGTGCCTAGCCACTCGGCCACGATGCCGTTTGAGTGGTGCAAATGTAGTATTTTTTTTGTTTTTCCTAGTGGGTTTTAGCCTCTTTCAGAAGCCATGATGACAGTGACACTTTCCACATCACCTCCTATAGGCGGATTGATTTTGGATACGGCAATTTCTGCTTTTTCCACCATGTTTATTTCGTGAAGAATTCGGTCTAAAATCCGTTTGGCCACATGTTCTAATAATTTGGAACGAATGGCCATTTCATTCTTGACAATATTGTTCAAATGAACATAATCGACCGTTTCTGAAAGCGTATCAGATATTGCTGGAGCCTTTAGGTTGGCCCATACTTCCAAATCAACGCGATAATCACTTCCAATTAGGCTCTCCTCTTTTAAACAGCCATGGTTGGCATGAACGCGGATGTTGTTGACTCTAATTTTGCCCATATTCCATTAAGGATAATTGATGGGCGCAAAAGTAAAGAATTTAATAGGTACACCTACAGTTGCTCAAACCTTGGAATAAATCCATCCCTACAGTTAATACGTGCGTTCCAGTGCTATATCCTAGTATTTCGTTGGTAATAACTTGGTAAGAATAGCCAAAATAGAAGTTGCTTTTCTTCAAACCAGCAATAGGCGCTATGTACAACGGCTCACCATATTGGTCATTCAAGAATCGATAGGTCAAACCGACATAGTAGTAATCTTCAAAGTCATGAAACCTGAATTTGGCATTCAAATCGGTAACCGAACGGCCATCACTTTCAAACCACTGAAAAAATTCTGAATGTTCAATCTCGAACTTACTGTTTTTGTTTTTCTTGATGCTGTACCCGGTATATGCATAGTAGTTACGTAGCGTATTCGGTTCAAAAACAGGATTGAATTGGGTCAAGTCCTTATTCAATAGGTTTGACGCATTCGCACTAAAATAGAATTTACCATATCGGTATAGTACACCAATATCGAAGTTGTGGTTCGTAGTCGATTTATCATCGGTAGGAAGCTGTCCATTAAAGTCCGTGAAATTCTCAACATCAATTCGAAACTGGTTAAAGTTGTAGGAAATACCAAAAGACAGGAAAATATCATCATAGCGGTCCAAAGTCAAGTGGTGTGCGAACGAAACACGCGAACCTCTTTGTTTGGTTTCACCATTACTGTCATTATACAACAGCATTCCGATACCACTTCGGTTCCCAATACGAGCGTCTGCGGCCAGGGTTTGGGTGTCCGGAGCATCTTCAATACCTACCCACTGGGTAAGTCCATTCAAGCGCACCTTGATATGATCACCAATTCCTGCATAGGTTGGCGACATGATAAAAGGGTTATCCGCAATGTATTGAGACAACTGCGGTATGGTCAGCTCCTGCCCTCTACCAAAGAAGGCGAGCAGTAAAAAGAGGATTGTGAGGTGGTTTTTTGTCAACATGTTTTAGTAGGTTAAGCATCATTGTCGATATAGGGTAAAATTCCCGATGAATTCTCGGTCGTCAGTTTCGCCTTGCAGCTTGATAACGTACCAATAATCACCAGTTGGTAAATCGCTGTTGTTATAAATTCCGTTCCATCCAGCATCGCCATATCCCATACGATATAGCTCTCTACCATAACGATCAAAAATGACCATTAGTACATTAGGGAACGCTTCTAAATTATCAGGAAGCCATGTATCATTAAGATTATCTCCATCTGGTGTGAAAAAGTCAGGTATCTCAATATCAATGAATTCCATAAAAATTTCCATCGTGACCTCGCATCCATTCTCATCAATTACAGTAACCGGATAGGTAGCCGTTCGATTAATGATGAAGGTGTTGTCCGTGCCATTGTTTACATCACCAAAGTAGAAGGTATAATCTTGCAATCCACCCGTTGCCGTAGCAGTAATTTCGTTGATGTTCGTGTTTTCAACCACAAGGTCCAAAGGCTCAAAACTTTGTATGGTGAAATCGATGGTGTTCACGCAACCATTGGAGTGTGCAATAGTCAACGAATGGTCTCCTGGTGTAATATTCGCAAAGTCCGAGGTTAATTGCATATCTGCAGGGTCCGTTGAATCTAAAGCATATAATACATTCCCTGAAATAGTTTCATCTTCAAAGGTGACCATTAATGTATTTTCAGGCAGCACTCCGGTACAGGTATATACAGGAGTAACTTCTGCCGCTAGGTTTACTCCAGGTTGAATATCAACAAATACATTGGCTTGACATCCCTGAGAATCCTGAACAAAGACAACATAGGTGCCTGCCGCCAGGTCCTGGAATTGGGTTTGGTCTTGTATAAAATCTCCGGCAGCGTTGGAATTGAGACTCGTAAAGTAAGGTGCTGTTCCACCTGTAATATTCACCTCAAAAGAACCATCTTCGCTGTTGAAGCAAACCTCATCCATTACATTGATAGACTCTACCATAATTGGAGCAGGTTGGTCAATAATGAACTGGAACGTTAAGAAACATCCATTTCTATCCTGTGCAATCACATCGTAAACCCCTGGAGACAAGTCTGTAAATGTTCCAACGGTATCAAACTGATTTAGGTTAGGCGTAATGGCATAGAATATTTCTCCTGTACCACCGGATACTTCAAGGATAATGGAACCGTCTTCTTCTCCGGAACAAGTCACATTGGAAGATTCTTGACGGTCTACCTGCAATGGTGCAGGGTCCATAATGTTAATTACTCCTGTGGTAAACTCGCAATCGCCACTCGTTACATGCACATAATAGGTTCCAGCCACTAGCATATTGAATTCTCCAGTGGTATTCGGTCCAGCGACCATGTTGGTCAAGGCAGCATCAGTAAACAATTCATATTGATATCCACCCAAACCTCCTACGGCATCGGCAATAATAGTTGCAGAAGCTTCTCCAGTACAGTTGATGAATGCGGCGCTATCGTCAACAATTACATCTAATGGCATTATGGGGTCAACGCTCACTTGATTGGAAATCATGGAAGCACAATTGAATGCGTCTCGAACAAAATACTGATAGTCACCCGCAGGAACCGTAAAAGCATGGGATGTGCCTCCGCTCATCGCAGTATAGCTGACACCATCCAAGCTAAATTCATAAGGTGCATTACCCCCAGTAGCACTTAGTTCTATAGTTGCATCTGTTGTACAAGTTAATGGGGTAACTTGAATCAAGTTCGCCATGACCTCATTCGGTTCGGTTATCACGACTTGAACGGTTTCCACATCACAATTCCAACCATCAGATACGGTAATGCTATATATTCCAGCTCCAAGATTATCAAACGCTGGATTGGTCTGTGTACCGGAAGATGTCACAATAGTTGTCCCGGTTGGGTCGTAAATATTGAGTTGGTATAGATAAGACCCACTTCCATTCAATACATTTTGTGCGGTAACCGTTGCATTGGTATCTCCAAAACACTGCAATAGTGTTGGCGTTGCTGAAATATCCGCGGTAATGAAGTCTGGTCGAACCAAAACAAGTGGACGCGCGATGGAGCAGTTGTAGTCATCTGTAATGACAATACTGTAACTGCCCGCAGAAAGACCAGAGAACACATGGCTAGACACATCGTTTATAGTATATACTTGCGAAGTGGTAGTGTTGGTTACCACAACGTCATAGGGTGCATAACCACCTGTAGGAGAAACCTCGATTTCACCAAGATTATTGTCACAGGTTACATTTGCGGTTTCCAAAGGCGTAGCATCCAACGCCATGTCGGGTGAAACGATGGTAAACACATTGGAATCTTGTGTACAAAGCGGGTTAGCCGTTTGGGTCACACGCACAAAGAAACTACCCCCAGTTATTCCTCCTACCGGGAATGGATTGGTAGAAGTGCTGCCTGATGCAGTGATTCCTGTTGTAGTGCCATCTGCATTGAGCAGCTCGTAATCATAAGCACCACTATACCCGTTTATCATGATTTCAAAAGCACCATTGGTATCACCAAAACAAATCACTGGGGCAGTCGGCGTAGCCGTTACAGTCATCAAGTCATACGGTGCGATTTCGTAAGGAGCTGTGTCCACAAAACAACCTGTATTCGTATCGGTAACACGGAAGGTGTAGCTACCAGGAGCAGTCAATTCATATGTTGCCGTTGTACTTGACGGAGTCGCAGTTTGCGTTCCGGAAGGATTTCCAATAGGCAACAATTCGAAAGTATATGTGTTTGGATTGCCGTTATCGGTAACGGTAATGGTTACTTCTTCTGGATTCGCACAAGAAATGGCAACATTTTGACTTACCGTTGCGTTGAATACGTTTATCGGCTGCAAGGTTATTGCATCTGTTTCCAAACATCCATTGGCATCAGTAACGTATGTAGTGATGTTTTGAACTGCACCGCTATCTACAATATCAAAGGTGTTGGAACTTTGGAAGGTTACATTGTCAATACTGTAGAGGTAAGGCGCTGTTCCTCCTCCTGCCGTTATGGTCAGGGTTGATGTGTTCGTTGTATTTGATGCGTTACACACAAAAGGTGTAGCGGCAGCAGAAACGGTCAACACGGCTGGCTCGCCGATGCTTTGGTCGAAGAAGCCATCACAGTTTCTGGATGATATCACACGAACGCGATAATCTCCCTGCGGAAGGTTTTCGAAAACATTGCTGGTTTGGGCCGTTCTTATGGGTGTCGTCAGATTTAAGATGTCGTATAATTCGTAAGTGTAAACAGGATTCAAAGCCGTGGCCATGTCTAGATTTACAGTCAATCTTCCGTCTGAACCGCCATTACAGTTCACATCTTCCGCAACAACGCTAGTGATAACCGGGTCAACGCTGTCATCCAATTCTTGGGTGATGGTTTTAACACAAGTATGTCCGGTAGCATTATCGGTAATCGTAAAAGTGTAGGTGCCAGGGTCGGTTAACCCTGTGAATACGCCTGTGGTATTCGTAGGCAATGGTGTAGATAAGTCAGGGAAAGTAACTGCGTAGGTAAAATTTCCAGAACCTCCTGTTTGACTTACGGTTACATGACCTCCTGGGTCTAGGGTACAATCGATAGGTTTGTCTACGGTAACTACAGGAATGATTTCATCGAATAACTCAACGGAATTAGTCGTATGCACACAAGACCATTGGTCCGCTATCTCTACAACATAGATTCCCGCTCCCAAACCATTAAAAACAGGTGAAGTTTGTGGCGAACCGATAAGGGTTCCATTTCTTCTTAGCTGGAAGGTAAAGTTGGTATTTTGCCCTCCTGAAGTACCGGTTACCTCTATCACACCCTCTATGTTCGTACAGTTTGGTGTGTTGATTTGAAGCGTCGCTGTGATTGGGTCTGGGTCCACAAGGACAACATCGGGTAACTGGAACTCACAATCAAATTGGTCTTTCACCCAAACTTGATAGGTTGTCCCTGGAGCAATACCACCGCTGAGGTTTTCAAATGATGGATTGGCAACATAAGATGCAGTAGAAGCAGGTGCCGTCGTTCCCACATAGTAGGAATAACCACCCCATCCGCCTGCAGCATTGATAATTTCGATACTACCATCGTTACCCAAACAAGTTACCTCCGTCACCTGAGTGGCAGCTGAGATACCGACGTTGGGTCCTGCTATAGTAAATGATTGCGCATAAATACAATCAGAGCCAGGAGGATTATCATCCACCACCTCGATGTAATAGGTGCCTGCAGTTAATCCAGTGATGGTAAAGGCGCCATCGGCATCTGAACCAGTAGTAGTTGTATCATCCCCAAGATTGGTTGGGGTGTTGTTTACATCGTAATAAAGCGTGTAGGATGTTGCTCCTGTATACGTGGTGCTGGTAGCATCCACTAGGTCTAAAGAAACACTTCCATCTGTATCACCAAAACAGGTAATGTTATTGGTGGAAACTACATTAAGTTGCAATACTTCAGGGTCTGCAACAGTATGTGAAATGGTCTAAATACAACCTGTTACGGTATTCCGGACTTCAAAATTATGCGTGCCTACAGCTAAGTTGGTAAAACTACCAGAGGCCTGGAAGCTCACCCCAGGAAGCAATTTGAACTCATAGTTGGCAGGGTCGGTAGTGGAATTGGTCAAAAGGCCATTCGCTGTAATCGTAATGTTTTCGCCCGTGGTACAGGTCGCAACGGCATCAATTGCAATAGATGCAGACTGTAATTCATCAAAAGCGTTTATGGTTGCGGTTGTACTTCCCACACAACCATTCGAGTCATAAACATTTATTATATAGGTTCCTCCGGCAAGATTCGTTTCTGTGTAACTATTGTTGCTTCCCGTCTGCTCTACAACATCATCTGCAAGGGTAGCGGTACCTTGGTCATTGATAAATTCATATACGGTATAAACACCTGTTCCTCCTGTAATCGCTGCAGCATCCACGGTAAGTGTTGCGTTATCTGGATTGTTCCCTAGCGAACAACCAAACTCGACTACGTCAATGTCGATGTTGTCAATAATATCGGGTTGCGTAATGACTTGCGTTTGCGTGGAAGCACATGCATTTGCTGCGGTAATTTGAATGGTATACGTGATTCCAGCAGCCAAACCTTGAAGACCGTCAAATTGTGCCGTTATTCCATTGGATGAACTAGGAGCAATCGGGAATGTTGCGCTGCTTCCAGGTCCAGAAATGATACTGAAATTGTAAGGACCTATCCCGTTATCCACCGCACTTACTTGAATGGTTCCGTCGTTGGCTCCATTACATGTGGCATTGGTTGTCGAAACAATATTGAATGAAGGAACAACAGCTGGTGGTACAGGAATGGTAAACACCCTTGAGCACTCTGGCCCCGTTGTATTATTATCGTAAACCGTGATGGTATACGTCTCGGCCACAGTGGTATCAAACACAAAAGGATTTGATGGGATATTGGTTCTTGAAACAACCGTTCCGGTTCCATCCGAAATTTCATAATCATAGTCTCCTGAACCGTCAAGTGCTTCTACTCTGATTTGAGCTTCAGGAGTTAGGGTAGAACAGTCCAATAATTTTATAAGCGTTGCATCGACATCCAATATCGGATGAACCGTAACCGTGCTGGCCGACATACAACCATTGCTGTCTCGTATGGATAAATTATAATTTCCGGGTACTACATTATTGAATACCCCACCATTATCAACATAGGTCGTTCCTCCATCAATGGAATAGAAAATTTGTGCGGCGGAACTTGAAGCCGTAATCGTAATCGTAGCTGGGTTAGCACAATTGTCAACCGCAACCGCATCGATGGTTGGGTTCGGTGTAAGCGTCATGTTGACGGAACCAATATTGGCTGAACAACCATATTGGTCTTGCATGCTGACACTGTAGGAACCTGCGGGAGAATTGGCAGGTATTTCCACCGGGTTATCTGAGGTTGCTGTAATGGTACTAAAAGGAGCAGGGCCTGTAATGGTGTAGGTATAGATACCTCCACCACCTAATGGGTTCTGAATTTGGATAAGACCCGGGCTATCACAGCTAATATTTTGTAAAACAACCGGTGTACCCGATAGTACATCAAGCTCTTCCAAAAGTTGATTCTCTGTTGCGCCCACTCAACTATCCACACCTCCGGCATCTACCTCAACTACCTCAATAAAATAGTTCCCTTGCCCTAAGCCGGTAATGGTAATGTCTTGTGGAGAGTTGTAAGGAATGTTTCCTCCACTAGAAGTTACCAAGACAGGACTGCCAGCGACCATATTGTACAATTCCCAACGGATTTCAGGGCCGAACGGCAATTCATTATCGGTTACTGTGTAAACAATACTTCCATCACTCGCACCAAAACAGGAAGGCGTTACTACGGAAGTGATTTCCAGAGGTACGGTAATAAGGTCATTAACATTGACATTACTTTGTCGCACACAACCCGCAGCATCTCTCACGTAGAATACGTAAGTCCTACCAGGAACCAATCCAGTAAACAAATACGGATTAGACAAACCTAGCGCAGGTGTTGTCCATGGAACTGTTGGCGTGACCTCGTTAAAGTTTGCGGGGTCGTCGGTATAAGTATACTGATAGTTTGGTGTACCTTGAGACCCTTGTACCGTAACTTGGAGTTCATTACAATTGACTATAACCGCGGCAATGGTGATGTCCAAATCATCCAAGGGATAAGGAATGATAAATGGAGGAAAATCCGTTTGACAAAGGGTGTTTCCAAAAGCGTCAACGGTTCGCATAGATGGATTGACGGTTGTCCCGGAAGCAAAACCGAGCAATTGGTCAGTCGTTCCAGGAGTGGAGTTGTCACCAATCCAAGTAGCACCGCCATCAGCACTGAATTCTATCGTTACTAGTGTTGTTGGATATCCGACGAACTCAAAACCAAAATCACTTAGCACGCCGGTACAGGTAGCTGGGGTAACCCCTTGAATGGTGGCAGTCAACTCATCCGGATTGTTGATGGTTATCGGCGTTTCAGTAACCGTACATCCAGTTGCATCGGTAACGTTAATGGTATAGTCACCTGGCATTAAGTTGAAATAGGTTCTAGTAGTAACCCCTACATTGGTGTCCGTCTGGTTGGATGAGCCGGCATTATCCAAATCGATAATTTGAATGGTGTAGGGAGCGATTCCAGAGGTAATATCTACTTCAATGGAGCCTGTTCCGTTGTAACATTGCGGGTCCGTTGGCGTATTGGTCACCGTCAATGGCGTAGCCGGATTTACCGTAACGGTCTCCATGAATACGCAATAGGCTACTGAAGTTGCAGTGTCTCTTACATAGACATCATAGTCTCCTTCGTTTCCAGTCGTAACCGAGAATGTATTGGATGCTCCGTAGGAACCAGCAGGGCTGTTTCCTGTAGGAACAAAAGCATACTCAAGGGTTCCAACACTTCCGAAGGTGTTCACGGTAATACTGCCTGCGGCACAGGTAGTGATATCGGTGACCACAACTTCAGGGGCTTGGAAAATCGCAATGATAGGCACCGTGGTGCTACACCCGAAACCATCACGAATTTCAATGTCATAGTTACCCGCTGTTAAATTGTTGAAGTTATAAGTGACGGCACTGACAGGGGTTGGGGTCAACCAAGGCCCGGCATTTATTCTAAATTGATAATTACCGTTACCTCCTGTTACATTGATTTGAATGGTTCCATCATTGGTTGAGGTGTGGCACACATTCGCCGCATAAGTAATAAGGTTTACTGCGGGCACATTCAAATCGGTATCAGTAAGGTCAGAACAGTTGTTCACATCTCTTACACGAACTCTGTAATCTCCGGCCATAACACCAGTAAACACTGGATTGCTTTGATATGCGGTGATGACTCCTCCAGCGTTGTCTTCCAATTGGTATTCGTATGCAGGCGTGCCTCCCGTAGCGCTTGCGGTAATCGTGGCCCCACCATTGGAACAAGTCAGGGTTTCCGTCAACACAGCACTTGCTTCAACCAATGCTGGTTGTGTAAGCGTTTGATTTAATGTGGTGATACAGCTGTTATCCAGTACATCTCGAACTTCTATGGTATAACTTCCAGCGGCTAATCCAGTTAAGGTGACCGGACTTGTTGTTGAAGTGGTAAATGTTCCACTTCCATTTATATCGTATTCGAAACCATTGGTTGTATCAAAGTTTTCTACTTCGAACGTGATGGTTCCATCACCAGCCCCATTACAGGAAAGATTGCTTGAAGCGGTAATTTGGGCATCAAAAGCAAACCCATCCTCTACCACAACATCCAAGGTTACAGTACCTGCACAAACTTCAGGGATTTGGAATGCTTGGATATCATCAAAAGCGACATCATTACCGTTTACAACGGCTGAATTGGTTCGTATTACGATGTCCAAATTGGTTTCCGCACCCGGATCAAGGGTTACGGTATAGTTCTGCCAATCGTCCGCATCGTTGTTTTTAGGAACATTCCCAGTTGTAGTACTGGCAATAATAGTTCCTAGGTTATCTACAAGTTGAACTTCTATAGAAGGATCTCCACCAGAAGTTCCAACACGTTGAATATTATATGCCCAGAGGGAGATGGTAATATCCCTGTTTGGTATCACTTCAATATTATCTTTGCGATATACTACTCCGCCAACTCCGGCGACCCCACCCACATTGATGGCCAAAAATCGTCCTCCGGGATTCCCGGTATGGTCGTTTGGACTTCTCCAAGACCCATAAGGGTTTACGATAAGTTGCGTTACGGAATATTCTCCATCCTGAATATGGGTATCTGTTCCAAAACCACATAAGCTGGCACTACCATCTTGCGGTTCATAGCAATATGCAGGATCAATTTCGCTGATAGGGGTATTTGGTCCCGACCCAAAGTTTTCACTTAGGAGTATACTTGGAGCAGGAGCAGTATTACTGGTATAGTTTACTGAAATGGTATGCGTTCCGACAGCAACATTGTTGAAAACATTTGAGGTGTTGGGTGTATTGGGCACACTGTTTATCTCATAAGTATAATCGTAAGCGGGACTATCCGGTGTTACCGTTATGGTCCCTTCTCCATCGCACTCATAGTCGATACTGGCCGTCACCCCTGGAGGTGTTGGCTCAGGGTCAATAGTGACCGTCATGGCGAACGTACAGTTGTTGGCATCGCGAATGTATACAGTATGCGTGCCGGGCAACAAGAAACCGATAGCGTTTGTTCCGTAGTTTGTTCCGCCATCAAAACTATATTCGTATGGCGCTGTGCCACCAATGGCATTGGTAATACGAACTTCTGCACCCAAACCTGGGTTACATTCTGCAAGTTGGGTTACCGCAGCTGAGGCCGATAAAGTTAGCGGCTCACTGATGTTATATATTTGGTTTATGATGCAATTATTGGCATCACGTACCCGAATGTTATAGCTTCCAGCAGGCTGATTTACAAATTCATTGGATACTTGGAATGTAGCACCATTGTCAATGCTGTATTGATATGGTCCTTCTCCTCCACTTGCGACAATGGTTATGGTTGCTTGTGCTTCTCCGCTACACTGAATTCCGGAATCCGTTATGTTCAAGGCCAAAGGTGCGTCTTGGACAATGGTGATATCAAAAGCAGCTTGGCAATATCCTGCGGCGCCCGCATTGTCACGAACATATACGTCGTAGTCACCAGCACCCGTCACGGTGATAGGGTTGGTTGCTGCAAAATCTCCGTCGTTAACCGTTGCACCATCGGAGACAATAGCATACACATAACTTCCATCGCCTCCGGTGGCTACAAGATCTACATTGGTAGTCGTGGCACACGCTGTAATATTCGGAGCGGTGGCACTTATAGTAAGCTCAGGATTTATGGTAATGGTTTCACTATCAACACAGTTGTTTCCATCTTGAACGTCAATGGTATACGTTCCGGGAATAAGTCCGGTGAAGACGTTTGAAGTTCCAAAGACGCCCCCATTGATACGATATTCATAGTTGCCATCTCCTCCCGAAACCACATTAGCGGTTAACGTAAGGCCTACGGCATCATCATAACAAGGATTGTTCGGTACAATGTTTAGTACCGGGGCAACAGCTGCATTCAACACAAAGGTTGTGGTAACGATACAACCATTAACATCTTCTACAGCCGCTGTGTACGTGCCTGATTGAGCCAATCCAGTAAAGTTTCCTGTACTATTCGTGCCAAAGGTGGTAGCGTCTGGATTGGTGAGGGTAAAACTGTTTCCTCCCCAGCCACCAGTTGAGGTCAAGACAACACCTCCTTGGGTTGTACAAGTAGGCTGCGATTCGCTGGCACTTAATGTTAAGGCTGCAGGTGGACCAACCAAAGTATATGATGCTGAATACGAACAATTCGTCCCTGCTTCAGTTAAGGATAATGTATAGGTTCCCGGAGCAAGATTGTCTACGTTGCTTACAACAGCGGTTGTACTTCCGGTTCTTACCGTACCTGAAGGCCCTGTTATGGTATAGTTAAACGTTTGTCCAGTTTGAAAGGAAATATCAAAGCGAATACTTCCGTCATTGGCCCCAAAACAGGTGATGTTAGTTTCCAAGGAAGGCGTAATCCCGATAGGCTGGATGGGGTCAATCGTATTGGATTCATCGTAACTACAGTCCTTGCTATCCGTAACGCGATAGACATATGTTCCTGCGGGCAAATTGTTGAATGTACCCACGTTTCCAGCTACACTAGAAGCCGTGATGGGATAAGGTCCAGAAGAAGCAGGCCCAGAAATAATTTGGAAGGCAAAAGGCGCTACCCCGTTTACTGCTGTCACATCTACAGTAACTGTTTCTGAGGGACAGGTTATTTGAGATTGAATGAACTGTAAGTCCGTAGGCTCATTTAAATCATCAATAGTGACCGTATTGGTAACGAAGGTGCAATTGTTGGCATCCCGAATGGTAATGTTATAATCACCATTAGTGAGATTGCTAAATCGCTCAGCACCGACTCCGGAAAAGAAATCAATTCCATTGATGCTGTATTCATAAGGCGCTGTTCCACCAACAATATTTTGTGCCTCAATAATCGCTTGTTGAGCACACGTATAATCCTGTATCATGACTGCATTTGCAGAAAGTGCATTCGCGGGCTGGGTTAGGGTGAAGTTTTCGACAATATCACAACTTGATGCTCCAAGGGTGTAGGTAATGGTAACCGTATAATCTCCTGCGGCAAGATTGGTGAAATTCCCGGAAGTATTGGTTACAGGAGCGCCAGTCGTAGGAGTTAGGGTAAAGTCAATGGCGTACCCGTTAGAGTTGGTAATGGTATAAGCAATTGAGCCATCATTTCCTCCGAAACAAGAGATGTTATCTTGACTGGAAGTATATGTTATTGGGGGTGATACCACAATAGTGGCTACATTGGAAATGGCAGTACAGTTGTTGCCGTCCACAACGATGAATTCGTAATCACCTTCTTCCCCTGCGATGAAGGTAAAGTCGCTGGTGGTTTGGAATTCAGAAGCCGGAATATCACCAACATCAGTATATAAATCAGCACCATTATAACTCCAGATGGCATAGGCGTAATCTGGGTTAGGGAATCCTCCCGAACCGGTTACGGTAATTGTCCCATCAACACAATCGATGTTTTTTGTGGTAACTGCACCAACAGCTAAATCGGTCACATCATTAATGGTGACCTGTTCTGTGTAATCACAACCATCATCCGTAGTTAAACGAATATCATATACCCCAGGGTTGAGGTTTTCAAAAGTGTAGTTGTTATCACCTGAAGGACCAAAAGTGTCAACTGTTGTTCCACCTTGTGAAACCTCATAATAGTATTGTGCCTCAACATTAAGTGCCGAGATGGATATTTCGCCCAACCCATTGCAGTCAGTGTCCTTGGTGGTAACATCAACCTGGAAATCTCTTTCTAAAATTCCAATGTTGTCTAAGACAAACACACAACCATCCGTTACTCCTTGTTGACGCATCTCAACAGTGTAGGCACCATTATTTGGAATAGTGAAACTAGGACTTGGGTTGTAGGCTACCAATACGTTGTTTGTGGCTTGGTCAATCAAGCGATATTCGTAATCCAACGGCATGTTGGTTACGGTAATGTTTCCGTCTGTATCACAAATGATATCCCTTGTGTTGACTTGTGGGTCTAAAGGATTCTTGAAGATGTTGAAATAGAATCGGCTAAAGCAACCGTTTTGATAGTTGATGACCAAACGATATTGACCCGCGTCAGATGCCAAAAAGTTGTTTCCAGTTTCAATAGTGTTCCAGGTGCAGGCGTTATTGGTATTGGCGCAATCTGCTACCGCAGCCGCACAACTTGATTCGTCCAACAGTTGCCATTCAATACTATCTGCATCTGGAATATTAACCTGTACGGGTTCTGTATCATTAAGTCCACAAAGGAAAATTTGGGGTAATTCGCTCCCATCGTTTGGACAAACTACAATCTCACCATCAACGGTATTGCTTGTATCATTAATGAGCATGGTGATGGGGTTGCTCTGAGTGGCCCCGAAGCGCTCCACTATGATAATTTCTGCGAAATCTTTACATGGATCTGCTACTTGTTTGTCTACAATGTAGGTCCCTATGTCATCTACTGACAACGTACTTGGGTCTCCATCAGGATCTCCATCAGTTAGGACTGTATCTCCAGCGTCAATTGTATTGTTTCCATTTTCGTCGCGATACCAGATGTAGGCATCGAAGTTATCTCCAGCATCCAAAAGCACATTATCCCCGCATAACAATACGGTTCTGGTGTAATTACAAGCCGTTAAATCGTCCAATAAGAAGTTGGTTGCGCCTGGCGTTGTAAAACCACAATCATCAAAGTCAGACACACTGGGGTCATCACTAATTTGATTGTCGTTGATGATTCCTTCGTAGGTTGAAAAGGCTTGATTTTCAATGATATCTGTACAAGCATCTACAAAATCAAAACAGTTTTCAGCTACGCGAACACGCATCCGAATAGAAGCAATAGGGTCTCCAATTTCAACAAGGTTATCAGGAATGTTGAATACGATTTCTGTGGTTGCTGGATTGTAGGTGTATGTTACTCCCGGAGGTAAGGTAATATTGGTTTCATCCAACGTAACATTTTGCGGGAGCACATCACGAATTACATAATTTGTGGCATCGTCGTTCCCTGTATTTACGAAGGATAGAATATAATCGAGGTATTGTCCCAAGGTTACCCCTTGGCCTGTAATATCGTTTCCACCAATGTCTTCTACTATCATCTCGAGTACGATGTTGGGATCAATGATTACGACCCCAAAGGTTACCAGAAATGACCCAAAGGCATCCCCTTGGGTGAACAAGCGGAGGGTAGCATCTGTTTCGGTATTGGCAATAATACTATTTGCCGGATTACTGATTTCAAAAATATCCGAATCGTACCCCAGCGTATTGGTCGCGGCAATATTCCGAGTGGTTACGTCGGCGCCGTCAATGGTAATGTTGGAGTTGAAGAAGTTGTCTGCTGGGTTGGCCCCGTTGCTCAAACTAGTAAAACCAGGGTTCATCGGGGTTTCAATACGGAAAGCATCTCCTGTAATCCCACGGTCACCTTCTACCACACTAGCCCCTAGTCGCGCGCGAACCGGGCCTACAGGAATCGTGTTGAAACCAGAAACCGTAATGTCTGCGCTAGAACTACCGCGTACCCCAGCATACCCATCAAAAACGGAAATGTATTTTCCAGTAAGGGTTGGATTTTCATAGATGACCACAAGTGTCCAACCTCCTGCACCACCAACACTTCTTCCCCGGGTAGCCCTTATGTTTCCGACAAAGTACTCTCCTGAAGGGTCAGCTAAGGCTTGTAGTTGATTGGTTACGTTTTTGAAGCAGGTATAAGGTGAATCTTTGAAGGTAACATCATCATGAATGATAGCGTCTTCTTCTCCTACCGGGTCGGGATTATTGTCCGCAACTAGGTCAATATAAGTTCCGCCGGGAACCCTAAATTTTATAGCGGTAAAGTCTAGTCTTTGTGTGTCGTTTTGAGGAAGCGTTGGAATTTCAGTATTGTTCAACACTTCTTGTTGATAGTTGGCAGACCAGTATAAACCCGCCCAGTAAATCCTGGAACAAAAGGGTAGCGTTAGGGTTGAGCTACTTGAACTAAAGGTTGTTGGGTCGGAGTCTACATCAATATAATCCCTGTGAAAACCATTGTTGTTTGCGGTGCCATTATATGGGTCGTTTGCGCCGTTGCTGGAATCAACACGGTTAAGGATACCATTGGATAAAAAGGTATAATCCCCCTTGATATTAATATAGGAATTGGTTAACCGTGGCGTGAACGGCACCTCAACTTGAGCGCTACTTTTAAGCCCAAAAAAGACCATGCCCAGAAGGCATAGTAAGGTTTTTAGGAAGCGATGGGTCATTTTAACTATTATAGTTTGGTTTTACTCGCATGATCCACATTTTGTCGTCGTACGAGGCGTTTAGTTTGGTGTAATATGAGGTTAGCGCATTAGTCCATGTTTCGTGTTTTTTCAGATACACATAGCGATAGTTGTTCTCTGGATTAATGAAGAAGTCAGCATCCAGACCTTTGGATTGTAACTCACGAACGAAGCGAGAAGCGTTGCTTGCTTTGGAGAATACGTTGGCGATGAGGTAAAATCCGGAACCAAGCCCACCGATGCTGTAGGTTTTGACGATGTTTTGCGCAAGAACACCTGAAGGTTCTTCCTGACTTGGCATTTGCCCTGTCTGATTCTTAACGGTCATCATCCACATTGGAGCAAAGAACTTTCCGTTTACGTTACTTCTAAAATTTTCGGTGACCTCAGCTTTTGAACCCGAGTGCTTTAAGTAGACGTATTTCAGATTGTTCTTGGGGTTCACAAAGTAGCTTGCTTCGATACCCAAGTCATACATTTCATTAACAAAACGGTCCGCGTTGTCCTCATCACTGTACACATTGGCAATCAAATAATGGCCAGACTCCACATCCGGAAGGTCAAAGGTTTTGAATCCAATGGCACGTGTTCTGTTGTCTTCTACGGTTGTGTTGGTTCCCGTAAGGTTATCTCGAACAGCGACCGTAGCCTCTTCGGTTGTATTTGGTTTTACGGTGCGTTTTGTTGCAATAATGTTGTCTTTTACAACTGACGTTGAGGTGGTTTGCGTTGAAGCGGTTTGTTGCGTTTGGTTTTTATCTTCCAACGTAATAACCTTTTTGGTTGCTGTGGAATTAGTCAAACCTGTGTTGGAAACGGGGTTTTTGTAATTGTTTTGCGCCAGCATATCTGTGCTATCCATTCTAGAAAAGAATAGGGCTTCAGCGCGTTTTTCAAGGTCTGGTCGCTCCCCACGGGTTTCGCGTCGAACCATTTTCATCACCATGTCGAAACGCCGTTCTAAATCTCTTTTTCGACCTTGTTCGATGGAATCTTGACGAAAGAGAATTTCGTCGAGAATGGCATCATTTTCAGCAAGCTTTTCTTTAAGCTGTGCGATTTCGAGGTCTTTATCGGTAATGACCAAATCTTCGGAGGGCACCTCTTCATCATTCTGAACCAAATCTTCATTGTCCTTCTCAAGAAGTACGCGGTCTTCCGTGAGGTTCGGTGTGAACGAATAGGCTAGAGATACCTCATGGCTCACGCCAAAGTTCTCGAACTCATTGGAAAGCCCTTTTTCAACCGTGTATCCAATAGAAAGGTTTCTGTTCAGATTGAAACCCAATCCGGCAGACGCACCATAGAAGTCATCATAACCGGCTTGTACCCATCCTAGTTTGGGCAAGTCCATAACAAGACTTCCAGCAAGAGTGATATTTTCCTCGCCAACCTTTCTTACTCTAGCCAAGGGCATTAGTCTTCCTTGTTCCAAAAGACCAGAAGCATTTTTAAACTGATGAGTATATTGTAGATGGCCAGAGTAGGTTTTTTCATTAAATTCAGTTACTGATTCACTGCTTTTTAGATTATAGTCAAACAGGTTTTCAGCAAAACCACCGAAATCGAATTGTCCGAATGAGATATTGAATCCAGGTTGAAATGTGATTAGCGAGCTGCTTTCCAAACTATTTAGGAAAGGGTCATCGTCCACGGCATTGGCCCTGTTTTGGTTAAAGGCACTTTGGTAATATGAAAAGTTTGCCCCGAAGGTGAAGTTGCTTTTGGGACTCAAACGGATACCATAGGCATAGTTCGCATGAAGCCCGAAGTTGTTGAATAAGCCTTCTCTATTGGTAAATAGACTTAAACCTACCCCACTTCTATCACCAACACGACCACTATAACTCAAGAAATAGATTTGGTTATTGTCATCAAAAGACACCGATTGGTTTCTATGAAACAAATTGATGTAAGACTTGTCTTCCCGAACAGTTGAAAAGGTAGGATTCAACAGGAACCTATTGAACTTCAACAGGTTTTGGGAAGGAACATCATACACAACAAACGGATTTTCCTCTTGGGCGCGTACTCCAAAAGAAAGCAGTGTGATGAGCAGTAGTAGTATTAGTTTAGGTTTGTTGGGGTGCATTCTATTTATCGAATAACGGTTATTGTACCTTGTTTAAGGTTACGTCCAGCTCTAGTAAGTCTGTAGTAAAAAATCATGTTTTGCTGGCTAAACGAAGTCGAAGACTGCGGCCAGTTGTTTTCATAGTTCGCTTGGCTAAACACCTCTTTGCCTTTTTCGTCAAAAATGGTCACCAAGACCTCGGGGTCCCTGGAGTATGAGTTTGGAAGCACCCATAGGTCGTTAATACCATCTCCATTAGCAGTGATCACATTCGGAATAGCGAAGTTGTCTCTATAGGTTACTGTAATAACCCTGCTTACGCTACAATTGCCAAAGTTGGCCAACAACAGGTATTGACCTTCTAGCTGAAAAGCGAACGAACTCTGATTACTCAGAGAGGTATTGTTGGCATCGAACCATTCGTAAGAAGTAGCGCCGGATGCATTTACGGTTTGGGTCTCCCCTTCAATAATTATCAAATCGTTTGGCTGGTCAAGCACCAATAGGGAATCATCAAATCGTTGTATTTCTATTTCGTTGGAAACGGTTGCGCAGTTATTTCGACTTAAACGAAGTTGATAGGTACCCGGGTTGGTCACTGAAAAACTACCACTGCTCGTATCTACGGAGTTGCCATCACGCAACCATTCAAAGGTTTCTCCGGACAAATCCAAAGACGAGGTCAATATAATTGGAGCACCTCCTTCACATAATACGGTTTCAGTGGAAGACAGGGTTACCACATCAGTAGTGGCAAGGCGTACAGTTAACCCATTTGAAGTTGCATTGAAGGCACCCAAAGTACCCGTAAGCTGGTATTCACCGTTATCATTGGCATCATTCAGGTTAAGGGAACCTGTAGTTGCACCACCTAGCGTATTGGAATCATAAACCCACTGGTATGAAAAGTTGTTTTCTACGCTTGAGGTCACATCCGTTCGGTTACCAGAACCGTCGAGAGCATAAATGGACTCAAGTGCAACCGTAGCTGAACTGCTTTGACATTCCGTGTAACTTCCATCGAAAGCGATTTCCAATTCAAAAGATGCTGGTAGAACAACGTTGATAATAGGAGAATCTACTGGAGTACCAGCACAACTTCCACCCGTTTCCGTGACGGTTACTTTGTAATCTCCTATATCGGAAACCGGTAAAGAGGCAGTAGTTGCACCAGGAATCAACACATTATCCTTAAACCATTGATAAGTCGGAGTAACGGCATTAGTAGAAACAGATAATGTTTCGTCGTTACCAGGAAGCAATACAATATTTTCAGGATTGTTTAGCGTGACTTGTGTAGAACCAGCATTTTGGATGGTTACTGCTGTAGAACGTTCTGTACAGGCACTACCGCCGGAGATTTCTACTTGATAATCTCCACCAAAGTCAGATAATGAAGTGTCTATTGTGAAAGTATCGGCATCTACGGTAGGCCCAGATACGATAGCCCCATCTTTATACCATGTATAGTTTAGCCCCATTCCGC
>CALBPG010000259.1 GCA_937899065.1 uncultured Allomuricauda sp.
GCTAGATTATATTATTTCAAGGCCCAAAAGCTGTTGTTAGAAAACGGTGGGCACCCTCTTAACACGAATCAATATCATGATGTAGTGAACAACATCGGAAATACCTATCGCCGTGACAAAAAGTACCAGAAGGCGCTACAGTTTTACAAGCAAGCAGAAACCCTACGGGTGAAAAAGTATCAGGCCAAGACAAAAAAAATCCTTTATGGCAATATGGATGCAGCATATTACTATTTGGGGGATTTTGAGAATGCTTACAACTACTTATTCAAATACGACTCTATAAAGGATGAAATAGGTCTAGCGGAACAGAATTCCACAATTTCCGATATTCAAGAAAAGTACAATAACGAAAAACTCCGTGCTGATAATTTGGAAAGTGAAAAGCGGAGAATTCGGAACCGCAACTGGCTTATTGCATCAGGTTTTGTTTTGTTCCTTGGAGGTGGTATTGCCCTACTCCTTCAAAAAAACACCACTAAAAAACGACAATTAGCGGAGCAAGAGGCCATTTTAAAACAACAGCGTGTAGATAACCTGCTCAAAGAACAAGAGTTGGTCAGTATCGATGCGATGATTGCTGGACAAGAAAAAGAACGTCAAAAGGTGGCAGGAGAACTTCACGATGATTTGGGAAGTCTAATGGCCACCATCAAATTGCATTTTGATAAAGCCAACACCGATACCTCAGATTCCGCTCTTGAAAAAGCACAGAATCTTTTGGAAGAGGCCTATCAAAAAATTCGTGGGATGGCGCATAGCAAAAATTCTGGGGTGATGAGCGACCAAGGGTTGTTGTCTGCCATTAAAAAAATGGCTAAAACTATCAGTGAAACCAACGCCATGGAAGTTAAGGTTGAGCATTTTGGCTTGGGCGAACGCATGGAAAACTCCCTTGAACTTTCCATTTTTAGAATAGTACAAGAGCTGGTGGCCAACGCGATAAAACATGCCGAGGCTTCCAAAATCAATATCCAATTGACACAGCATGAGGAGAACCTGAACATCATTGTTGAGGATAATGGTAAGGGCTTCGACCGTTCGCAATTGGGTCAAGATTCCAACGGTATGGGCTTGACCAATATCGAAAAACGTGTGGAACACCTTGAAGGAAACTTTACAGTGGACAGTGTAAAGGGCAAGGGAACTTCCATGTTAATTGATATTCCAGTATGATTACGGTTGCCATAGCAGAAGACCACCAAGCCTTGATTGATGGCATCAAATCCTACATCAAATACGAGGAGGATATCAAAATTATTGGGCAAGCCAATAATGGTGAAGAATTGCTAAAACTGGTACGATTAAAACAACCCAAAGTGGTGCTTTGCGATATTCGAATGCCCAAATTGGATGGTATTGAAGCCACGAAAACCATTCTGAAAGAACTTCCCTATACCAAGGTAATTGCTTTTACCATGTTCGACCAAGAAGAAGCGGTTCAGCAAATGCTTGCTGCGGGTGCACATGGATACATTCTCAAGAACAGTAGTTTGGAAGTCGTTTTGGAAGCCATTCGCGAGGTAGCTTCTGGAAAAACCTACTACGATAAAAAGATACATCAACCCAACGCCGAAAAGAACAGCACCAAAAGCGTGTTGTCCTCGAGAGAGCGAGAGATTCTTCAACTTATAGCGAAAGGGCGTACTTCCCATCAAATCGCCGATGAACTCTTTATTGGTAAAAGCACGGTAGATACCCATCGTAAAAATATGATTCGCAAGTTGGGCTTAAGTGGAGCGGGGGAGCTATTACGTTATGCAGTGGAAAAGAAGTACGAGTTTTAAAAGGATTCCACTTAGGGATGCCCAGAAAAAGGAAAAGCCTTAAAAGAACTAAGCCTTTTGTGCAACCTATTTTCAATAGGAAATCATAATTTTAGAGAAGCTCCCCGAATAAAACCATGTTGTTATGCCCAATCCAACTAATACGGAAACCGATTCCGTTTTTAACATTCACACCCATGTTTTCACCAAGGACCACGTTCCGAAATATTTAGCCAAAAAGTTTATTGTCTGGCCTTTTTACATGGTTTTGGGTATTGATTTTGTTATCCAAATCATTTCTTGGTTTAGAAGAAAAAGAAAATTCACCTATACGGCAAGAAACAAACGTTGGACACTGTACCAACTGCGCATGTTTTTCGTGCGCAATCCCCTGTTTAACTTCTTTTATACCCTTTTCAAATGGGCAACAAGTTTCATCTTCGCCTATTACTTTTTGATTTGGATTCGCCTTTTGCTGGACACC
>CALBPG010000260.1 GCA_937899065.1 uncultured Allomuricauda sp.
CATCTAGGATTAGCCGCGATAGATGTTGGCGATACCGATGATAGTACCAACCTTATCAATTTGCCAAATGGAAGTAGTTATAATGACCTTCTGGGAGATGAAATTGATGCACAGTTGTTCGAAAAAGCGGTTGACGCACCTGTTACTTTAGAGGTGCTCGGTGTTTATGGTCCAGAAGCAAATAATCCTATTGTAGCTTTTGGATGGTATCCTTCCGGTGATGCTGGTTCTGGAACCGAACTGTTCACCGTTGAAAATAATGTATCCGGAAATGGCCAAACCCTTAATCCAATTATTACTGGACAGTTGGAATTTGACCCAGGGGTGCAGTCCTTTGGTTTCTTCAACCGTTGGCCATTCTTCAATAACAGAATTTTATATAGTGAAGATGCGCTGAATACGTTTAACGGAGCTATACCACATCATGTGCGAGTGTATCCCTTACCTGGTGAGCAAGATGCCTATGTCATAGCTACGGAAGAGCATATCTCTGGATTTGACTATCAAGATATCGTGGTTATTGCACGCAACGTTCAGCCAGTTGATAATAGCATAGTGGGATGCAGCCCTATTAGTACTTTGGAATGTGATGAACTTGCGGTATCAGTACCATTCAATCTAACATTCGATGGTACCGAGGGTGGTCTTTCGAATACGGGCTTCACCATGGTGGATGCTCCTTCGGAAAGAATTGCTGCCGATGGGCCTATTTCAAATCCGGATGTGCCCGGGTATGAACCTGGCCAAATTACAGTTGCATCTGGTAATCTTACTTTAGTTGCGAACAAGGGTATTGCCTTTGTAAATAACGACAGCAGTACTGAAGTCAACTCACAAATCAATACACTAGGGGTAGGAGTCAACGCCGGAACCTTGGGCAATTTCAGTATCACCACAACAATTGTGGAGCCCTATACTGACGGAACCAATAATTCCGAACAAGCTGGAGTTTGGTTCGGTTTGGATGAAGATAATTTTGTGAAATTAGTGGCCAACGCAAATGGAGGAGTAGAGCTTCGTTCTGAAGTTGGAGGCGCCTCCGGACCTGATGATCAAGTTATCAGCAACGTAGCCGGACTGAATACCAGTACTGTCACGCTAAGACTTTTCGTAGATGTTGACAATGATTTGCTTACTGCTTTCTATCAACTAGAGGGAGCGGCGGAACAAGAACTAGGTTCTTTGCCATTACCTGCTTCTTATATTACAGGAAACGCTTCATATAGTAATCTCAGCTTTGCGGGAATCTTTGCATCCAAGCGAAGAGAGGCAGCAGGCACTGAAGTATCCTATACTTTTGAAGATTTTGCAATTACCTCCGATAATTTAGTAACCTTCCAACCAGTAAAAATCAACTATTCCTTACCTACTGACGTACCGCCAGCAGACTATGAAGTGGATTCCGGTTTGGGATATGGTTTACGCACCAATGGTTTAACGTATGGTTGGTTGACCACTGATGGACAAACCCCATTAGATGTTTCTACCAATGCTAGAAACAGAGGTGTTGGAGGGATTGATATCCTAAGAAACACCCTTATCCACATGCAATACAATGATGTGGGTGGAAACAACGGAGTCAACACAGAGGCCATATGGGAAATAGCAGTGCCCAATGGAACGTATGATGTTATTGTCAATGTGGGTGACCCTACGGTAGATGGACAAGCTGGAACTTCACCTGAACATAGCATCAACGTTGAGGGCGTAAATATTATTGATAAATATGCACCAGTAGGACCACAAGGCGATGACGGACGATTTACTTCAGGAAGTACTTCTGTTACGGTAAATGATGGTCGTTTAACAATTGATGCCTTTGGCGGATTCAACACGAAAATTACATCACTTGAAATTTCACAATCCTCTTCGTCAGGACAACCTTTCTTTACCAATGTTACTCCCGCGAACAATGCAGTTAATGTCGCTTTGGAAGACTTCCAGATTAATGTGGAACTGGTCGTGCCTAACGGATATGAGTTAGACGAAGGCACCTTGGCCGGAAATGTAAACCTCTTTGAGGTAACCGGAGGAGGAGAAGTATTGGTGCCCTCCAATTCCAATGATACGGGTGGGGGAGATGCCATCACACTTACACCACTTGGGGATTTGAAAGAGCTAACAACCTACATCTTCCGATTGAGTAGTGATATTGAAGCCAACTTAATTGGTGATGTTAATGATAGACTGGCGTTCCAAGCCTTTGAATCTACCTTTACCACTGGAGAGTTTGACGATACGGTTATTCCGATTCGTGATTTGACAGGAGTAGAGTTTACGAAGGTATTTGGAGAAGCTACTTTGGGTACAGGTACGGAAAACCAAAGATTCTCTAGTTTGGCGATTGGGCCTGATGGAAAACTATATGCAAGTACTATTGGTGATTTCCAATCCGACGGTAAAATCTATCGTTGGGACATGGCTTCAGACGGAACGCTTTCCAATTTGGAAATTTTATCCCCTGAATTACAGGGCTCACCACATCCAGTAACCAATGCTACGGATAACAACAATCGTTTGATTATTGGTTTTGCCTTCGACCCTGAATCTACTGCCGACAATCTCATTGAATACGTAACGCACAGTAAAGCTTCGGTCACAAACGGTCCAGAATGGGATGGTAAGTTGACGCGACTCTCTGGTTCTAACTTGACTACCGTTCAAGATTTGGTAATTCACTTGCCAAGGTCTACCAAAGACCATTTGACCAATAGTATCGCCTTTGATGATAATGGGGATATGTATATTAACCAGGGAAGTAATTCCGCTGGTGGTGAACCTGATGCAGCATGGGGCTTCCGTCCAGAACGTTTGCTTGCCGCTGCGGTTCTAAAATTAGAGCTGGATAAACTTCCAGGTACATTACCATTGAGTGCCTACACCACTGATGATATTTCGGTAATCAATAATGCCTCGTCAAATAGTTTGACGATGAGTAATGGCACGTACAATCCGTATGCAACCAATGCACCGCTTACCATTTTTGCCACTGGGGTACGTAACGCATACGATTTGGTATGGCACAGTAACGGATGGTTGTACGTTCCAACCAACGGAACCGCAGGTAACAACAATACGTCGCCAAATTCACCATCAACTGATGACTATACCCTAGCGCGTCGTATTGATGGGTTGACCAGTATTCCTGATGTTCCCGCTTTGAATGGAGGTGAAACCCAAAAGGATTGGCTGTTCAAAACCATGGGAGGTACCTATCACGGACATCCGAACCCATATCGTGGTGAGTTTGTCTTGAACCATGGCGGCATTTCGTATAGTGGCCTTCCAGGTCAAGCAGAAGCTTCTTATGTGGATGTGGCCAAGTATCCCGATGATTTAGGTCCAGACCCAAACTATTTAGAGCCTGCCTTTGATTTTGGAAAAAACAAATCACCCAACGGGGTTATAGAATATAAGAGTGACGCCTTTGAAGGCAAACTACAAGGACTTCTTTTTGTAGTTCGCTTCAGCGGACAAGATGATATTTTGGGGATGGACCCCAAACCAACTGGAGATATTCAAGAAGCCTACAATAGCATTCCAGGACTTTCCGGTTTTGATGACCCATTAGATGTTGTGGAAGACCCACTTACGGGGAATATGTATGTTTCGGAATATGACCGAGATAATAATGGAACGGCAAGGTTGACCCTACTTCGCGCTGCAATTCCAGCTTCGACCGGACCTAAGATTGCGTCTGTGGAAGATGAGTTGATTTTTGAAATCACTGTGAATAACGACGGTGAAAATACCGACACCAAAACCATTGAAATCACCAATGAAGGCAATGAAGCCTTGAACATTTCTGGAGTTTCAATTACAGGAGCGTTCGGTAGCCAGTTCAATAAAGTTACACCAGCCGCACCTCAGGTGATAGCACCAAACGAAAGTGTAGAATTCTCAGTGACGTATGCACCGGATTTAGATGGTACGGACTTGGGTTATCAAGAAGCTACTTTGGTCTTTGCCAGTGATGATGAAAACACGCCTAGCTTTGAAATCGGTCTTCACACCTTGAAAAAAGCTGGATTTGAAGGAGGTGAAGAACCACCTTTACAAGATGTTGTAGATGCACTAGGTATTGGCATCGATGTTGGATGGACAAACCTAGCGAACGGAACGGGCCCCGACCCGATAGGTGATGAGGTAGAAGTGGAACGTTGGATTAAGTCCTCCAGTGCACCAGTCACCTTAGTTCCTGTGGGTAGATATTCTCCAGGCGAGTTATTACCTTTCGGATGGTATACCAATGATGGTAGTATTGGCTTAAATGAGATTGGAGCTTTGGCTGATGGACTGGCCAATGCACAAACCTTATTCCCGCCTCTGGAAAGTGGTACTACTAGTTTTGACCCTGAAGGAGCTGTATTTGGAATCTACGTGGATTCAAATACCTTCGGAAGAACCAACTACACTGAGGACGCAATCAATACAGGTGGCGTTGCACATAGAACTAGAATCTATCCAAACCGCGATAGAGAAGGAAATGATATCCCAAACAGCTACTTGATTGCGTTTGAAGATGCTACCAATGGAGATTATCAAGACTATATTTTCGTCTTAAGTAATGTGGAGCCTTTCGAGGATGGCACTTTGGCGTTATCCTTTACACCTGACCAATTGGATTTCACAGTAGCCATAAATCAGGAAACCGTACCAACGCAATCCACAACGCTTTCAGCGAATGGTGGGTTGACAGGAAGTATTGTTTCACTTGAAGCTTCCGAACCTTGGGTTGTTCTTCCACCGGACGGATTAGGTAGTTTGGATATTGGCGTAGACCCTGAAGGTTTGGGCATAGGAAGTTATTCCGCAACGGTTACGGCATCCGCTCCAAATTATGTTAGTGCCGTGGTAACGATAAATCTTGAAATCACTAATGAAATCGTTTATACCTATCAATTCAATTTCCAAGATGTTGACGATGTCGAAACATCTCCGGTAGGATATATTGATGACGTGGGTAATCCATTTGGAACGCAAACCACTTCTTTGGGTGATTTGAACTTTGGCTGGGTACTTCCCGGTACAGAAACACCGGCGGATGCCACCGAGAATGGTAGAAACCGAAATGATGGTACTGAAGATGATGCATTATTGAAAACGTTTACGATTATCGGGCACAGAAGAACAGGTACATTCCCAACACTGGAAAGGTTGGTAGAACTACACAAAGGGCAGTACTATGTCAATATCAGTGTCGGTGACCCGAACTTTACCGATAGTAATCATGTTTTGGATGTCAACGGCGTTACTGTTTTGGATTTTGACCAAGAAAATGACGCTAATAATTTGGTGAATTTCGATAATACAGAACTTGTTGAGGTTACCGATGGAACCCTAAGATTAAGTCTGGGTGCTACTGGAGTAAATGCCAAGCCAAACTATATTCGCTTAGCTCCGTTTGACAGCGAGCAAATACCACCACTTGTCACCATCACGCTTGATGGTAATAGTAGTGCGGAAGGAGTTTATCGAGGGTTGGTTACGGCAACAGTTCAGGCAGAATCTCAAAATTCCAGTGCTCTGGAAAGTGTGGAATATCAAATCAACGATGGACCTAGCCTTACCTATGTCGACCCAATCGAGATTTTGGATGAAGGTGATTATGTATTGAAGGTCATCGCTACGGATGGTAATGGAAATGTAACCGAAGAAACCGAAGAGTTTAGTATTGAGGCACCTTCTGGAGCAATTTTGCAAGTCGAAAACCTTACCAAGATTCCAGAAACCACGGATGGTATCCCAGCGGAAGACTACTTTACCTTCCATAATGTGGGCGCTACCAGAGCTAACGCGATAGTCAACTTCAGTAACACCATGCGCGTGAACAACACGGGTACGGGTAACCTGATTATTGATGAGATTCAATTGCCTTCAACGGCAAACTTTGAGTTTGTACTGCGAGATTTTGATGGTAATGTGGTAGCATCACTTCCTGCAACGGTTGAACCGAACGAATACTTGGATGTTGAAATCGATTTTATCCGACAAACCGGAGGCAAAGGACTTTATATTGAAGAACTGACCCTGGTCACCAACGCGGATAATGGTTTAGACGGAAAAGTAACCTTGAACGGTGCGTATATGTCTGCATTTGAAGGAAACAACGAGCTGACAGCACAAGAAGTTGTAGAGGCCTTTGGTTTCCAAACGAATACTTTGAGTATCGTCAACGATAACGGAACCATTACACCTCAAAATACGAATCCTGCCAGACCAAGTTCAAATTATCCCTTGGAGGAGAACGTGAACGCAGGTTATGAAGGAGATTTGGTGTTGTCGTCAACCTTTGTGCAAGCGGACCCATCCCAATCCGTTCGAGGTATTCAGTTGGCTGCACTACATGGTTTTGCTACCAATGGCGCAGAGTTTGTACAAGCCAATAATAATACCAGGGTAGGAGGAATTCTATTCAATCACAATTCCAATTACTATCAAACCTTGTTACCTAAAAATAATGGGGGGGATATTAATTATGATGACGCCGCGAACATCACAATTCCATTCAGAATTAAAGTCGCTGGTTTCCTAACCAGTGGTCAAGGTGACGATGGAAACGGCAATCCGGCACTCCTTGGAGTAAGGGTTTTCAAAGTAGTGGATAGAGATGGGAACGTGGTTCCTAATGAATATATCGTAGTTCAAGATTTTATCGGTAATACAGGTTGTGGTGCTGGTTCAGCGAACTGCGATTGGAATGACAACGTGTTCCTCTTCAAGAATATTCGACCTGAAGCAGTGCCGAGTTCGTCTGCAATCGATGATATCTTGATTGCGGTTGGACAGTCATTCTCTGAGGAATTAAGCGATGCTTTTGATATCGGTTACCCAGGAAATAAGCTTTCCTATACGGGTACTATTGAAGGCGATGCACTCCCCGTTTGGTTGACCTTAAATCCAACAACAGGAACACTTTCTGGCATACCCCCTGTAGGAAGCCCAGGAGAAGTTACAGTGGATATTCTGGCTACAGACTTGAATGGTCTTACAACTTCTACTTCAGTGAAATTGGTCATAGATGGACCTCCTGTTGCCAATGATGACCAGATTGTGGTAGAGCAGAATAGTGTGACGATTTTGGATACTTTATTGGACAATGATACAGAGCCTAATGGACAAGAAATCAATATTGTTACTGCTGATAATCCTTTGAACGGAGGCATTGACATTGATTTTGAAAACAATACAATTACGTATACACCAAATGATAATTACATAGGTCCAGATAGTTTTGAATATACTATTGAAGATGAAAATGGACTAACGGATACAGCTTTAGTATCCATTACGGTTACTGAGGAAAACCAACCTCCGGTAGCAGTAATTGGCGCAAGTACGTTATCAGGTCAGGCAGCTTTGTTCGTTGACTTCAACGCAACAAGCTCAACTGATGATAATAATGATATCGTAAGTTATTTATGGGATTTTGGAGATGGCTCTCCGAATTCAACAGAAGCAGTGACGAGTCATACGTTTAACACAGCGGGAACTTTTGTGGTTACCCTGACTGTAACGGATGGTCTTGGTTTAATAGGACAGACTACGGTTAATGTTCAAGTTTCATCACCGCCTAACGCGGACCCGATAGCGTCCGCCACAAGTAATGTTACTTCAGGTGGAGTCCCCTTGACGGTCGACTTTGACGGCAGCGGTTCGAGCGACGACACGGGCATCGTGAGCTATGTATGGGACTTCGGCGACGGTTCTGACCCAGCCAATGGTGCTGCGGTACAGCACGAGTACACCACGGTCGGCAGCTATACGGCGACCTTGACGGTCACGGATGGCGATGGCGAGACGGACAGTGACACGATAGGGATAACGGTATTGCCGGACGACCCGGGTTGTGGTCCATTGCCGGCACCATGGAGCAACGGCGACATCGGTGCGGTGGGCGCAGCGGGCGAGGCCTGCTTTAGCGCTGGTACTTTCGAGGTATCGGCCAGTGGCGCCGACATCTGGGGCGCTTCGGACGAGTTCCACTACGTGTACCAAGAGCTTACGGGCGATGGCGAGATCATTGCAAGGGTGTTGTCACAGGATGATACAGACGATTGGGCGAAGGCCGGTGTGATGTTCCGCGAGGACCTATCGGGCGACGCTGCGATGGCCTACATGGCGATGCACCCGAACCCGAATGGCCTGGGCATCAGCTACAGTTTCCAGCACAGGGCGGTGAAAGGCCAGGTAATGAACGTACCTGCGAACATCGTAGGGCCTGACCAAGCCTCCTATCCCTATTACTTGCGCTTGGTGAGAAGCGGCGGCGACTTCATGGCGTACGCTTCGGAGACCAACGGCAACTGGACCTTGGTGGGCACGCAGTCCATCAGCATGGGCCAGACGGTCTATGTTGGTCTAGCGGTGACCTCGCACAACGATGGGGTATTGAACGAAGCGGTGTTCGACAACGTATCGGTTGACAGCGATGGGGTGACCAACCAAGCACCGGTTGCGGTTGCGAGCAGCAATACGAATTCCGGTACGGTCCCCTTGGCGGTCGACTTTGACGGTAGCGGTTCGAGCGACGACACGGGCATCGTGAGCTATGTATGGGATTTCGGCGACGGTTCGGACCCGGCGAACGGTGCTGCGGTACAGCATACCTATACAACGGTGGGCAGCTATACGGCGACCTTGACGGTCACGGATGGCGAGGGCTTGACCGATAGTGACACGATAGCGATAACGGTATTGCCGGACGACCCGGGTTGTGGTCCATTGCCTGCACCATGGAGCAATGGCGACATTGGTACGGTGGGCATAGCGGGCGAGGCCTGCTTCGGTTCGGGCACCTTCGAGGTATCGGCCAGTGGCGCCGACATCTGGGGCGCTTCGGACGAGTTCCACTACGTGTACCAAGAGCTTACGGGCGATGGCGAGATCATTGCAAGGGTGTTGTCACAGGATGATACAGACGATTGGGCGAAGGCCGGTGTGATGTTCCGCGAGGACCTATCGGGCGACGCTGCGATGGCCTACATGGCGATGCACCCGAACCCAAGGAACGGTGGCGTCAGCTACAGCTTCCAGAACAGGAGCGCCAAGGGCGTGGTGATGAACACCCCGTTCAGCATCGATGGACCGGTAGGGGCATCCTACCCCTATTACATGCGTTTGGTGCGAAACGGAAGTACGTTCATGGCGTACACCTCGGCAACGAACGGTAACTGGACCCTTGTGGGCACCCAGTCGGTGAGCATGGGCCAGACGGTCTATGTCGGTTTGGCTGTGACCTCGCACAACGATGGGGTACTGGGCACTGCGGTGTTCGACAACGTATCGGTTGACAGCGATGGGGTGACCAACCAAGCACCTGTTGCGGTTGCGAGCAGCAACACGAATTCCGGCACGGTTCCTTTAACGGTGGACTTTGACGGGAGCGGTTCGAGCGACGACACGGGCATCGTGAGCTATGTATGGGACTTCGGCGACGGTTCTGACCCAGCCAATGGTGCTGCGGTACAGCACGAGTACACCACGGTCGGCAGCTATACGGCGACCTTGACGGTCACGGATGGCGATGGCGAGACGGACAGTGACACGATAGGGATAACGGTATTGCCGGACGACCCGGGTTGTGGTCCATTGCCGGCACCATGGAGCAACGGCGACATCGGTGCGGTGGGCGCAGCGGGCGAGGCCTGCTTTAGCGCTGGTACTTTCGAGGTATCGGCCAGTGGCGCCGACATCTGGGGCGCTTCGGACGAGTTCCACTACGTGTACCAAGAGCTTACGGGCGATGGCGAGATCATTGCAAGGGTGTTGTCACAGGATGATACAGACGATTGGGCGAAGGCCGGTGTGATGTTCCGCGAGGACCTATCGGGCGACGCTGCGATGGCCTACATGGCGATGCACCCGAACCC
>CALBPG010000261.1 GCA_937899065.1 uncultured Allomuricauda sp.
ATGGTAAATAACATTGGATACCTTCAATAGCAACGTGTTTCGATTATGGCAAGTATGTTCACCTTCATATTCAAGTTCAAAACAATTATCCTCCTCCATTCGCTTAATGTCCCAAACTCGATTTACTAGGATGTCAGCTCTTGAGAAACTGTCGTCAGTGTTTTTTAACATATACCAATTCAGTTCAGAACGCTCAAGATGTGCTAATTGTGATTGGTTGTCGATATGTATATGAACCGGGTGGATTTTCCTTTTCACACACTGTTTTGGATTGGACTCAGGATTATCCGAATAAGCATAATGTAAAACACTTGAAACAACCTTGTACTCTTCAATTTCTTTTTCACTAAGTTTTGCGGACAAATTGATCAGAACTATGGGCAAAAGTCCGAAGATAGTCAGGGACAAAAGAAATATTCTTCGAATTCCACTGAACGTACTGTTGTTTTTTGACTTACCAACTTTTTTGCTTTTAAACTTTCTCATAGCCCGAAACTATATTGTTATGTCCAAGTTTGAAATTGGAAATGAGTGAAGTATCCCTTTGGTTGAGCAAAAAGGAAATAGGATGTCAAAAGTCCATAATAGGTTTTGGTATTAAAACCCTGCTTCCGATTTTGTTTTGAAAGCGTACAAAGCAAAGGAGCCTAGCCAATGTTGCCCAGCATAGTCTCCATCCGTGATTTTGGAAAGCGAATAGTCCAGATGCTCGGTGGCCAGATTGTAGGCATTGTTGTTGTCCTTTAGAGGGTATAGGCACCAAGCTCGTGAGAAATTAACGCCATCCAAATGCACCAGATGCCCATCAGAGCGGTCTTTCACTTGTCCAGGTGCTAAAGACAGGTTTTGAAGGTGTAAATCTGGTAAAAATGCTGCTGACCAGGTCGCAAATTCTGTGTCTGAAAGTACTTTGCGCATGATGTCGAGTTCTTGCAAACAAGGTGAAAGAAAATCATAGCCGCTAGGTTCCCAACTGATTGGGCAGCCCGTATCTTCACTGTAAAACCGTATCGCTGCATCCTTAATGGCATTGGCTAGTGCAGTGTTTCCAACGGTTTGTGCATAATCATAGGCGAAACTCATTCCAAAGGCAGTGTTGGAATGGGTGCCTACTCGAATCGGATAAACCAACTTCGGATAGTATTCAATGTATGCGTTGGAAATATAATCTTCCAGTGGTTTTAGGCTGTTATACCATTTTTGCGCTAGGGGGTTATCCCAAGTATATAGTTCTTCTTGTAGCTTGAGCAACCAAGCCCAACCATAGGTTCTTTCAAAGGATTTGCTTTCTCGGTTCAAGGAAAAATAAGCAACTTCTTTCGCTATGTTTTCAGCAGTTAAATTTTCATTCAACATTCGAATGGCTTCTTCCCTTTTGGCGAATTCGGGGAAGTTTTTTAGTAAGTATACCAAAGACCAATGTCCATGAACTGCAGAATGCCAATCAAAACAGCCGTAAAAAGCTGGATGATGTTCTTGAGGCATAGCCAAATCGCTTTCTTGTGCAATGACCACCCCGGATTTATAGGGTAAGGGGTTTTGGATACAGCCAAGGGGTAACTCGCCAAGGCGGTTTGCTTCATTGATATCCAAGGTGATGGTCTTGGTAAGCTTTTCCAGTGGGGTAGGAGTGGTTTCTTTTTTGGGTTCATCCTTGTAAGAAAACAAGGAAAGTACACAAAGACTGATGATTAAAGGAAATCTAATGTTCATGGAAGATTGGTTTTCCGTTTAAAGTTAACAAGAAAGCAGTATGACCCACTAACTATTTTTTGCTTCCAACATTTTGAGTTTTTTGCTTACCCTCTTCGGTCATGGCGAAATCGGTTCTTCGCTTCATGGTTTTGATAAATTCCACTTTTCTAAACCGCAAAGCACTCCAATCAGTATCAATGGCTACTTGTCTTACGCTTTCAAATCCATATTTGCCCAGTATTTCCCAACCGGTATCCCGACTGATTTCTGAGGTGTGCTTTTTGGATGTCTTTTTGGGATAGGCAAACCAAACCAGTCCGTCACCCTTTAGTTTTTCGTCAATTTTTGAGCTAAGTACATTGATTGCATTCGGGTCTTTCACAAAAGCCAAAACAAACTCGATTTCATCAATATTTTCGATATCTGTTTCCACTACAGCGAAATTTTTGATTGCGTAAAGCTCCGGTTCAAATTCGGCAGGTGGATTTAGAACCAGAATCTGCTCGTGGTTTTTAAAATTCAGCTTTTTGAATAAGGGGGTTGCGGTCATTTTTCCAAATACTTTCGTTCACAACGTTGCGGTGGGTGTTCTATTCGTTTCAATATCATTTCAAACAATTGGTATCAAGTCTCACTACGTTTTAGTATGCTTACTCCCAACAATAACTGGTTTCCTGCTTTAAGGTAACAAATTACAGGTAAAGAAGTTAGCCGTTCCGCTGGGTGTTTTGAAAGTGTACTCAAGAAATGATTTTGAACCTAATTGGCTACTGCGGTAGTCCTGAGATTTGACAAGGCTTTTATGCCTTAACCAATTCCTTGAGCATTTTTTGAACGGTTTTACTCAATAGGTTGGGTGTTTTCGGACCACTTTGGTTTGTTATAATGGAAATGCCCATGCCATATTTTGGAAAAATAAACAGCCAATTTTGGGTTCCAGTGGTTCCCCCGTGATGATTGAACGAGGTACCATACTTGTCTTTCCATACCCTCCAAAAGTAGGATACCCTTAGTGTTCGGTCATCCTTGTAAAGAACCCTATGAGATTCGGTAACCACCGGGTTATTATTATCCAGTTGTAGTTCTATGTATTGCATCAAATCGATAAGCGTCATTCGCATTCCACCTCCTGTGGCCCACAGCGGATTTAGTTGGTTGGGCGAGCGTGTTTCGTTTTTCATCCAATACCCGCGAACAAGTCTTTCCTGTTGTTCGGGGTTCAGCTTGATTCCAGTATCCAACATGTTGTATTCTTCCGTGAAAAGCTCCTTTAGTAACACATCAACGCTTTTGTTGTAAACGGTTTCTAGAATATGGCCCATCAATTCTGCTCCGGTATTCGAATACGAATAGGTCATACCCGGTTCTTCTGTAATGGAAACCTGATTCAAATCCTTCAAAAACATTGCTTTATCATACGATTCTTCTAGCGCCTGGTAGGTACTTGGAACACTTTCATTTAAGTTTTGAAAGACTTCACCCATTTCTTTTGGCAAAAACATAGGTAAACCGCTGGTATGGGTAAGAAGGTGCTGTATGGTAAGGGGTTTGCCATTGTATTCTAGATTTGGGTAATTCCCTTTCAAATACATTCTAACATCATCTTCCAACTTGAGTTTTTGGTCCAATACTGCCTTGGCGACCAAATAACCCGTGATGGTTTTGGTAACCGAACCTACTTCATAAATGGTTTCATCATTGGGTAGGTTGCCCTTGCCTTTCTCTAGTTCTCCAAAATGTCCGGTGTAATACTGACCATCCTTGAAAACCCCAATGGAAACTGAAGTGATATTCTTGTTCTTTAAAAACTGCTGCCCTTTGTCCTGTATGACTTTTGGTATTAAATTATTTGCATCAACCTCTTGTGAAAACAGGTTTGGAATAAGGGCAATTGAAAACAGTAATGAGGTGAAAAAAGTGTATTTCATTTCGTTTTTGGCACGTATTTCAAAAATTGAACCAAGGTCGTTTTTTACAAGTGAAAATGATACGCATTCCATTGCGTTGAAGTGCGAATCATAACAACAATGATACAATTTTATCCTCTCCTGTCGTATTCCATATACGTAGCTGTTTTTTCGGCAATGGCTTTGCCATGGAGTTTTTCCACAATATGAAAGGATACATCAATCCCTGCGGAAATTCCTCCAGAGGTGTAGATTTTTCCAGAATTTACAAAGCGTTTATCCTTTTGGGGAATTCCTGATGGGACCAATTCCTGTAAATGATCATATACAAGATGATGTGTACAATAGGGTTGTTCATTGAGAAAACCCAAAACAGCCAACAGCCTTGCAGCTGAACAAATGCTTACGGTGATTTCAGTGTTTTGATGCACGCTGTTTGTCCAATCCAGTGTCTTTTGATTTTGCATCAATTCTCGTGTGCCAGAGCCACCGGATAGGATTAAAATGTCCAACTTCGGACAGTTGATAAAATCATAGTCAGGGTTTACCGAAAGTCCGTTGACTGCAGATATGGCATCGCGCGATTCGCCAACCGTAAAAACATCGAATAAACCAAAGTCATTTATTTCAGAAGTGACCGCGAAAACTTCAAAAGGTCCAGCAAAATCAAGTACTTCCGCTCCGTCAAAAATCAATATGCCTACGTTTCTTTTGTGCATTCGTTATCTTTTGTGTGCCCACAAAAGTAATTGTGAAATGAACGGTTTAAAAGGACAAAACCACGTACTATCGGGACAAAATCTATGGAAGTGTCAACGGGCTTAAGGTTGATAAACATGTACTTCTTTTACCGTGCCAATTCATTCACGGCTTGGATAGCAGAGCGTGCTGCGGTATGCACGCTGCTCCAATCCTCTCCATCGGTATATGCCGTGCCGGCAAAAAAGAGCTTATCGTTTACGGATTCTCCCAACGTCCGCACCCTTCTCCAATTTTCTTGGTCGTAAACATAGGCGCCTTGGGCGAAGGGTTCTTCATTCCAGTTCTGTGAAATATGTTTGACATAATTGGCAGAGGCCTGCCCCTCAAATAGTGTGTCTAGTTCTTCTAACATGTATTCAATCAACGCGTTATCGGATAACTGACGATACGGAAGTGTTCCTGTCCCCACGGTAAACAAGCCCAAAACAGGTCGAGTGGAGTTTTGGCCGTATGCTGCGTCGTAATACAACTTTTGACCCGCAGACTCAGGTGTGATATCAAATCCTATGGCTGTTGGATAAAATTTTTGGGAAAACTCGATAAAGGCTTTAAAACCATCCCATACGGTTACCTTGCTTAATGCATCCAACTTTTTCTTTGGCAATTGCGGGGTAAATGAAATGGAACTGTTTTGCAACAGTTTTACAGGCACAGTAACAATTACTTTGTCTGCTATAAACTCACTATTGGATGTGTTAACTCGAATTTTTTCGCCAGAATAATCGATTGCCGTTACGACTTGGTTATAGCTTATGTTGTTTTGAATGGATGGAACCACATATTGTTCGAAAAAATCAAGCCAAGAGGCGCCAATAAATTTTTGGTCAATGTCAAAACCTAAGTCTTGCATAGAAACCTCTTGACCCTTATAAAGTGCAGTATCCGTATTGGGGTCGTACGGTGTGGTTTGGGTTTGCACCGATATATTTGAATCGTTTACAATTTCATCAAAAACACCTCTTTTTACATGCAACCATTCCGCACCCATGGGAATAGGAAAATCTACAAAATCTGTTGTGGTTTTCATCCGACCACCCAGCACTGTAGAAGCTTCCAGGATTTGAAAATCAACGCCTTGTTGGTTGAGTAAGTAGCCTGCAGTCATTCCAGCGGCACCAGCACCTATAATGAGTACTGTTCCTTGAAAGTCAGTTGAAGAAACGGTATTGTCAGATGTACAAGAGGCCAGTATGGATTGATACGGCAGACTGAGGCCCAATAGGCTACACATTTTGACGAATTCGTTTCGGGTCATATGCTTTATTTCTAATTAGATAGCGCAGTAAGCGGATTTGGGTGGCAATATACTTTTTTCTGCATTTTGTCCTTGGCAGAAATAGAAAGTTTAAAACCGATGGGTGGGCGGGCTTATTTGAAATCTGGAAACAACTGCTCTGATTGACTTCCCTTTAGACATAAAGGGGTTGTGTCAATTGTATTTAACCTGCTATTCGCTGATTTTTCGTATCAAGAATGCTACGAAATCTTCGCCGTTGGTGTCATCAAACAAAATCGGGTTTCCATAGACAGCAACATTCTCGACACCAGCGGCATCTGCAAAGGCTTTGATTTCCCTAGCATGAAAGGGATGATGATAGAAACTACCTGTGGTCAACGGTTCGTTGTTGTGCCCACCGGTGTTTTTGACCCAAATCTCAGGGTCATCTGAAGACAACAGCGCAAGCATATCCACCTGTTCCCGATAGCCCTCTACTTCAGGGGTATTGTACTCTTCTTGGGTGGTAGCTCCATAAAAACTGTATACGCTTTCTGCTCCAACTTCTTGGATGATGTCGTCCAAAGAAGTTCCAAATTCATCAAAAACATCTCCAAGCCATCGCGTTTCGATATCCAAGCTGGATTGCGTGGCATTCAAGGCAATTCCTTTTACCCTTGTACTTTCTTGAAGTACCAAATCAGCGCTGTTCGCCTCCCGTAAATCATTGTTGGAGGCCAACCATAAGGCAGTAGAAGCGCCAGCAGAAGTACCAAACAAAACAATATTGTTCTTGTCGATGTTCAATTCGTTATGAATGTATCGGATATATTGCAGTCCCCTTTTTGAGTCGTTCAAGCTTTTTAAAACACCCTCACCATCTCCGGTTTCAATAAGTCTGTAGTTCAGGGTCGCGACCGCAATATCATTACTTAGTAACGCAACAACTTGCTCATCATAGTTTTCATTGTAGATAAAACCTTTGTCGCCGCCTGTAAATCCTCCTCCATGAATAAAAATCACAAGACCTGTCGGACTTGAACTGTTGGGCAGAAAAACATCAAACGTGGTTTTGTCATATTGATCGTATGATATGTCTGGGGCAAACAAGGCGTCAACCCCTTGAAGGTTAATGGGTGAGCTGGCAAACTCTAGCTCTATTAATGTATCCTGAGCTTCTGGAAACACTGTGGTTGCTTCATCATCACTACAAGACAGTACAGTTGTTAAGGCCAAGGCCAACATGCAAAGGGTTGATTGGGTATTCATAGCATCGTATTTCTATATTAGACTATGGAAACCAAAAAGGGTTTAATGGGTTTCCAACAATAAAACGATTCCAATCACCATTCGTTGTGTGGACGAATCCCAAAAACAGAAAATAATCACATGGGTGGAATTGACTTGGAAATTCAAAGCACAGCTCCGTGATATTGATTGCTTTTCATCATTCCAACCCATTACGGGTTTATTTCAACTCATACATATCAATGAACTTTTGATCTAGCGAAAGGGAGTCTTTATATTTTTTTCGCAGGTCATACAGGTTTTTGGTGAGTGTTTTAACGATAGGGGCATATTTGGGATTGTGATATTCATTTTTCATTTCATGAGGGTCTTTTGCCCTATCATACAATTCCCATTCATCTACATCGTGATAGAAATGCACTAATTTATATTGCTTGTTCACGATTCCATAGTGCCTTTTTACCATATGCACTGCTGGATATTCATAATAATGATAGTACACCGCGTCTCTGGTCCATTGGCCTTTTTCTCCTTTTAATAACGGGATTAGGCTTTCGCCTTGCATGTCGGAAGGAGGAGTGATTTGTGCTGCTTCCAGAAGGGTTTGGGCAAAGTCAAGATTCTGTACCATTTCGTTCTCTATGGATTTGGGTTTGACAACTCCTGGCCATTTTATCATTAATGGTGTTTTGAAGGACTGGTCATAAATGAATCTTTTGTCAAACCAACCATGTTCGCCAAGAAAAAAACCTTGATCGGAGGTGTAAACGATTATGGTATTCTCGGCGAGGCCACTTTCTTCCAAATACTCCAAAAGCCTTCCTACATTATCATCAACAGAAGAAATGGTTGCGAGATAGTCTTGCATATACCTTTGGTATTTCCATCGCATTTTTTCCTCCTCTGTCATTTTTGGCCATAGTGCTTCAAACTCTTGATTTATTTTTTGAAGCGTTGGCTCGTACGCCTGCTTTTGTGCTTCCGTAGCTCTTCCGTAAGGCCCATAAAAGCCATTTGGAAATTCAATCACCTTTGGTTTAACCAAGTCCCCCATTTTGGTTAAGGTTTCGGGTTTTATTTTACTATCGTGATTGTACATCATATGCTTCAGTAGGTTCATTTCCGCTGTTTTTGCTGCGGTTCCCCTATTGCTGTAATCATCGAACAAAGAAGCGGGTTCAGGGTATTTTTTTGAAGAAAACTCCGCAAATTTATCTGCTCTGGGCCACCATGGTCTGTGCGGTGCTTTATGCAGATACATCATCATAAAGGGTTCCTCGCTATTGGCCTCTCTTTTCAACCAATCCAAAGACAAATCCGTGATAATATCGGTAACGTACCCTTCAATGTTTTTCACTTCTCCTGAGGTGGAAATAAAATCTGGGTTGATGTAATTGCCCTGACCGGGGAGTATCATAAACTCATCCACCCCTTTGGGACTGTTGCCAAAATGTAGCTTTCCGAACATGGCGGTTTTGTATCCATTTTTCTGAAAGATTTGTGGGAAGGTGGTCTGCGTGGTGTCGAACGGAAAATGATTATCGATTTTTCCGTTGATATGATTGTGTTTTCCAGTAAGTATGGTCGCCCTAGAGGGCGCGCAAATAGAGTTAGTCACGCAAGCATTGGTGAACAACATCCCATCATTTGCTATTTTATCGATATTGGGTGTTTCTATCAGTTGACTTCCGTACGCGCTGATGGCCTGATAAGCATGGTCATCAGACATAATGAAAATGATGTTGGGCCTTTTAGTTTTTTTAGGAATTTCCTTGGTCTGGTCTCCGTAGTAGCAAACCAACAGGGTAATACAAATTGAGGTAAAAACTGCTTTCATATTTCATTCTTTTCTGATGATGGAAAAACTAATATGGGAATTGCCAGTGTCTGGACTTACATAAAGCACTCTCTCCTTTTTGGTACCATTGCAAGTAGTCTCATTACAGAGATAAGAACCTCCAGCAAGTCTAATTTCTCCTTTTATATTTTTTGAAGTGGTGATATCCCAAGTGTTGCCTACAACATTTGCTTCTGCCACAGGGAATAGTTGGGTAGTGTCGGCGATTATGGTCATTTTATCTTCATTTGCATAGACCCAATATTCATCATAAGTGGGAAGTTTGGCTTCAATCCAATTGCAATAGGCTAGGGCATCATTTAAGCTCACTTGCGTAATGGGGTTATTTGATTTGGCTTTGGTTTTTCCGTCGGGAAACCTCCAATTAGCACCCTGCACTATATCATATTCAAATACTGTCTTTTGAACAAATGACCAGCCATAGCGCTCTGCATCTGTAACATAATTGGTTTCCTCTACGAAGTTTGAGAATTCTTTTACCGAGACCCCTTTCATTTTTTTATCCATGGGGGTACAACTAGTAAACACCAAGAAAACCAAGCAACTTAGTTTTACCCCAATGGAACTCTCTAAAATTGGTGTTCTCCCGGTCATTTCTAACAACGGTTTACGTACGCTTTTCATCAATGCTGACTAACCCATTCCAAAGCAAATGCATTGACTTCACCCAAATGGTCTATCCATTCCTTTTTACCGGTTTCATCCGTTTTGGTTTCTAAAAAAAAGTGGTCGCAACTTGGGAAAACCTTGTACGTCAAATTGTCTTTTCCTTTTCGCAAAAACTCCAGTTTGGCGTAGTCCATATTCAAAATGCTATGGCGGTCTTCTCCTCCTGCCACATATAGAATGGGGATGTCAAGTTTGAGCATATTCTCTAGAGGAGAAATCAAGCTGAAACTGCTCCATTTGTAGTAGCTTTCTCCGAACCATTCTTTTGTGGTGGATTTCGGTTCCTTGTATATTTTTTCATATTCCATGTACAACGAATCGATGTTGGCTTGGGCAGCTTCATTTGATTTTTCACCCATAAAGGCGGATATTCTTTCCATAAGGATAAAATCATATAAATGATTTAAAGCGTTCCCCATCATGGCGATGACATGGGTCACCTTTTTGTTTTGTACCGCAACGGCTGGAGCCACCTGTGAACCTTCTGAATTGCCCCAAACAATAATTTT
>CALBPG010000262.1 GCA_937899065.1 uncultured Allomuricauda sp.
CGAGTATGGTGGGTACTTGCAATTCCAGAAAAAAGTGTTGGATGACCGTCTTAAGATTACGGCATCTGGTAGATATGACAAGAACGAATTCTTTGATGGGTTCTTCTCGCCAAGAGCAGCATTAGGCGTTACCTTGGGTGAACGTAGAAACCACAATGTTAGGGTTTCTGTGCAAACTGGTTTCCGTAACCCAACTACGCAAGATTTGTTTATCGGCTTGAATGCAGGTAGTGCCATTCTTGTTGGTTCAGCTCCTGATAACTTAGAAAGTGATGTGAGAACGTTTGAATAGACAGCACCTGGTCAGAATTTAACGGGTAATACGACAGCAACTGTTGTTGGGCGTGCGGCTTATGAAAATGGTTTTGATGCTGTTGCTTTGGCGCAAGGAAATTTTGTGGCTGTTGAAACCCCATTGGTACAACCAGAAGAAATTACCGCCTTTGAGGTGGGGTATAGAGCCCAAATTGGCAAATTCGAAATCGATATGAGTGGTTACCTGAATCAATATGCGAACTTTATCAATGGAAGTTTTGTTGAAGTACCACTGTACGGAAATGTTTTTGGTACGCCTCAAGAGCAAGGCTTAGCCCAGCAGGCTGTGGCCAATGGTGATAGTAGAACGTATCAAACGTATACCAATTCACCTGAAGAGTTGACCGCTTATGGCGCCAATATAGGTGTTGATACAAAAGTAGGTGGCATCGAAGTCGGCGTGAATTATACTGATAACTTTTTGGAAGAAGAAGACCAGCTAAGAGCTCGTGGAATTCGTACCAACTTCAATACTCCAAGACACAAAGTAAAAGCGTCATTTGGACATACGGAGCTGTTCAAGAATTTTGGGTTTGGTGTAAATTACAGATGGAGCGATGATTATTTCTGGGAGGCTACTTTCGAAGACGGTGAAATCGATTCGTTCAGTGTTTTGGATGCTCAAGTAAATTATGCTGTACCTAGCATGAAGTCAGTATTCAAAATTGGAGGTTCCAATATTTTGGCTGACGAATATGTCACCGCTTTTGGTACGGGTAATATCGGGTCCATTTACTATGTTTCTTGGACAATCAATCCGTAAGGATTTAGAACAATGAAATTGCAAAAGGCGTTGCGCAAAAGCAACGCCTTTTTTCATGCAAAAAACCCGCTATGATGTTTCAGATTAAGAAAGTAATAACATACCTTTGCAGCCGGAAAAAAATGCTTGTTTTCCATCTTTAATGAATTAAAAATTAAGACGGTAATGTCAAAAGTTACAGGAAAAGTTGCCCAAATTATTGGCCCCGTAATCGATGTTGAATTTGAGTCGGGTGTTGAAATCCCAAAGATTTACGATTCTTTGGAAATCACTATGCCTGATGATTCCAAATTGGTTTTGGAAGTACAATCGCATATTGGTGAAAACACAGTACGAACCATTTCCATGGATTCTACTGATGGTTTGAGTAGAGGTGCTCAAGTAGTTGCCACTGGTTCTGCCATCCAGATGCCTATTGGAGAAGATGTTTACGGAAGACTTTTCAACGTAATTGGAGATGCTATTGACGGTTTGGAAGATTTACCTAAGTCTGGTGACCAAGGACTTCCAATTCACCGGGAAGCACCAAAATTCGAAGAACTTTCTACATCTACCGAAGTATTGTTCACTGGAATCAAAGTAATCGACCTCATTGAGCCTTACGCCAAAGGAGGTAAAATTGGACTGTTCGGTGGTGCTGGAGTAGGGAAAACCGTATTGATTCAGGAGCTTATCAACAACATTGCCAAAGGACACGGTGGACTTTCTGTTTTTGCTGGTGTTGGGGAAAGAACTCGTGAAGGAAACGATTTGCTTCGTGAGATGTTGGAATCCGGTATTATCAAATACGGTGATGATTTCTTGCACTCTATGGAAGAAGGTGGTTGGGATTTGTCCAAAGTAGACAAGAAGGCCATGAAGGAGTCTAAAGCGACCTTCGTTTTTGGTCAGATGAACGAACCCCCTGGAGCAAGAGCACGTGTTGCCCTTTCAGGTTTAACGATTGCCGAGTATTTCCGAGATGGTGCGGGTGATGGACAAGGAAAAGACGTACTGTTCTTCGTAGATAACATTTTCCGTTTTACACAAGCAGGTTCTGAGGTATCGGCCTTGTTAGGTCGTATGCCTTCAGCGGTAGGGTACCAACCAACCTTGGCAACCGAGATGGGTGCGATGCAAGAAAGAATTACCTCTACTAAAAAAGGATCTATTACTTCCGTACAGGCGGTTTACGTGCCTGCGGATGACTTGACTGACCCTGCTCCGGCAACAACCTTTGCCCACTTGGATGCGACGACGGTATTATCAAGAAAGATTGCCGAGCTTGGGATTTATCCTGCGGTAGACCCATTGGATTCTACTTCAAGGATTTTGACTCCCGAAATTTTGGGTGATGAGCACTACGATTGTGCCCAACGCGTAAAAGAGTTATTGCAACGATACAAAGAACTTCAGGATATTATTGCCATCTTGGGTATGGAAGAATTATCTGAAGAGGATAAACTTGCGGTAGGTAGAGCACGTCGTGTACAGCGCTTCTTGTCCCAACCTTTCCACGTAGCAGAACAGTTTACTGGAATTCCTGGAGTATTGGTGGACATCAAGGACACCATCAAAGGCTTCAACATGATTATGGATGGCGAACTGGACCACTTACCTGAATCTGCCTTCAACTTGAAAGGAACCATTCAAGATGCTATCGAGGCTGGTGAGAAAATGTTGGCTGAAGCATAAACTCTGGAATTAAAGGTGCTCAAGTAAAAGCACTTTGCTAAACACAAAACAATGCACGTAGAAATCGTATCCCCAGAAGCTACACTATTCTCAGGAGAAGTGACTTCAGTAACCGTTCCAGGGGTAGATGGTGAATTTCAAATGTTGGAGAATCACGCCCCAGTGGTTTCCTTGCTACAGGAAGGCGCCGTTAAATTACAAGGGGAAATTGTGATTGATGAGGAACATGCAGACAAGTTTTCCAAAGGAAGTACCGGCGAAACCATTTTGACCATTTCTAGTGGTACTGTTGAGATGAAAGATAACAAAGTCATTGTTTTGGCAGATTAATACGCTACTATTCAAAATATACAAAAGCCGCATTTTTGTGGCTTTTTTTATATGCTTCACTTTTAGTTTAGTGGCATAACCCAAATACTTTTTTAGGGAAACCTAGTACTTTTGATGTATGCCAAACTTTCCAAAGAAGCTATCTCAAAAACTGGAACAGCGACAGCATGAAAATGCGTTGCGCAAGCTCTCAACATCTTCTAGGTTGGTCGATTTTTCTTCCAACGACTATTTGGGTCTGGCAAAAAGTGATGGTATCACAAACCATTGGGAAAGTTTGGTGCAAAAATTCAATCTCAATACGCACAGTGCCACGGGTTCACGCCTGCTAACGGGCAATCATCCAATTCATGAAGCATTTGAAGCCTTTTTAGCGGACTTTCATGGTATGGATGCGGCATTGGTATTCAATTCTGGATATGATGCGAATCTGGGCTTTTTCTCTGCCGTACCACAGCGTGGGGATGTGATTTTTTATGACGAATGGGTGCATGCCAGTATTCGTGATGGCATTTCGATGAGTAAAGCTCAAAACTACAAGTTCAAACATAATGATATCGCAGACTTGTCTGAAGGTGTCTTGCGAATCAAAAAGCAAGGGAAGCTTCAAGAAAACACCGAAATATATGTGGCTACAGAATCGGTATTTTCTATGGATGGGGATTCTCCAAATCTTTTGGAAATAAGCGCTTTTTGTGAGAAGGAAGGCATTCACCTTGTAGTAGATGAAGCACACGCCTCTGGTATTTTTGGGGATGGAAAGGGTTTGGTTCATGAATTGGGGCTTTCTGAAAATGTGTTTGCTTCGGTAGTCACGTTTGGAAAGGCTTTTGGGCAACATGGAGCTGCTATATTGGGTAACGAAAACCTTATTCAATACCTCGTCAATTTTGCCCGAAGTTTTATTTATACCACGGCCTTACCGCCAAAAGAAATTGCAAGTATTTGGGCAGCCTACCTTGTTCTGGAGCAGCAAGGGCAAAAGTACATACAGGATTTAAAGGAAAATATTCGGTTTTTTCTTGAAAAAGCAGAAACCTATGGTTTACAAACTCACTTTATTGAAAGTACTTCGGCCATCCAATCCATGCGTTGTTCCGGAAATGACAATGCCAAAGCAACTTCTGATTTTCTTGCCAAGAAGGGATTTGATGTAAAACCCATTTTATCCCCAACCGTTCCCTTAGGTATGGAGCGACTTCGGTTTTGCTTGCATACCTTTAATACGAACGAAGAAATCAACCAAGTTTTGAAAAGTATTCAACGATTCAACGCATCATGAAACACGAATTTTTTACGCTAGGGACTTTTGAATTTCCTGCCGATGTGCAAATCATCAAAGGGAAATTGGAATCCGAAGGAATCCCTGTTTTCCTGAGAGATGAAACCACCATAAATTCAGACCCACTCATTAGCGCGGCTATCGGAGGCGTAAAATTACAGGTGTACAGTGTGGACAAGGAAAGGGCGAAGCTGATTTTTGACGAAGTACGAAACTATGCCACAGACGAAAACGGCCAGTTGATTGTATGCCCAAATTGCGGTGCCAAAAAATCTGAGATTTACTATTCCCGAAATAGTATCTTCTATAAACTTTTTCCATTCTTTGAGCCGCTGAAATATCGCTGCTTGGAGTGCAATATGATTACAAAACCTTCAAAATGAACTATTTCGTTACTGGAATTTCAACGGAAGTCGGTAAAACCGTGGTATCCGCTATACTAACTGAAGCGCTGAAAGCCGATTACTGGAAACCCGTTCAAGCTGGCGATTTGGAGGATTCGGATAGTCATAAAATAAAACGGTTCATTTCGAATACAAAAACGGTGATTCACCCGAATGCTTATGCCTTGAACACGCCAATGAGTCCACATGCAGCAGCAGACATTGATTCGATTCATATTGATTTGGAACAAATCATAAGACCTGAGACCAATAATCATTTGGTGATAGAAGGCGCGGGTGGGCTTTTGGTCCCGCTAAATGACGAAGCTACCATTATGGATTTGATTCAACCAGCCGATAAGGTAGTAGTCGTTTCAAGGCATTATCTGGGGAGTATCAATCATACCTTGTTGACTGTTGAAAAGCTTCTGGAAAAAGACTTGCAAGTTGGAATCATTTTTAGCGGGGACGAACACCCCACCACGGAATCCATCATTCTAAAAAAGACGCAGGTTCCCTTTTTGGGAAGAATCAACGAAGAGCAAGGGTTCGATAAGGCTACCGTAAAACGATATGCGGAGGAATTACGCTCGAATCTGCTGAGTTTCTAGTTGATTCTTTGATAGATAAGACCTTTATCAATGGTCTTAAGGAGCGTGTAGTCTGCTTTTATAACGGAATCGATGTGTTTGTTGAGTTCACGCCGTCTTCCATCGAAAATACTTCGGTTTTTGCGAGCAATAATAAGTTCAGGACGAACTGTTCCCGTAATATACTTCAATTCTTCTTGGGCGGTTGACCGCGGATTTTGCATGAACGGAAACAACTCCTCGCGGGTTACATTACTGGGATGTGTGGACGCCACCGTAGGTGACTGCTTGTCTAAAAGCCAATATCCGATATGGTATTCCGTAAAAAAGATGGATTTGTCATCCAACTTTTCAGCTTTGAGATAATTCGGAATGTCAATTCCCTCGCCATTGAAGAAAGAACCTTTGGCATTTTTGTTTTTGATGATATTGGCATATTCCAAATACGATTCCATCGGAACAAACAACAAAAGCAGCAAAATTGGGTAGTACTTTTTATGTAGCGGAGGTAATTTTTCCAGGGCTATGCCTAAAAGAACCAATACAAATGGATAAAACTGAATCAAATAATGCCCATTGATTTTGCCGGCTTGAACAAAGGACAATAACACCCCAAGCGAGGTAACCACCAATAGGGTAACCCGACAATCCGTTTTTGGGAGTAGTTTTTTCCAGTAGCCTACAAAGAACAAGAGTCCAACTAAAAGAAAGATAGGCAGGGTAGAAGTGGCTGAATGATGTTTGGCATTGGAATAGGCCAGGGGAGCTTCAAATACTGAACTAAACCAAAGGTCAAGTTTCCCTTGGGTATGGTACGGCAAAGCGGTTAGACCGATAATCAACAGGGCTCCAATTGCTATCAAAACCAGTTTTATAAATCCAGAAGATAATTTTCGGGTGCGGACAAAAGCCCATCCTAGATACAGTCCCACAAACAGCGCCGGATAAGCCATATTGAGTTTGGCCATTATGGCCAACCCAAAACAGAGTCCTACTAGAAAATAATTCAAAAATGAAGTCCGGAGTACCAAAAAAGTAATACCCAGTGTAAAAAAGAAAATACTGATATGTTCGGACATGACCCCTTGAAGGCTTCCAAACAGGCTAAGGAATACTACAGTTCCGATAGCCACCCAAAAGGCGGTTTTCGGAGAAGCCATTCTTTTGGCAATGAAATAGGTGCACAGAGCGGTACCTACAACCAATAGTGCGCCAAAAAATCGAATCGCTAAAAAGCTTTTTCCAAAAAGGCTGATAATCAAAGCGAAAAACCCAAAAGTGATAGGAGGTTTCAAATCCCATAGTTGGGTATATGGTAAAAACCCATCCGCCCAAGACTGCCCTAGTAAAATAAAGGTGCTTTCATCCCTATCTACATAATCCCTGAAAAAAAAGGGAAACCGAATAAAAAGGGTCAAACAAAAAAACACAAAAAGAACCATTTTCCAGTACAGCTGGTTAAAGTAGCGTTTAAAAGGAAAGACCTTTTCGAACAATGGGCAGGGTGGTTAATTGGTGATTAATTGCAATCTTTGCAAGATAGATAAAATGAGGGTTTGGAGAATACCACTGTCTTGCAAAATATGATTCAACGGGACCAAAAATACATTTGGCATCCCCTTACACAACACAAAACTGCAGCCCCTCCCTTACCAATAGTTAAAGCACAAGGCGCTTTATTCTGGGATGATCAAGGAAAAGCCTATGTTGATGGAATAGCTTCTTGGTACACGGCAATGTATGGACACGCACATCCTCATATCGTGGAAGCCATGCACCAACAGCTGCAGCAATTGGATTTTGTGATGTTTAGTGGGTTTACACATCAGCCGGCGTTGGATTTGGCCGAGCGGTTGTTAAGTCTACTCCCTGAAAACCAGTCGAAGGTTTTTTTCAATGATAATGGCTCCACGGCAATTGAAGCCGCCATTAAAATGGCCATTCAATATCACCATAATAAAGGAGAAGTTCGCGACACCTTAATCGCTTTTGAAGATGGATTTCACGGCGATACGTTTGGGGCCATGTCCGCTTCGGGTATTTCCTCTTACAACGGTCCTTTTAAAGATTTCCTTCTCAAAGTAGATCGAGTACCTGTGCCGACTGTTGAAAACCATAATGCGGTTTTGACCCAATTGGAAGAACTGATTTCTAAGCATCGTTGTGCCGCTTTCGTTTTTGAGCCGTTAGTCCAGGGTGCTGCCGGGATGAAATTCCATACTGCGGAAGGTTTGGATGCCATGATTGAAATCTGTCAAAAATCAGATGTTCTTTGCGTTGCCGATGAAATTATGACAGGTTTCGGGAAGACCGGTACCATCTTCGCAAGTGACCAATTGCAAAACAGTCCTGATATTTTGTGCTTAAGCAAGGCGCTTACAGCTGGAATGTTTCCCTTAAGCATAACCAGTTGTTCTGAAAAAGTATACGAAGCATTTTTGAGCGATGAGGTCACGAAGGGCTTCTTTCACGCGCATACCTATAGTGCGCATCCTGTCGGCTGCGCTGCCGCTTTGGCTGCACTTGACTTACTTCAATCTGATGAAATTTCGGAAAGAAGAACTGCTATTGCTAAGCAACATCTGCAATTTGTAAAACGGATGGCGGGGAACCCATTGGTAGGTGAGGTGCGAAACAAGGGCGTGATTTTGGCGATGGATTTAAAAGTAAAAACTAATCGCTATGGAAGTCTGCGAGACACATTATATAATTACTTTATGAAACGGGGGGTCAACCTCAGGCCCTTGGGCAACACCATTTATACTTTGCCGCCATACATCATTACTGACGAACAATTGGCCCAAATTCATCAGGTTATGGAAGATGTTTTGGAAACCCTCTAGAAAATGCTCAAAGAACCCATTTCCATTACTGCCATGGCTTCACTATCCCCTTTGGGAAGTAGTGAACAACAAGTTGTAGCAGCCTATCGTTCACCCAAGCATGCGTTCACCCAACGAGATTTGGGGGGCGAATCCGTTTGGGTAGCGGCCTTGTCAAAAGAAGATTATCAAGCGGTAACGGCACTTCGAAACTCCGATTCCAAATACAAAGATTTGGATGATACCGTGCTCTACGGTATTCTTGTGGGGAGAAAAGCTGTTGAAGCCGCCGGATGGGAATCTACAAATACCTTCGGAATCAATTTTGGCTCTTCTCGTGGAGCAACAGCATTATTTGAGAATTTTCATGAAGTGTTTTTGAAGCAGGATTCGGTCCCGACACGTACGTCGCCTA
>CALBPG010000263.1 GCA_937899065.1 uncultured Allomuricauda sp.
TTTTTGTGGGATATCTTCATCAAAACGAAGTCGCCAGCGTGCGCCGTAAACGTCTTCATATTCGATTTCAAAGTTGAAGCCATGTTCTACCAAAACGTTGTAAAACAAGCGATACTCTTCTGAAGTTTGAAAAGAAACCATCTCCTGGGTACTGTTCGCGGGCATTAAAGTACCTTCAGACATGGTACTGTAGGTATATTTCAGGGTATCAAGCCCTTTGTATGATTCTGCGAGATAACGTAAAAAATCATCAGTTTTCGTAAAAGTAGGGCTATCGGTCATCGTAAACTTGGCTCTTCTTATAAATGCGGGCCCCAATCCATCGTTACCAAATACAATCCTATAATTTCCTTTGGTATTGGTGAAAAATTGGTTCAGATACGGCATTACGCTCGCGATCTGATGTTTTTGCATCAACTAGTATTCAGCTCTGGCTAAATAGGATTGATACAACAATGCTACAAGCGAAATAATGCTTATGAAGAAGGCAGAAACACTCAACACCCGGTCGGTACTCCAATTTTGGAAACCCCATTTCTTTTTTTCACTCATATTTTTCCTTTCAGGATAGCCTATCAAATATAAGTTGTATCCTGCGCATTTCCCACACCGTTTTGGAGCACCTATTTGTGGCTTCTGGGGTGAAAATCCAGCAATACTTGTGTCAAATGCTCTCTATTCACATGAACATACACTTCGGTCGTGGTGATGCTTTCATGACCCAGCATTTGTTGAATGGCACGCAGGTCGGCACCGTTCATGAGTAAATGGGTCGCGAAGGAATGCCGAAATGTATGGGGACTGACCTTTTTTTTCAACCCAATTTTTTCTGCTAGGTTTTAAATTATGGTAAAAATCATCGCTCGTGTCAATTGTTTGCCACGACGGTTGAGAAAAACAATATCGGAACTCTCTTTTTCAACGGTCAGAAGGGAACGAACCAAATCCACATAAATATTGATATACTTCTGATTGGTATCGGATATGGGTACAAAACGTTGCTTTTGTCCCTTTCCAATGACGCGGATAAATCCCTCCTCAAAAAAGAGGTCTGACAACTTTAAATGAATCAATTCAGATACTCGCAGCCCGCAGCCGTATAAGGTTTCAAGAATGGCTCTGTTTCGCTCCCCTTCTGGTTTGGAAAGGTCAATCGCCGCGATGAGCAAATCAATTTCCTCCAAGCTAAGTGTATCGGGTAGTTTGCGTCCAATTTTAGGTGATTCGACCAACTCCAAGGGGTCGGTATCTCGTAGGTTTTCGAAAATCAAGTAGCCAAAAAAACTCTTCAACCCTGATATGAGTCGTGCTTGCGACCTTGGGTTTTGGTCTTTTGCCGTCTCGTACAAAAAACGCTGTACGACATCAGGAGGTATGTTTACAGGGTTTTCGCTGAGTTGGTGTACTTCTAGAAAATCGATTAGCTTTTGAACGTCGCGCCGGTAGCTTTTTATAGAGTTTTCAGACAAGCCCCGTTCAATGCCCAAATAATGTTGATAATCCTGTAAAGCGTCTTTCCACCTCATTTCGCATGGGCAAGTTAACACATTTGCCTTTTTCTTAAGAATTCAATTTGGTCAAGTCAAACAAGGCAACCGTCAAGTGATATGGAGCGTCTTTTCTTCGACCCACTACTTTCACGGCAATCAAAAAATAGTATGAAACGATACATCACTTTGACTGCCTGCCTTTTGGGATGGGCTTTTTTTGGACACGGACAAAATGTTCATTGGGGAATAACGGGTGGTTTTGCCAGTGCCAACCTAAGTACGAAGCAGGACAACACCACGGAAACGACAACAAATTCAGGATTTTATGCAGGGGGCTTTGCTTATTTTGAAGTCAACTCTGGGTTTGGAGTTCATTCTGAATTGCTATTCGCAGGAATAGAGGATGCGAATGCGATATTGGCACCTATTCTTGCCGAATTTAAGCTCTCGGACCAATTGAGTCTTTCCACAGGGCCACAGTTTAACTTTAGTTTAGAAGAAATCCCGGATGGGTTTACGGGGTTGTCGTTTGGAGCCGCAAGCGGTATTGGCTTTGATATAAGCTACGACCTAAGACTTAAGGCGCGCTATGCCTATCAATTCAGCAATTCCTTTACAGGAGATGATGATATTAAGGTAAGAACGCATTTTTGGACGATTGGATTGGGATATCGTTTTTTATAGCGTTGGTTATCTTTTTCGGTTTACAGACAACGTAAGAATACTACCAAGCTTCGGATTGCGTTATAGGTACTCAACCAAATTTAACATGATGAAAAAGCTTTTTCTTTTTGTAGTATTCGCTAGTATTGGTATGCTAACCCTTTCGGCCCAAACCGACCGAACAAATTTTAGGGCAGGCTTTCATGCGGGATTACCCGTGGGTGATGCGGCCGACTTTTCCAGTTTCAGTATTGGGGTGGATTTGAATTACCATTGGGGAGTGTCCAAAACTTTGGATTTTGGATTTGCTACAGGATTTATTAATGCATTCGGGATAACCGTAACCGTATCTGGAGACTTTATTGAAATCGAGCTAGACTTTGAAGATGTACAGTTTTTACCCATTGCGGGCTCTACGCGTATTTTCATTACACCAGACTTTAAGTTTGGCGGTGATATCGGCTATGCCATTGGTATAAATGAAGGTAACGATGGTGGATTTTACTATGCTCCGATGGTTGGCGTACAGATTTCTGGAACTACGGAAATAGCACTTTCCTACAGGGCTGTGGATAACGAAGGTACTTTCGGAATCGTAACGGCAGGCGTCCTTTTCTTGTTTTAATCCGTATGTTACTATAGTGTCAGCCCCGCGGTTGGACACATTTAAAAATAATAGGTTCTCGGTGCTTATATCCTAAGGAGTTTTTTTGCCATGGGATAATATTCAGGAGTAATCCAAAACACGAATCAATTCAAAAACTATTAATAATTAAACTCTGATGAACATGAAAAAAACGATGATAACCTTAATTGGCTTACTTATGTTTGCTGGTGTAACCTTTGCACAAACCAGCTATAAAGGTGCCGTTGGACTTGGTATCGATGTTTATGACAACGCTACTTTTGTGGGTCCAAGTGCGAAGTATTTTTTCTCCAGCAACCATGTCGGTCAGGCGGATTTGGGCTTTGAAGATGGGGCCACAATCATTACTACCTTATACTCGTACCATGACCAGTTTTCCGGAGCTCCTGGCTTGCGCTGGTATGCGGGTATTGGTCCGAGTATCATTTTGGTTGATGATTTTGACAATATTTTTGCGCTTCGTCCACATGCCGGATTGGATTTTAAAATCAATGGGGTACCCTTAGTGGTCAACTTCGACTGGCGTCCATCTATCGTAATTAGCGATGCAGGAGACGGTGAAGCCGGAGCCTTTGGATTTGGAATAAAGTACGCCTTCAACTAAGGTAGGTGCAAAATAGAATTTGGAAGGGCGGTATGTTTACCGCCCTTTTTCATTTACTTTTGGAGATATGAAAATCATGATTATCAATGGGCCCAACCTGAATCTGCTTGGGAAACGCGAACCTGAAATCTATGGTGGAACCACTTTTGAAGCCTATTTGGAAGAACTGCGTAAAAAGTATCCGGAGATTACTTTGGAGTACTATCAATCCAATATTGAAGGTGAATTGATTTCGAAACTTCAAGAGATAGGTTTCTCCTATGACGGGATTGTGTTAAACGCCGCTGCTTACACGCATACTTCTGTGGGTATAGGTGATGCAGTAAAAGCCATTGAAACTCCAGTTGTTGAGGTACATATCTCTAATACACATCAGCGTGAAGATTTTAGACACGTGTCCTATATTTCCGCCGGAGCTTAAGGAGTCATTCTGGGCTTCGGACTTTCTAGTTATGATTTAGCCATCGAAAGCTTTACGTAGCAGGGATGTTTTGCAGATACTTCTTGTCAGCGTAAAACGTTCCAAAAGGCAATAACGAAGCCACAAAGAGAATCAAAAAACGTTTGATACTCCATTTTCTTTCCCAACAAAAAACCAGTGCCAGAACGCCATACAGGATAAAAAGCACCCCATGGGCATACCCTACAACTTTGTTCGGTTCCAGTATCCCAGCCCAATATTTCAAGGGCATAGTAAACCCAAAAAGCAACAAATAGGAAATCCCTTCAAGGATAGCCGTAGCTCTAAAAACTTTCAGCATGAATTAGAGGTGAATTACTTCATCGTAGGCATCTGCAACGGCTTCCATTACCGCCTCACTCATGGTCGGGTGGGGGTGAACCGCTTTTAAGACTTCATGTCCTGTGGTTTCCAGCTTGCGCGCTACCACTGCTTCCGCAATCATATCGGTAACTCCAGCACCAATCATGTGGCATCCTAGCCATTCGCCATACTTGGCATCAAAAATTACCTTTACAAATCCATCTGAATTTCCAGAGGCTTTGGCTTTTCCACTTGCTGAGAAGGGGAATTTACCCACTTTGATATCGTATCCCTGTTCTTTGGCCTGCTTTTCGGTAAGTCCAACGGAAGCTACTTCCGGTGTGCAATAGGTACATCCAGGAATGTTTCCGTAGTCCAAAGGCTCCACGTGCATTCCTGCAATTTTTTCGACACAAAGAATTCCTTCCGCGGAAGCGACATGTGCTAAGGCTTGCCCCTGGGTAACATCACCAATCGCGTAGTAGCCCGGAATGTTGGTTTGATAGTAGTCGTTAACCAATATTTTGTCTCTGTCTACGGCAATTCCCACGTCTTCCAACCCAATATTTTCGATATTGGTTTTAATACCTACGGCAGAAAGTACAATGTCTGCTTCCAAAACTTCTTCACCTTTGGCGGTTTTTACAGTAGCTTTCACACCATCACCGTTCGTATCCACACTGGTTACCTCTGCAGAGGTTTTTATTTTAATACCGGATTTTTTGAAGGTACGCTCCAATTGTTTGGAAATATCTTCATCCTCAACCGGTACAATGTTGGGTAGGTACTCCACAACGGTCACCTCGGTGCCCATGGAGTTGTAGAAGTAAGCGAATTCTATGCCTATCGCACCACTTCCTACCACAATCATCTTTTTAGGTTGCTTTTCCAAGGTCATGGCTTTACGGTAACCTATAACTTTTTTACCATCTTGTGGAAGACTAGGGAGTTCTCGACTCCGTGCACCTGTAGCGATGATAATGTGGTCAGCAGAATACTCGGCAGGGTCACCATGTTCACCTTTTACGACTACTTTTTTACCAGGCATTACTTTACCGTAGCCTTGAAGGACCTCGATTTTGTTTTTCTTCATCAAGAACTGTACACCCTTGCTCATTCCGTCCGCAACAGTTCGACTACGTTTCACTACGGCGTCAAAATCATGTTCTACTTTTTTGGCGCTAAGACCGTAGTCTTCGGCGTGTTTCAAATACTCAAAAACTTGAGCGGATTTCAATAATGCTTTGGTAGGAATACAGCCCCAATTCAAACAAACACCCCCTAGGCTCTCTTTTTCAACAATGGCCGTTTTCATGCCAAGTTGCGAAGCGCGTATCGCGGTTACATAGCCGCCGGGTCCACTACCTAAAACAATAACATCGAAATTGCTCATTTTACTCGATTTTGATGGATTTAAAGAAATTTGGTTTTTCAGAAACAGGTGCAAAAATACGGAATTACCATACCATTTGCCAACTCTGTTTGCTTGGAAAAAAGGAAGTACGCTTGTTCAGGACTTTGACTTGAACATCGTGGCATTAAAAGCGTCGGATTTTCCTTTGGGAATTGATAAAGAAGTCCAACGTTTACCTTTCAACATTTTGCCCAAAAACACGATTTGCCCAACATGACTGGCGTAATGCGCCAATTGACGGTTCAAGGCTGCAGGAATGCTGTGTGCTTCTCCTCGTATGTTGACCGTGTTATCGTAATTGCTCTCGTCGACACTGTCGATGACCGAAAACAGAATTTCCCATGCTTCTTGCCATGCGGTCAACATTTCTTGGCGGTTGGCATAAGGTCCTTCAAATTCTGTATCGCGGTTACGCCACGTTTTTTCACCATCTTCCGTGAAAAAGTTGGTCCATCGACTTCGCATGTTTCCCACGATATGTTTTGCAATAAATGCAATGGAATTGTCAGATGCTGACTGACGCCAAAACAATTGTTCGTCATCCAACTGGTCGAATGTCTTTTCGGCCATGGTTTTGTAGCGCGTCAGCTCGGAGCGTGCACTGGTCAAATATGATTTTTCGAAAGGCGTCATTCTGAGTCACTATCAAAGTCAAGACTTACCGAATTTATACAATACCGTTGCCCCGTGGTTTCTCTAGGCCCGTCGTCAAAAACATGTCCCAAATGGCTGCCGCAATTGGCACATACTGTTTCTGTTCGAATCATGCCATGCGACGTATCACGAATATATTCGATTGCGCCTTCTACTGCTTGGTCAAAAGAAGGCCAACCGCAGCCACTTTCAAATTTGTGTTGGCTTTCAAACAATTTGGCATTACACGCTTTGCAATGGTAGTTGCCTTTAACAAAATGGAGGTTGAACTTCCCGGTATGTGGGTACTCAGTTCCCTTTTGCCGTAAAACTTTGTAGGATTCTGGCGAGAGTTGCTCCTTCCATTCCGATTCACTTTTTTCTACACTGTACTTTTTCAAAAACTGATAGTATTATAAGGTTTATTTTGGGTCTGGAACAAAGTTTAATGCAACTCCGTTGATGCAGTGTCTTTTGCCCGTAGTGGCAATTGGACCGTCATTAAATACATGGCCTAGGTGTCCGCCACAGGTTGCGCAATGCTCCTCTGTTCGGGCATATCCAATTTTATAATCGACGGTGTACGCTACATTGCCTTCAATTTCACGATCAAAAGAAGGCCAACCCGTTCCAGATTTGTATTTATGTTCACTTCGGAAAAGGGGTGTATCGCATCCAGCACATACATACGTGCCTTTTTCCTTGTTGTTCAATAACTCACTAGTGAAGGCATTTTCCGTAGCTGCTTTTCGTAATACATAATATTCTACGTCTGTAAGCTGAGCACGCCATTCAGCATCCGTTTTGGTAATCGGATATTTCGTAGCTTCTTTGGATTCCACTGTCAAGGCCTTGGTCTCTTTTGAGACCTTTTGACAACTCATCATCAAAACCAAAAACAACCAAAGCAATTCTTTTCTCACGTAGTTCCTTTTCGTATCAGTCGAAAAACCGTTACTTCCTTTCAAAATTAAGGCTTGGCGGGCAAAAACAAAAAAAGCCCTATCCGATTTGGAATAGGGCTTTTCAGAGTGTTCGTTTGTTTATTCCAAAGTAATTTTTTGAATTGCGCTTTCTTCCACACCTAGTAATCCCATTACGGCATTCACATTGGAAGTATCCATTCTGCCGTTAGCCAAGTCATCTGCTGGTATTACAGCGATTCGGAACACTTGATTGTCCGTATCACCAGCGGGAAGGGTAGTTAAGTCAAAATCTGACTCCAAAAATATATTGACATCCAAAAAGGTATGGTCATAATTGTATTGTAGCAGTCCTTGGTCTAGGATTCGAGTTTGCGGTAAAAGCCTCCATACATCAATAGGAGCACCTCCTTGAGAATCTTCCAACTGCTCAAACAGCAAGTATACCAAAACCACATCGGTATCGAATACTTCAATGGTCTGGGGGAATTCGAAGAAAATGGCAAACTCATTCGCTTCGGAAAAAGTACCTTCAATATCTATGATTTGCCCGGTTACGTTTACGCCATCCAGACCATCTTGTCCATCCAGACCATCAAGCCCGTCAAATCCTGGAGGTCCTGCAGGGCCCTCACAGGCGACTAAAAAGATTACTAAGCAAGCTGCTAAAAACGTATTGATTTTCTTCATGATTTCTGATTTTTGATTCTGTTTGGAAAGTACTTTTCAAAAAGCGTTCCAAAAAATGAAACAGAGCTAAAAATGATTTTTTACAAAAGCCAAATACCAGATGAAAGGGTTAGGCGATATTGTCTATATTTATGGTAAAGACCAACTAAAACCGAGATATGCTCAAACAACAACGGGTGGTTATTGAGAACATACGCCCACAGCTTGAAGCAGGTAGTTTTTTTATTAAAAGAGTAGTAGATGACCATGTTCAAGTGAGTGCTGATATCCTTCCAGATGGTCACGATATCATTCAAGCTGAACTACTTTATAAACACGAAGGGGATAAGGATTTTACCTCAGAGCGAATGCAAAAGCAGCAAAATGATGTTTTTGAAGCTGTTTTCAAAGTCACCAAACAAGGGTTTTATGAATACAAGCTAAAGGGCTGGGTTGACTATGCCTTGAACTGGCAGCACGGCATTGAGGCGAAGTTGAAAGATGGACAGCATGTTCGTAGCGAGTTATTGGATGGGATTCAATATTTGAAGATTTTACAGAAAAAGTTAGGAGAGCGTGACAAGTAGAAAAAAAAAAAATGGTCGGATACCTTTATGGATGAGTCCAAATATGATGAAGCGATAACCATTGCTACCTCCGATTCCCTTCACGAGTGGTTTTTGAAATATCCACAGCGTTTGTTCGCCAATACCAGCGGAACCTTTCAAGCATACGTTGACCGACAAAAAGCAACTTTTAGTACTTGGTATGAGTTTTTTCCAAGGTCTGCTGCACCCGAAAAAGGACAACATGGCACTTTTAAAGATTGTGAAGCCCTATTGCCACGAATCGCAGCAATGGGTTTTGATGTCTTATATTTTCCACCAGTTCATCCTATTGGGGAAGTCAACCGTAAAGGCAAGAACAATACCGTAGAAGCCAAAGAGGGCGATTCCGGCGTTCCATGGGCTATTGGGTCAAAGTATGGTGGACATACGGCTATCCACCCCGAGTTGGGAACTGAGAAGGATTTCAAGAAATTAGTTAAACTCGCTAAAAAAGAGGGGATTGAAGTGGCCATGGATTTGGCTTTTCAAGCTGCTCCTGACCATCCCTTTATTACTGAACACCCAGATTGGTTTCGAAAACGGCCAGATGGCACCATTCAGTATGCCGAAAATCCGCCTAAAAAATATCAGGATATTGTCAATTTCTATTTTGAAACCAAACAGTACAAGGAACTTTGGGAAGGCTTGCTATCCATAGTTTTGCATTGGATAGGCTGCGGGATTCGTGTGTTTCGGGTCGATAATCCGCATACCAAACCCTATTACTTCTGGAATTGGTTGATTGGCGAGGTCAAAAAAGATTATCCAGATGTACTGTTCTTATCCGAAGCTTTTTCAAGGCCTAAGGTAATGCAGCAGTTGGCGAAACAAGGTTTATCCCAAAGCTATACCTATTTCACTTGGCGCGTTTCCAAATATGAATTGATGGAGTACATGGTGGAATTGACCACTTCAGAAATGAAAGAATATTTCCGACCGAATTTTTGGCCCAACACACCAGATATCAATCCTTATCATCTGCAAGGTGCCAATGAGTCCATGCATAGCATACGTTACGCGCTAGCGGCAACCTTGAGCAGTAATATTGGAATTTATGGTCCCGTGTTCGAGCAAATGGTGTCCGAACCGCTACCCAATAAAGAAGAATACAAAGACTGTGAAAAATACGAGATTCATCATTGGGACTGGACGCTACAGAATCATTTGACATATTTAATTACACTTATTAATGGAATTCGGAAGGACAGGCCTGCTTTGCAACAAACCAATAACATTCGGTTTTGCGCTATCGAAAATGACCAGATTTTAGCCTTCCATAAATGGAATCATGATAAAACAGACCAAGTTTTGGTGGTCATCAGTTTGGACAGTCATCATATGCAACAAGGAATGTTGCAATTCCCTTGGGATAGTATTGGAGAAACGAATGGCAATGGTGTTCTGTTGAAGGATGGCATTACCCAAAATGAATATCGTTGGCATGACGAATGGAATTTTGTGGAGCTATATTCGAAAACGCCGGTTCATATCTTTGAAATCATAAAGGAATAGCGGGAAGACATGGGCAAAAAACCTCCATACGAATTCAATATCGCCTGGGAAAACCTTCTCGAGGATGACGGTTTTATTGAGGTGTTTTTGTCAAGTGTTTTGCAGGAATACATCGTTCAACAACGCTGGTATGGGGGCAAGTCAAGCAAGCTAAAGTACATTGAACTCCCCGAGCACTTTCGTATTCAGCAACACGGCGAAGTATATTATGGGCTTATCCTTGAAATCAATTTTGAGGAGGCTTTTTATCAGCACTACTTTTTACCGATTGCTTTTGTTTCGGATGAGAAGTTTGCCAAGAAGGATAGGATTCTTCCTTTGAAACTGAATGGGGTAGATGGTTTTATTATTGATGCCTTAAACTTGGAAGCTTTTCGCAAATTGGTTTTCGAACGCTTGGTAACCGCCGAGCCTAATGATACCACAAAAGTGCGCTATCATAAAAGCGTTCACTTCCATGATACTGTATTTGAATCTTCACGATATATGGGGATGGAGCAAAGCAATACCTCCATTATCATTAACGACAAGTTTGTCATCAAGTTTTTCCGGCGCATTTATGCAGATAAAAATCCGGATTACGAGATGAGCCTATTCTTGAGCGAAAAAAAAGAATATCAGAATACACCCGCTTATATGGGAAGTTTGAGCATTATTGATTCCGATAACGCCAACATTACCATAGCACTTATGCAAAGTCTAGTGCCTAATCAAGGGGACGCTTGGGAATTCATGAGTAAAGAAATTGACGAGATTTTTGAATGTTTGGACCGCAAAAAAATACGCTTCTTGGAGCTGCCTAAGGTAGCCTTGTTCACCCGTTTGGGCATTCAAGATGTTCCCCCAGAAATCATTGATTGGGCGGGTCTTAGCATTTTTCTTCGGCTCCAAAAACTCGCTGAACGCACAGCAGAAATGCATATCGCTTTGGGTTCCGAGTTTGAGGATACGGCTTTCACTCCAGAACACTTTAATGGGGATTACGAGGTATGGCTCAAAAATCGACTGTTGTACCAGTTTCAAAACCGATTAAACACGGTCGAAAACAATATTCACAAGCTTGAAGGACTTTCCGAAACCTTAGCCAAAGAATTCTTGGAGCGTAAAAACGAAATTCGAAAGCGTTTTTTGAGTTTTGATTGGACCAAGCTAAAAGGCGAACGCCTTCGGGTACATGGTGATTATCATTTGGGACAAGTGCTCGTTAAGAATGATGATTTTTATTTATTGGATTTTGAGGGAGAACCGGAAAGCACCATCCGTGACCGAAAGGTAAAGCAACCTCCCCTAAAAGATGTCGCGGGAATTTTCCGTTCGTTTCACTATGCAGTGTACGCGGCAATCTTCAATAATCAGAACAAATATCCCTATGCCTTGGAAGAATTGTTTCAAGCAGGGGAGACCTTATATGCCTACTTTATCGGAGTATTTTTGCACTCCTACGTGGAATTAATTCAACAAAACAACATCAACATTGGATATACCCAAGAAAGGGTTTACCTTTTGGAATATTGCATGCTCGAAAAAGCGGTCTACGAATTGGGTTACGAAATGAACTCTAGACCTACTTGGGCGGTAATTCCATTAAGAGGTATTCTTGGGATTCTAAACAAAAACTAATATGTCAAACGTATTACCACATAGCCTATTCTCAGATTTTGATATTGACCTGTTCAAATCGGGTAAGCACTACAGATTATATGAAAAACTAGGGGCGCATCCTATCGAAGTTGACGGTAAAAAGGGTACCTATTTTGCGGTATGGGCTCCTTCCGCCAAAGCAGTTTCAGTGATTGGTGATTTCAACCACTGGGACGGGGATCAACATCCTCTAAATGTACGCTGGGACCAAAGTGGTATTTGGGAAGGATTTATTCCAGGAGTTGACATAGGTTCACTATACAAGTATAAAATCTGGTCGCACAATAATGACGTCGTTACTGAAAAGGCTGACCCTTTTGGAAGATATTGTGAACAACCCCCAAAAACCGCTTCGGTGGTTTGGAACGGAGAATACGCTTGGAAGGATAGCGATTGGATGGCCAATCGTGAAAATCATAATGCACTAGATAAACCCTACTCCGTTTATGAAGTGCATCTCGGCTCTTGGAAAAAGAAAAATGGCTGGGAGTTTATGACCTACCTGGAGTTGGCTGATGATTTGGTGGATTATGTGCACGATATGGGCTTCACTCATGTGGAGTTTATGCCCATTATGGAATATCCTTTTGACCCCTCTTGGGGCTATCAGCTTACAGGTTACTTTGCGCCAACCTCACGTTTTGGAAAACCTGAGGATTTTAAGGTGCTGGTGGATATATTCCATCAAAAAGGGATTGGGGTAATACTGGATTGGGTGCCTTCGCACTTTCCGGAAGATGCCCATGGGCTTGGGTTTTTCGATGGGTCAAACCTATACGAACACCCAGACCGTAGAAGAGGATATCATCCCGATTGGAAAAGTTTGATTTTCAACTACGGACGAAATGAAGTCAGGGCCTTTTTAATCAGCAATGCAATTTTTTGGTTAGACCAATACCATGTGGATGGCCTTCGTGTGGATGCGGTGGCTTCAATGTTGTACTTGGATTATTCCCGAGAAGACGGCGAATGGGAACCCAATATGTATGGAAACAATGAAAACTTGGAGGCCATGTCCTTTTTGCGGGAAATGAACCAAGAGGTATATGGTAATTTCAAAGGGGTACAAACCATAGCTGAAGAATCTACAGCCTTTACCGGGGTTTCCAAACCGGTGCATTTTGGTGGATTGGGCTTTGGGATGAAGTGGATGATGGGATGGATGCACGACACCCTTGAATTTTTCAAAAAAGAACCCGTTTATCGCTCGTATGACCTGAATGACATCACCTTTAGTATGACGTATGCTTTTACGGAGAACTTTATGCTTCCCTTTTCGCATGATGAGGTGGTGTATGGCAAAAAATCTTTATTGTATCGCATGCCGGGAGATGAATGGCAACGTTTTGCCAATTTGCGCATGCTATACGGATACATGTTTACGCATCCAGGTGCAAACCTGTTGTTTATGGGAGGTGAATTTGGACAGTCTTCAGAATGGGATTTCGAGAATAGTTTGGACTGGCATTTGACCCAATATGATTTTCATTCCGGAATTCAGAAGACGATTCGCGATTTGAATCAATTATACAAAACAGAACCAGCGCTTTTCGAAAAACAATTCAGTCAGGAAGGGTTTCAATGGGTGGAATACAACGATGCCGAGAACGCAGTGATTTCCTATTTGCGAAAAGGAAACAATCCAGAAGACACGCTTCTTGTGGTTTGTAATTTTACACCTGTTCCGCGAAATAACTACCGAGTGGGTGTTCCCAAAAGCAAAACCATGAAGCTTTTGTTTAATAGTGATAGCACCAATTATTCAGGAAGCGGTATTGGTAAAAAATCTGCCAAGCCAACAGCAAAAGAATGGAACGGTCAGGACCAATCCATAACCCTGAACCTACCTCCTTTGGGCGTAGTGGTTTACAAATAATGGTTTCTTAGGATTAAACCAACCATTTATTCAAACATCATTTTATATTATCAGAGGAATATAGTTCTTTTGTTCCTTACAAATAGCCATTAATGATTACAAATACAGAGATTGAGAAAAGGGGGAATCAAATCCCCAATCAAATTGTCGATTTCAAGCAAGAAAACGAGAAGATATATTTCACGACTCATAACGGGGTAATCTTACAGTTAACCATCCTTCGGGATAGTTTGGTACGTTTTCGCTACGCTACTGAACACGTGTTTGAACCTGATTTTTCCTATGCCATCAGCGAAGATGTGAATCTAGGATTCAATGATTTGGAGGTGAAGGAAGAAGTACCGGAGTATGTGATTACCACCTCCAAAATCAAAATACACGTCAACAAGTCCAACCTTAAAGTACAAATCACCGATTTGGATGATAAAATCATCAGTGAAGATGAGTTGGGCTTTCATTGGGAAGAGAACTACGACTACGGAGGCAACATCGTGAAAATGAGCAAGGTTTGTCATTCTGGCGAGAGTTTCTACGGAATGGGGGACAAGGCATCCCATACCAATCTTAAAGGAAAACGTGTAAACAATTGGGCAACAGACTCCTATGCCTACGGAAAAGACCAGGAACCGCTATATAAATCCATTCCTTTTTATATAGGGTTGAAGGAAAACTTGGCTTATGGAGTCTTTTTCGATAACTCTTTCAGTACCTACTTCGACTTCGCCATGGAAAAGCGAAACGTTACTAGTTTTTGGGCTGATGGTGGCGAAATGAACTATTATTTCTTCTACGGTCCAGAGATGAAGCAGGTCGTAGAAGCGTATACGGATTTGACCGGCGTTCCTGAATTACCACCTTTATGGGCTCTGGGTTTTCATCAATCCAAATGGAGTTATTATCCAGAAAGTCGCGTGAAAGAAGTAGCGAGTACTTTTCGAAAGTTAAAAATTCCATGTGATGCCATTTACTTGGATATCGATTATATGGAAGGCTTCCGTTGTTTCACCTGGAACAACCAATATTTTCCCAATCCTAAGAAAATGATTGAGGAACTAGAGGAAGATGGTTTTAAAACCGTCACTATGATTGACCCGGGAATCAAGATTGACCGCGATTACTGGGTATATCAGCAAGCGATGGACAATGGGTTCTTCTGTAGACGTGCCGATGGGCCTCATTTTAAAGGTAAAGTTTGGCCTGGGCCCTGTAAATTCCCTGATTTCACCAATCCTGAAGTACGCGAATGGTGGTCTGGTCTGTATAAAGAAATGGTTGCAGATATGGGTGTGAAAGGCGTTTGGAATGATATGAACGAGCCTGCCGTAATGGAAGTTCCTACCAAGACAGCCAATTTAGATGTACGCCACGACTACGACGGACATCCCTGCAGTCATAGAAAAGCACACAACATTTACGGTATGCAAATGGTGCGTGCCACCTATGATGGGGTAAAGAAATTCATGTTTCCAAGACGTCCTTTCGTATTGACCCGTGCTGCTTACTCAGGAACTCAACGGTATTGCGCTACTTGGACTGGCGACAACGTAGCGACCTGGGCAGATGCAACGAATGTGTTTGAGTGGGTATTCTTTTGTAGGCTCCGATATCGGAGGTTTTGCGGAACAACCCAACGGAGAGTTGTTCGCGAGATGGATGCAGCTGGCTATTTTTCATCCGTTTTGTAGAGTGCATTCCAGCGGAGACCATGGAGACCAAGAACCTTGGTCTTTTGGTGAAGAAATCACGGATATCGTAAGAACTTACGTAGAATTGCGCTACCAATTGCTACCGTATTTGTACACGATGTTTTATCGCTATATTCAAACGGGGCAGCCAATGTTGCAATCCTTGGTATTTTATGACCAAAACGATACGCAAACCCACTTTAGAACCGATGAATTCATGTTTGGGAAGCACTTTTTGGTTTGTCCGGTGCAAGAACCCAATGCGCAAGGACGAAGAATGTACTTCCCAAAAGGGACTTGGTTCAACTATTGGACCGATGAAGCCGTTGAAGGAGGCGTCGAAAAATGGGTTGCGGCAGGTATAGATAAGATTCCTTTGTTCGTGAAAGCTGGGGCGATGATTCCGAAGTATCCGGTACAGCAGTACGTGGGAGAAAAGGAAATCGAAGTATTGGAAATTGATGTCTATTATACAGAAGGTATTGAAAACTCATCGGTTTATGAAGACCAACAAGACGGTTACGACTATAAGAAAGGACGTTACAGCCTAAGAAAGTTCCGTTTGCGTGGTAAAGAGAACGAACTGATAATCCAACAATTTAAAGATGGTGAATTCATAACGCCTTACGAGCATATGAAAATGACCTTCCACGGGCTACCTTTCAAAATCAATGAAGTTGAGGTAGACAATGAAGTAGTGGATTTAAAGGCCATCAAGTTGAATGGAGACAACACCATTGAGGTGACCAAGGATTTTACCGAGCTTCATCTATCCGGAAAATAATTTTGTAATTTACCTCTACTAAACATTTTCCATTATGAAGAGATTTTTGCTAACCGTCTTGGTTTTTCTCGGGGTTTTCGCCTGTAAAACCAATCCCTTTACGGGTAAAAGCACTTTGAACTTTTATCCGAACAGTCAAATATTTCCCATGGCCTTTGCCCAATATGACCAGTTCTTGAATGAAAACAAGGTCGTTAAGGGAACAAAAGATGCCCAGATGATTACTAGAGTTGGCCAGCGAATTGCCTCTGCGGCTGAGCGTTGGTTGAATGCAAATGGTCATGCCGGATATTTGAAAGATTACAAATGGGAGTACAACTTGGTCAATGACGAAACCGTAAATGCCTGGTGCATGCCTGGAGGCAAGATTGTATTTTATACCGGTATTTTACCGATTTGTCAGGGAGAAACGGGTGTTGCAGTAGTCATGGGGCACGAAGTAGCCCACGCCTTGGCCGACCACGGAGCCCAGCGAATGAGCGCCGGTATGTTACAACAGATTGGAGCGGTTGCTGGTAACGTCGCCATTCAAGACCCTCAAAAACGAAATACGTTCAATCAAGCGTATGGATTGGGTTCTACTTTAGGCGTTATGTTACCTTTTAGTCGAAGCCATGAAACCGAAGCAGACCGTATTGGACTTCAAATTATGGCGATAGCGGGATACAATCCGGATGAGGCAGCAAATCTTTGGCGTAGAATGAAAGCAAAATCTGGCGGACAATCACCACCAGAGTTCATGAGTACGCACCCTTCAAATGATAGTAGAATCAACAATTTGACGGCTTGGGCACCAGGCGCGAAACAGGAGGCTGCAAAGTTTGGAGTGACTTCGTTTAAACCCGTCGAGCCATTTAAGC
>CALBPG010000264.1 GCA_937899065.1 uncultured Allomuricauda sp.
TGGATGTTGACGGTACGGTCTTGATTCGTTTGGATAATCATGTTAAGGGCGTTATTCGAAGCAGTCAAGTAGCGACTGGCGAAGAGAATGGTTTGTCCATAGCCATTTATGGTGAAAAAGGTGCCTTCAAATGGGAACAAGAAAATCCCAACTACCTGTATTGGTTGAGCGATACTGAACCGTTGCAAGTATTGAAGCCAGGACATGCCTATAATTCTAAACTTTCGTTGGATGGCACCAAGCTCCCTCCGGGGCATCCTGAAGGTATTTTCGATGCCATGGCCAATATCTATTTAGGAGTAGCAAGAGCCATCCGTGGAGAAGATTACAATGATGGAGAATTCCCAACCATGTTGGATGGCGTTCGCGGGCTCAACTTTATTGAAGGCACGGTAGCTTCCCACAAAGAAGGAAACATTTGGGTCAATTTAGACTAATCGAGATAAAACTTGGGACTTAACGTGCGAACAGTTTCTCAAACTGTTCGAATACCACTATCATACTGTCTATCGGTGCTTTGCCGAACTCCTGCAATTCCCTCGTATAATAATCCCAGTGGGTTTTTTGCCAGTGGTTTAGGGTTTTATCCCCTTCCCCTTCCAGTTTGGCGTGCTCTTCACGAATGGCGAAATACGGTATCAATTTCACCTGTACCGTTCGAATAACGCTTTGTGCATCACCCTTCCAATCCGTAACAATGGCAAAATCCCCTATTTTAGGCAACTTTTCGTTTCGCATTTGAAGCCCAAGCAAGGAATGGGAGGTAGCGCGTTTGATATTTTTTTTCACTAAATCGGCACACACGTCGGCGTCCTTTTGGTTGTCACAAAAATGAATGACCTTGGGCGCGGGTTCAGATGCATATTCCAAATGCGCGTCTAAAAAATCACCCCAAAGATTTCGTGCTGAAGCGTTGTCCATAATATATCAGGAAAAGTTTTGATTTTTAAATGCCTGAGCTGCAAAGTTAGCCGCTCGAGCGGTAAAAGCCATATACGTCAATGACGGGTTTACACAACTGGCGGAAGTCATAAAGGCGCCATCGGTTACAAAAACGTTTTTGACATCGTGCAAACTATTATTTCGGTCTACTACAGAAGTTTTTGTGTTACTACCCATGCGGGCTCCCCCCATTTCATGAATGCCCAATCCGGGTCCCGTAGAATTCTCATAGGGCGTTACGTTTTTGAATCCCGCCTTTTTGAACATGCTCACGGCTTCTTCAATAATAGCTTTCCGCATGTTGCGTTCATTCGTCTTGAATTCTACATCAAAGTCCAGTTGAGGGAGTCACCATTTGTCTTTTTCGGTTGCACTTAGCGTAACCTTGTTTTCCGGGTGGGGCAACATTTCGCCGAATCCGCTCATACCAATTTCCCAATTACCAGGTTTTAGAATGGATTCTTTAAAGGATTTGCCGTAACCCATCTCTGAAATGGATTCTTGCCATCTACCTCGACTAGCTCCCCCTTGATAACCAAAACCACGAATAAAGTCTTCTCGTTGTGATGAAGCATCCAAATTCACAAATCGTGGAATATAAAATCCGTTAGGTCTTCGTCCTTTATAATATTTATCCAGATGACCTTCAACCAAAGCTGAAGCACCAAGCTGATAATGATGATCCATAATATTTCGACCCAATTGGTCATGGTTGTTGCCCATCCCGTTGGGAAAACTAGCAGACTTGGACTGTAGCAAAATACCCACTGAGGCCATGGCCGAGGCGCAGAGAAATACAATTTTGCCTTTGAATGTAATCTTCTCCTGAGTTTCGGCATCAATTACCTTAACCCCTGAAGCCAATTTTGTATGTTCATCATAAACGACTTCATGTACGATACTATTGGGTCTCAAGGTGAGTTTTCCGGTTCGCTCTGCGGCGGGTAGCGTAACAGCATTACTGCTAAAATAACCACCGAAGGGGCAACCTCTCCAGCATCGATTTCGATATTGGCAGGTTCCTCTGCCTTCGAATTTGGTTGTTTTTTCGGTAATATGAGCAACCCTTCCGGGTGTGAGCACACGGCCATCTTCAAATTCCGTTTCCATGGAACGGCGTAAATCATTTTCCACGCAGTTCAATTCCATCGGCGGCTGAAAAATACCATCTGGAAGTTGTGACAACCCTAGTTTTTCGCCACTGACTCCGATATAAGACTCTACTCTATCATACCAAGGTGCGATATCCTTGTAGCGAACGGGCCAATCCACAGCGATATCTTCTTTTTTGTTAGCTTCAAAATCAAGGTCGCTCCAACGATAGCTATGGCGTCCCCAAGTCAAACTTCTACCTCCTACGTGATAGCCTCGAATCCAATCAAAACGTTTAGTTTCTTGGTAGGGATGTTCCAAGTCGTTGACAAAAAAGTGTTTGACATCATCTTTTGGGGCCCAACCCAGCCGCGACTGCTTCGGATATTTTTTCTTTTCCTCTCGGGTAAGCTCTCCTAAAAAAGGATAGTCCCAAGGGTCGTCATTCATGGTTTTGTAATCTTGAATGTGCTTTACCATTGGGCCTCGTTCAAGTACCAGGGTTTTTAAACCCTGTTCGCAGAGCTCTTTTGCGGCCCACCCTCCAGTGATTCCCGTTCCTACAACGATTGCGTCGTAAATGATGTCTTTGTTTGCCATTGGTGGGCGCTTTTATTGTAAGCGAATTGCTATATTTATGGTGCTTGCTGAAACAGCTTCAGCTAAACTCTAACTAATAAATATAATAGATAAATCCTATACTTTGGGATTTGTGTATTTCAAAAAACATGTGAATGAAAACAATTAAGGGACCTGCGGTTTTCTTGGCGCAGTTCGTTGACAGTAAACCTCCATTCAACTCTCTCGAAGGCTTATGCCAATGGGCTTCTGATTTAGGCTATAAAGGCATCCAAATTCCAACTTGGGAATCGTTTTTAATTGATTTGGACAAGGCTGCTGAGAGCCAAGATTATTGTGATGAGTTAAAGGGAACCATCAATTCCTATGGTTTGGAAATCACGGAATTGTCTACCCACTTACAAGGTCAGCTAGTTGCGGTTCATCCGGCTTACAACATCATGTTCGATAATTTTGCCCCTGATGAATATAAAGGGAATCCCAAAGCGCGCACCGAATGGGCCATTGAAACCGTGAAAAAGGCCGCCACTGCCAGTCGGCGTTTGGGTATTTCTGCTCATGCTACCTTTTCAGGTGCTTTGTTGTGGCATACCGCACACCCTTGGCCACAGCGTCCGTCAGGGTTGGTAGAAATGGGTTTTGCGGAGCTTGCCAAACGTTGGATGCCCATATTGGACCATTTTGACGAAGAAGGGGTAGATGTTTGTTATGAAATACATCCCGGTGAGGATTTGCACGATGGAGATACGTTCGAACGTTTTTTGGAAGCGACCGGCAACCACAAACGCGTCAATATTTTGTATGACCCGAGTCACTTTGTCCTCCAACAACTGGATTATATCACCTATATTGACCACTACCATGAGTTTATCAAAGCGTTTCATGTAAAGGATTCTGAATTCAATCCGACCGGGAAAAAAGGTGCCTTTGGTGGATACAACGATTGGGGCGATCGTGCTGGGCGGTACCGTTCACTAGGTGATGGTCAAATTGATTTCAAGACCATCTTCTCGAAATTGACTCAGTACGGTTGTGATGTTTGGGCCGTAATGGAATGGGAATGCTGTATTAAAAGTCCGGAGCAAGGTGCTAAGGAAGGTGCTAAATTCATTCAAGATCATATTATTGAGGCTACAGAAAAAACCTTTGACGACTTTGCCGGTTCTGAAACAGATGAAGCTAAACTCAAAAGAATTTTAGGATTATGAAAAAATATATCGCATGCTTGGGCCTACTCTTGATTTTTGGGTGCAAGGAAAACAAGAAAACAGAAACGGAAGAAGAAACTTCTGTTGAGGAGGAAGTAGAAATGACCAAAACAGAGGAGGAATGGGAAATATTATTCGATGGTTCCTCATTTGATGGATGGCACGTGTATCCTGGAAAAGAGGTGCCCGATGCTTGGGTCTTGGAAGATGGCGCCATGGTACTAAAGACAACGGAGCATCGCACCGACGGAAACCGATTCAATATGGTTACGGACAATGCCTATACCAGTTTTGTACTTTCTTTGGAATGGCGTGTTTCAGATGGTGCCAATAGCGGTATTATGTGGGGTGTGGTCGAAGATGAAAAGTATCCAGAACCGTATTACACCGGTCCAGAGATTCAAGTTTTGGATAATGTTAGCCATCCTGATGCCAAAAATGGCACTTCACATCAAGCAGGGGCGCTATATGACATGGTTTCTCCTTCAAAAGATGTGGTAAAGCCGGTTGGCGAATGGAATCACTATGTGATAACCATCGACCATAAGTCCAATAAAGGGAGTGTGGTTTTGAATGATTCTGAAATCGTAACTTTTCCCGTAAATGGTGAAGCGTGGGATGCTATGGTAGCCAACTCAAAGTTTGCAGATTGGGAGGCCTTTGGAAAATCGCAAACGGGTAAAATCGCATTGCAAGACAATGGCGAAACCATCGAAATCGCATACAAGAACATTAAGATAACAGCACTATAAGATGATTCATAAAAACCATATCCTGATAGCGTTAGCGGTATTTTCATGGGTCGGGGTTCAAGGCCAAGAGAAAGAGCCTACCAATCCTGAAGCTACGGAATTTTATGAGCCGGTTCCACCTAAAGTGGTTCCAGGGATGCAAGGAAAACCACCTAGTGATGCTATTGTGCTTTTTGATGGCTCTGGATTTGAGGAGTGGGTTCAAGTTGCGGATAGTTCAGCTGTGAAATGGACCTTAAATGCGGACGGAAGCATGACGGTTAAAGATCGAACGGGGAACATTCAAACCAAACGCAATTTTGGAAGTATGCAATTGCATATCGAATGGAAATCGCCAGCCGAAATTCAACGCGAAGGACAAAATCGCGCCAACAGTGGTGTGTTTCTTCAAAAACGCTACGAAGTACAGATTTTGGATAACAATGACAATCCCACCTATGTCAACGGACAGGTAGGGGCGCTGTATAAACAATCCGTTCCTCTAGCGATGGCTTCTGTGCCCAGTGGCGAATGGAATAGCTACGATATCATTTTTCATGCGCCGGAATTCACTAAGGGAGGGAACATTAAAACGCCGGCTACGGTTACGGTTCTACACAACGGTGTCTTGATTCAGGACCATTTCGAAATTGAAGGAACCATCAAATACATTGGTTGGCCCAAATACGAAGCCCACGGTAAAGCGCCATTAATGTTGCAAGACCATAACGACAATAGTCGTGTGAGTTTCCGGAATATTTGGGTGAGAGAGCTGGGCGAATAGACCTGCACGCCCATTTTGTTACCTTTGTCAAAATTTTGAATACTGCATGATTCAATCCATGACTGGTTTTGGAAAGCACGTAGTGCAACTGCCTTCCAAAAAAATAACCGTAGAAATTAAATCCCTTAACAGCAAAAACCTGGACATCAACGCGCGCATGCCGCAAGGCTATCGCGAGATGGAGCTTGACATCAGAAAACTGATTGCGGATGAATTGGTGCGTGGTAAGGTTGATTTTGGATTATTAATAGAAATCACCGGAGAAGAAACTACGTCTGAAGTCAATAAGGGTGTGGTTTTGAACTATATGGAGCAGTTGAGGGAATTGGCCGATGGGGAATCCTTAAAGCTTTTGGAATTGGCTTTGCGAATGCCTGACGCCATGAAAAGTGACAAAACCGATATAGAAGATGCGGAGCGAAAAGCGGTTTTGGAAGCGACTCATGCTGCCTTGTCTAAAATGATGGATTTCCGTTCGGAAGAAGGCAGTGTTCTCGAAAAAGATTTTGTGCAACGTTTGGAAACGTTGAGAGCTAGATTAGAGGATATCAAAAAATTGGACCCTTCTCGTTTGGATACCATTCGCGAGCGTCTGGAACGCGCTGTGTCAGAACTCCGCGTAGAAATAGACGCCAACCGCTTTGAGCAAGAGCTCATTTATTATTTGGAGAAATACGACATCACCGAAGAAAAAGTCCGGTTGGCCAATCACCTCGATTATTTTGAAACCACTTTAAATACCAAAGATTCCAACGGAAAGAAACTTGGTTTTATCACACAAGAGGTCGGACGGGAAATCAATACGATTGGCTCCAAAGCTAACTTCGCACCCATGCAACAATTGGTGGTGCAAATGAAGGATGAGTTGGAGAAAATCAAGGAACAAATGCTCAACGTGTTATGAGCCAAGGGGGGAAACTCATTATTTTTTCAGCGCCTTCCGGAAGTGGAAAAACAACTATTGTCCGACATCTTTTAAAGCAACCTGAACTAAATCTCGCTTTTTCGGTTTCAGCCACTTCCAGACTTCCCAGAGGAGAGGAAAAAGATGGAATAAACTATTACTTTATCTCGACCAAAGAATTTATTCAGCACATTAAAAATGATGATTTTTTGGAGTGGGAAGAGGTGTATCGCGATAACTTTTATGGCACCCTAAAAAGCGAAGTAGAGCGTCTTTGGGCGGAAGGGAAAAACGTGATTTTCGATATCGATGTTGTGGGCGGTCTTCGTATTAAGAAGAAGTCTCCAAAGGAGACCTTGGCTGTATTTGTGAAACCGCCTAGTGTGGACGAGCTCAAAATCCGATTAAAAAAGAGAAGTACTGAGAGTGACGATAAAATCAACATGCGGGTGGCTAAAGCTTCGGTAGAGCTGGCAACCGCACCACAGTTTGATGAAATCATAAAGAATTATGATTTGGAAGTCGCCTTGAAAGAAGCGCATCAACTCGTCGCTGAATTCGTAGGAGTGAATCCGAAAATCGAATCGTGAGGTAGCATCATGAAGAAAGTTGGTTTGTTTTTCGGCACCTTCAATCCCATTCATATTGGGCATTTAGCCATTGCGAACCATATGGCAGAGTTTTCGCCATTGGATGAGGTATGGTTTGTTATTACGCCCCAGAGCCCCTTCAAAACCCAAAAATCTTTGTTGGCAAATCATCATCGCTATCAAATGGTGTATGAGGTGGTTCAAGATTATCCTAAAATCAAGCCTAGTAAAATTGAGTTTGACCTGCCTCAACCGAATTATACGGTAAACACCTTGGTTCACCTGCATGAGCGCTACGCGACGAAAGAGTATCACTTTTCCTTGATTATGGGAGAAGACAATCTCAAAGGGTTTCATAAATGGAAAAACTATGAAACCATTTTAGAGAACCATGAGCTTTATGTGTACCCTAGAGTCTCGGAAGGTTCGGTATCCCATCAATTTGAAGGACACGCCAAAATCCATTGGGTAGATGCTCCAATTATGGAAATCTCCAGCACCTTTATCCGAAAACAACATGCTTTGGGGAAGAACATTCGTCCTTTGTTACCAGAAAAGGTTTGGGAATATATAGATCAAATGAACTTTTATAGAAACTAAAAACGGCCTTGTATAAGGCCGTTTTTTTGGAGTATTATCTACTTATTTTTCCTCTCTTTCATCTAAGAACTTAACGTCCCTTGTATTTTTTTGTACCGCTACGGCAGCAAACAAGCTAAGGGCAAAAGACATCCCGTAGAAGCCTTTTTCACTAAGTTCAATGTCCGCATTCCACAATCCAATTGTAAGCAATAGGATGGAGGCAATGGTGGTAAACCAACTAATCCCATAGTAGGCATCAGTTACGGGTAAGCCCTCTTGCCTGTCTCGAACACTTTTTTGTACGGATACTACCGAAAAGAGTCCAAAAAGCAATAGGGTAAAATAGTACCCTTTTTCGTTCAACCACATATTGGCATTCCACAGTCCAATACAATAAGAGACCATGCCAATAAACAATGCAGACCATGAAGCTGAAATAAAAGCAGGTGTTGGCCGCAAATCAAATTTTTCTTTCTTCTCTTTTTTCGCAAAGTTCAATGCATTCTTTTCATTCAAAGATTGATTGTCCATAATTGAAATGTTTAGAATTAATGATGGGACAAAGATGCTAGAAGTAACCACTACAAATCAAAACATAAATTTTTAATAACTTACGAATAATAAACTACACTATTTAGTTTAAAATATTGATAATAATATAATTATAATATTATTTACTGATGATTGAATGAATACTATTTTCGAAATACTTGCTGTATTGTCATCAAAGGAAAAGAACGATTTTAAAGCTTATTTAAGGAAAAGGAATCAGCGGAGCGATACAAAGAACTTGGAATTACTGCGATATATTGAGGCTGGAATTACCGAGGATTTAGACTTGAAATTATATGGAAAACCGTCAAAAGCTGCATTTCATGCGCTTTGTAAACGGTTGCAAGATGTTTTGATTGATTTTGTGGCCAGTAAAGGTTTTGAACAAGAGTCTTCTCAAGAGCTTGAAATCTTGAAACTGGTCTTGGCCAGTAGAATCTTTTTGGAGCAAAAGCTCTATAAAATTGGATTTAAGACCTTGAATAGGGCAGAAATCAAGGCAGAACAGATTGATGGATACTCCATTTTGAATGAAATCTATCATACGAAAATTCAATACTCTCATTTAAATGAGGACTGGGTTTTGGTTGATTTGGTAGGTAAGTATGAACGGAACAAAAGTCTGTCCCATCAAGACTTTCAGCTTAATATGGTATATACCAGTATCAAATCTGCCATAAAACAACATCCAGTTAAACCTATCCACGAGCTGGTCACCCAAACGTTTTCTGAATTCCAGTTGAAGCTCAATGAAGATTTGACGTATAAGTCTTTGTATCAATTGATGGTCATTACAGCCACCTCGGCCAAGTTGCAAAATGATTTTTACACGGTTACCCCTTTTATGATGGAAGTTTTTGAAGTATTGCAACAGAAGGGCGAAGTTCCTGAAAAATATAGATATTATCATTTAAGCATGTTGTACCTAATGGCTAGTACCGAATTTCGAAACAAGCGTTTTAAGGCGTCATCCCAGCTTATTGACGAGATGGAGAAGGCGCTAGAGGATAGCCGAAAGGAGTATTCCCCTGTGTTCTCGAACAAAATGGCTGTCTTAAGGGCATTGAATGAGGTGTATACCGGAAATCCCTTTGAGGCTATTACAATTTTGGAAAACACCCCTGAAACAGATTTGAACAAAATGTTGGTTTTGATTATGTGTCTTTTTCAGCAGAATATGTTCTCTGAGGCGTATGGCTATTTCAAAAAGATGACTCGTTCAGATGATTGGTACGAAAAGAAAATGGGATGGACCTGGGTACTGAAGCGGAATATTATCGAGATTCTATTGCTGATTGAACTGGACAAATTGGATATGGTGTTGAACCGGCTACAGCGGTTTCGGAGAAAGTTCACTCGTAAATTAAAATCAATAGAAGAGAATAGGGTGTTGACTTTTATGGATTTGGTAAAGACATACTACGAAAATCCGCAGTTGGTGCGCACGAAAGCTTTTGAAGATAGGGTTGAGGCATCTTTCAAGCGTATTGGAAGAGTACAAGAAGATATTTTTGTAATGAGCTTTTATGCCTGGTTAAGGTCTAAAATGGAGGACCGTAACCTATATGATGTCACTTTGGATATGGTGGTTGTTTAGCGACTAGCGATTTAAATAAAGCGTATCCGTTCCGAGATAAGTGTCATCAGAATTGTAATACCACGCTCGTACTTTCGGCATTTTGATACCATCGATGTCAACAACATCTTTCAGTAGAATATATTCGCCATCTCCCTTTTGTTCATCATGGTAGAATTGATACACCTCCATGGCAAAAGTGGTTGGGTCAAAATAGAAGTACCATACATCATCACCAACGTTTTTATCATAGTCAACCTTGAGAACAAGGTATTCTTTGCCTTTAAAAACCTTTTTTTGGACGGTTTCGGACAAACTTGCCCCAGGGTCTTTGAGTTTCATGGGTAAACCATAGAGATAGGTATAATAGTCCCGCATTAAACTACCGCGCTCGCAAGTCAATCGATATTTCTTTCTGTCTTCTTCAGAAATCTTGTTACTTCCGTTCAACGAAGTGGTGCACGTTTCTTTTTCAAAATGATAGGCATATTTCGAATCGTCCTTTTCCACTTCCAATTCAAAAATCTGTTTAGGAATATTCAAATGAATGGAACTTTTTCTGTTACTTGATTTTGGGGTTTCCATCACAATGTTGAATTTGGCATCAAAACGCTTCCAATTGTTCTGTGGGTCATGATATTGAATGGCCTTATCCAAAAGCTGGGTTGCGGTAATGTTCTGGGAAAATGTTTGGCTTACCCCCGAGAGGAGAAAAACAAGTAGTAGATAGCGCATAACCTTTGATTTACTTTTGAACACGTGCCGGCTCAATACTACTATCGTGTTCCGTATAGTACAGTTCCAGAAGTTTGAGTGTCGCTTTCACAATATCCTTGCTTTCGGTCAGAAGTGAAAAATATAGGGTCGTATTCTTGGGACTGGACTCTTCTGTCCGCGTGCGGGCCACCTGACGCTCAATTTTATCGGAGACCATGTTGAACAGTTGCTCTCGCTGTAGCAACAAGGACTCAATATTTTGGAACTGTCGGGTTTGGAAAATTTCCTGTGTACTGTTAAACAGATCTTCTAAGGTATTATCCAGTTCTTTTAGTTCTTTGATTTGGGTATACTTCAGTTTTTTGTGGTTGTTCTGGACGTGTTTGTGCCCTAATGTTGAAATGTATTCCAAGGATTGAGATAAATCTTGAAGCAAGCCCAACAAGTTGATATAAAAATTACTAGCCCCACCCACACTGGACTCATCCAAATTCTTGATGAAATAAAAGACACTGTTTTTTAAATCCTCAATTTCAGCAGACATCTTATTGACGCCCTTTCTATTCTTCTTGAGCATTTCCAAATCGTGCTTCGCCAAGCCATTGATAGAGTAGGTATAAATACGATTGCTTCGTTTTATCATGTTGCTGATGTTGTCAGCACTCTCTTCAATTACCCCTTGAATGGAGCTACTTTCTGCCCGACGGAGACTATCTTCTGCTTTGATTACTTTGGTTTTCTTATTATGGGCCATATAATTGCGAAGCAAAATCACCGCAGCAGCAATCAATAACAAAATCAGACCAACAAGCTTTCCTGCGTGCAAGAAGTAAGCGATTATTGCGGCTGCGGTAAATGCACTCAACGCAGTAAAGAACCATCCGCCAATAACATTCAATACCCCAGCAACTCGGTATACCGCACTTTCCGCACCCCAAGCACGATCCGCCAAGGAAGTTCCCATGGCCACCATAAAGGTTACATAGGTAGTAGATAGCGGTAACTTCATGGAAGTAGCTATCGAAATCAATACACTTGCCACCATAAGGTTCACCGAAGCACGAACCAAGTCGAAAGCAGGCATATCTTGAGTTTTACTTTTAGGAATGTATTGGTTGGGAACCTGAAACTGTTTGTCTGCCAATCTTTTTGCTCCAGGAGGAATAACTCTCGATAGAATATCAAAGAAGTTGACACTTAGTTACACAATCTGCCGTGATTAATAGTTGGGTTGGTATCTTTCGTCACCTTCATCTTGGCGAGAGAGGTCTACACTGGTTTTGACCACACTCTTTGCTTTGGAAGAAAACCAAAGAGTAATGACCATGATTCCACCCGAAAGCAATAACAATAGGGTAGGGGTAGGAACAGCAGCACTTAAACTATTCATCGCAAATTCTTCCGGAAGAACTCCTGAGGCACGCCAGTCCTCCCAAGATTGTAAAGCGGCAATGGGCACTCCAATGAAGTTCACTAAATCGTTTCCAGCGAAAGCCATGGCTAAGGCAAAAGTTCCAAAAGCGATGATGAGCGTATACACATTCCAGCGTAAAAAAGTAGCAACAACATAAGACAGTAGCGTCCAAAGAACGGCATTCAACAAGAGAAAAAGCTCTGTTTGCGTGACCACAAATTCTGAAAAAGAGCCTCCAAACAAGTTGGCGCTTTTTAATCCTTTTACTAAGATGAAATAGATGATTGCCGTGGTGGCAAGTCCACCAAAAATAGACTCTACCCACTTGGATTTCTTTTTGAAATCAAACGATATCAGCAAGCGGGATATGAATTGAACCACAGCTCCAATGGTGAAGGCAATGACTACCGAGAGCAGTATGCCAAAAATGATTTGAACTGCTTTGTCCGTATTGATGTAGGCACTTAAATCAGAAAAGCCGCCGTCCGCTTTGATGATTTTTACCATGGAAATGGCTACCGATGCTCCCAAAAGTTCAAAAACAATGGAAACCGTTGTGGAAGTGGGCATACCCAATGTGTTGAAAAAATCAAGCAGCAGTATATCCGTAATCATCACTGCCATGAAAATAATCATGATTTCTGCGAAGACGAATTCTCCAGGATTAAAGATTCCCTTTCGCGCGACCTCCATCATACCACTGGAAGATATCGCTCCAAAAGCGATGCCTACGCTAGCCACTATCATAATGGTTTTAAATGAAATCGCCTTGGAACCTATGGCAGAGTTTAAGAAGTTTACTGCATCGTTACTTACACCAACCACCAAATCGGTAATGGCTAAAATGGCTAATGCGATAACCATGAACAGATATACGTTTTCCCCCATCTTTAAAACGAAATATGGCAAAAATGCCACTATAAATTCGCAACAAGGTTAAAAAAAGGTTACCAAATAGTCCAAGGTTTTTTGGGGTTTTTAGGGGTAAACTTGAAATATTCTTTTCCCATATCTTCGTGCAAAACAATGTAGAATGAATTGGGAGCAGCTTTTATCGTTGCGAAGACAAGGAGATCGTTCAAAACGCCTGAGAAAAGAACAGGATGAGACGCGATTGGGTTTTGAAGTAGATTATGACCGAATCATTTTTTCGGGTCCCTTTCGAAGTCTTCAAGATAAAACCCAAGTAGTTCCCTTGCCCATTAATGTAAGTTCACGGCATAATTTTGTGCACACCCGTTTGACACACAGTCTCGAGGTTTCAGTAGTGGGCAGAAGTCTTGGCCGAAGTGTTGGGAAAGGTATTTTAGAGCGACATCCGCATCTCAAAGCGGTCCACGGATACACATTCAATGACTTTGGAGCCATTGTAGCGGCCGCAGCCTTGGCCCATGATATTGGAAATCCGCCTTTCGGTCATAGCGGAGAAAAAGCGATTGGTCGTTTTTTTGACCATGGCGCCGGACAACAGTACAAATCGGAGATGACCGCCTCTGAATTTCAAGACTTGATGGATTTTGAAGGGAATGCCAATGGATTCAAACTTCTAACGGAAACCAAAGATGGTGTTACCGGGGGACTTCGGTTGAGCTATGGGACCCTGGGCGCTTTCATGAAATATCCGAAGGGTTCGCTGCCCAAAAAGCCTTCAAAGCATATCGCAGACAAGAAGTTTGGCTATTTCCAATCTGATAAATCCTTTTTTCTTGAAGTTGTAGAAGAGTTGGGCTTGCTGCCGAATCCAAACAACCCAGAAGATGGTTTTTTGCGACACCCTTTGACCTATTTGGTTGAAGCCGCAGATGACATTTGCTATACCATTATTGATTTTGAAGATGGTATTAATCTTGGCCTCATTCCCGAGGATTATGCATTGGAATACCTAATCAATTTGGTTAAGGATACCATCAATACAAAAAAATATAATTCACTAAGCAAATCTGGGGACCGTTTGAGTTATTTACGCGCACTGGCCATAAGTACTTTGATTGCTGATGCTTCAAAAGTGTTCGAAGAAAACGAATCGCCTATCCTTGAAGGAAGTTTTGATACCGCCCTACTGGATAAAGGACGTTACACAGCTCAAATGGAAGACATCATACAACTTAGCGTGAAAAGAATCTATCAATCCAAAGAAGTGGTAGACAAAGAGCTTGCAGGGTATAAAATCATTGAGGATTTACTTGAGGTTTATGCGGAAGCACTTCTCAACAAGCGTGAAGGAAAGGCATCGAGCTACGACACTTTGCTTTTGCATAGCCTTCCTGAGGGAATTTCCATTGATGATTCCAGTGTGTATAAGACTTTATTGGATACCTCTTGCTTTATCGCCGGTCTGTCAGATGGTGCGGCAGTCTATCTGCATGAAAAAATTATGGGGAGACACCTTTAAAAGGAATACGTTAGCCCTACTCCCAATAACTGTTTGAACTGGATTCTTGGGGTGCCCGGGTCAATCACGACTCCATCTTCACCGACGACTTCGTCGAATTTAATATCGTCATCATAGATGAGGTGCGTGCCAATATTGGCGTTGATGTACTCGTTTACTTTGAGATTTAGATTCACCTCCCAGTCAACATCAATATTTCCAAAACTCAACAAATAATCCGTATACAGACTTATCCGATGGTTCATTAAAACATTGGTGAATATCTCTCGTTCCCAAGTATTGGTAACCAAAAAACCAAGTTCCATAAACACATTGTCGCCCGGGTCCAATCCAAAAACCCCTTGGTTGGAAAGCTGCTCATCCAAAACGAAAGTGGCTTTCTGGGTAAAAGGTGAAATGTATAGGTCAAACTTGTCCTCGGTATAGATGTACGAGATTCCTCCTCCAAAAAATAGATACCCAGGCGCCATAAATCTTGAAATTGGGCTGGTTCGGTCCGGGTACTTAAAACCATTGGAAAATTGGGTGTTGAAGTTCATCTTCACCGAAACATACCAATTGGTAAGTGTATCTTTTCGAAAGCCGAATGTTGAAGAAAGCCGGATTTGGTCATCGGTCTTTCGAAGCTGACGCCCTTCTTGTGCATTCAAACCATACCGCAAACGGAGTTCATTATCCCAATTCAAGTATCGGAACTTATAGTTTCGGGTGAAACGCGCATTAGCCAAAGCAGAAACAGAGTTGTCCCCACCAGCATTCCAGTTTACGAAAGCCACCTCGTTGATATTTAAGCCAAATTCATGCGTTTTGGTCCAAAACGAGGTGGGTTTGAACCTTTTATACTTCTTTAAGAGCGGTTTTGTCTTGTTTAATAGAGTTATAGGACTTGTTAGCCTTGCACCACGAGGTACATATAAAAGCTTTACTTCTTTGATGCGAACAGCTTGAAATTCATTTGAAACCGTGTCGCGCTCAAACACGCTCAATGGGTTCACTTGCGCTTTGGATGTCCATGCAAGACATATAAAAATACCAAACAGTACAAGCCTTAATTTCATAGAATACCGTTTATGTAATTACGAATTGAATCCATATCGATACCGGACAGTATATGCGTTTCGGGTATAGTGCCTTGTTCAATAAAGGTATCGGGTATGCCCACTACCTTAATCCGATTGGTATATTTATGTAACATGTTGAATTCCAATATACCAGAACCAAGTCCACCAACTTTACATCCATCCTCAACGGTGATGATTTGTTCATGGGTTTCCATAATTTCATGCAATAAAGAGGTGTCCAAAGGCTTGGCAAAGCGCATATCAAAGTGCGCAATTTTTTCCTTCTCTGGATGCGCTTCTAGCATTTCTGAAACCGCATTTCCAATATGACCCAAAGTTAAGATGGCGATATGACTTCCCTTTTTAAGATGCCTGCCTTTTCCCAAACTAATTGCTTCGAAGGGTGCTTTCCAATCTACATTTGAACCTCTTCCTCTAGGATACCGAATGGCTAGTGGTCCTTTTAATTCCTTTTGAGCGGTGTACATCATGTTTCTCAAATCCATTTCGTCCATAGGTGCAAAAATGGTCATATTTGGAATGCACCGGAGATAGGCAATATCGAATACGCCATGATGTGTAGGACCGTCTTGTCCAACCAATCCCGCCCGATCCAAGCAAAAAATCACAGGAAGGTTTTGCAAAGCGACATCATGAATCAATTGATCATAGGCTCTTTGTAAAAATGTAGAGTAGATGTTGCAAAAAGGAATTAAGCCTTCGGAAGCCATTCCGGCCGCCATGGTCACTGCATGTTGCTCGGCGATTCCCACGTCAAAAGCACGCTCCGGAATTTCTTCCATCATATAGCGAAGAGAGCTTCCGGTAGGCATGGCTGGAGTAATACCTACTATTTTCGGATTGTTCTTTGCTAACTCCACCAAAGTGTGACCAAAAACATCTTGATATTTCGGGGGTAAACCGGAAGCATCTTTCTTAACGCGTTCTCCAGTGATGGCATCAAATTTACCTGGAGCATGATAGGTCACCTGATTTTCTTCGGCCTTTTTGAGGCCTTTGCCCTTTGTTGTAATAACGTGTAAAAAACGTGGACCTTTTACTTTTTTTAGTTCTTCCAGAGTATTTATGAGTTCCTCTAAATTGTGTCCATCTACTGGCCCGGAATAATGTAGGTTGAGACATTCAAACAGATTCTGTTCCTTAGCATCACCTGTTTTGACTTGGGTGAGATAGGCTTTTAATGCCCCGACACTAGGGTCGATTCCAATAGCGTTATCGTTGAGAATAACGAGTACATTCGCATTGGTTACCCCAAGATGATTGAGGCCTTCAAAAGCCATTCCGCTAGCAATGGATGCATCACCCACCACCGCGATATGTTCGACATCCTGCTCCCCCTGGATTTGATTGGCCAAAGCCATACCCAAAATTGCCGAAATTGTGGTAGAACTATGTCCGGTACCAAAAGCATCATATGAGCTTTCGCTTCGTTTGGGAAAGCCGCTAATCCCACCCAATTGCCGGTTGGTTTTGAATGCATTTTTACGCCCGGTTAAAATTTTGTGGCCATAGGCTTGGTGCCCAACGTCCCAGATCAGTCTGTCTTTTGGAGTGTTGAATACATAGTGCAATGCTATGGTCAATTCTACCACTCCTAAACTCGCTCCCAAATGCCCCTCTTTGGTGGCGACTACATTGATGATGAATTGCCGGAGTTCACTGGCAAGTTTTGGAAGGTCTTTCTTGTCCA
>CALBPG010000265.1 GCA_937899065.1 uncultured Allomuricauda sp.
AAAAGACTGCAATTCCGAGCCAAACCATCCGATTGACGAACATATTTCCTGATAAATGAATGTAGGCAGTATTTCTTTCAGTTGTGGGTAGGCTCAAAATCTTTCCATCCGTGGCCACATATCCGAACGGGTCCAAAAGGGATAGGGTAGTGGTTATACCGCTAGATTCAGAAGTGGTTTGCATGACCAAAAAGACCACCACAGTAAGCAAAATGGTAAGATAGCCGGCGGCCATTTTTCTAGTAAAAACCAAAGCAAAAAAGAACATGGAGGTAAGCAAAAAAAGGTTGGGCATGGTCAAGAATGCAAATCCGTGCAGGAGTTGACCGATTGGGGTAGGACCAAAACGGTGCTCAGGCCCTATCCCGGAATAGGGAACCAACAACATACCTATGACGAAACCGAAGGCAATGATTACGTTGAAAGCATACGCCGATAAAAATCGTCCTAAAAAGAACTGCTTTTCATGAATGGGCAGGGTATACACCCATTGCCCGGTTTTATATTGTAAATCCTTGTTTAGCGCAGTACCCGTGATGATGGCTACAATGATTATCATCAACATTCCGCCGCCCGCAAGATTTTTATAAAAAATGGCGGCCGCATTCATCAACAATCCTTCGTTTACATAAAAATCGAAGTTCCCTTTGGTGTACCAAATACCCTGAAAGATGAGCATTGCAAAAAACAACACAGTGGTCCAATGAAAAAAGCGTTGTCTTACTTCATGAAGTATGATTTTTCCAATCATAGCGCTGCTGTTTTTTGTTCATCATACAATAAGTTGAAATAAGCGTCTTCAAGGGTCGGTGCTTTCTTGAAAAAAGTTCCGTCGGGTACTTCTTCGGAAACTACAGTAATCATCATCTTCCCCATATGAAAATGATTGGATATCACTTTGAAGCGGTTGCTATGGGATTGCAAGTCTGTTTTTTCAATGGCTTTTTCCCATACTTTTCCATTGAGGGAGGCTTCTATTTCATCCGGTTTGCCAGTGAGTAAAACCTCACCATGGCCAATAATGGCCATGTCGTTGCAAAGAGTACTAACATCTTCCACGATATGAGTAGACAGAATTACCACAGCATCTTCTCCTAGTTCAGAGAGCAAGTTGTAAAACCGATTTCGCTCCATAGGGTCCAATCCCGCTGTGGGTTCATCTACGATAATCAATTTTGGATTGGCCAATAACGCTTGAGCAATACCAAAACGCTGTCGCATACCCCCAGAGTAGCTATCCAATCGTTTTTTACGCACGTCATACAGGTTTACTTTGTTCAGCAATGCGGCTACCTGTTCTTTTCGCTCCCCTTTTTGGGTAATACCACGCATATCGGCAATATGAAGCAACAGTTCTTCCGCTGTAACATTCGGATAGACCCCAAACTCTTGCGGAAGATATCCGAGTACTTTACGCAATTCTTCGGGTTGTTTGAGAACATCGATATCATTGAAATGGATGTTTCCTTCATCAGTATCTTGAAGCGTTGCAATAGTGCGCATTAATGTGGATTTACCAGCGCCATTTTGGCCAAATAGACCGAACATGCCTTTGCGGATAGTGAGCGATACATTTTTTAGGGCTTGCACCCCATTGGGATATGTTTTGGATAAATGGTTTACGGTTAGGTTCATGTGGTAGGTTTTTTTGTAATCCAAGCGCTATAAATGGAAGTTTGAAAAAAGCGTGTTGGCGGTTCAAATCCAGCTCGGACCAATAATTTATTTAGTTCTTCTTCCGTGGTGAGGTGTAAATCTCGCTTGATGCGCTCCATTCGTTCCTCAATTTCGGTTTCGGGTACGTCTGTTGGCAATAGAAGTCTCAATATTTCTAGGTTGTTGCGTATGTCTTGTCTGCTACCGAAAATGCCCATGAGCACTAAGGTTGCTCCTGGTTTGAGTCGTTTTTGTATTTCGGTGAGCAATGCCAAGCGTTCGTTTGGATATTTGATAAAGTGTAGTACCAATACCAATGTTGCCGCGCTATACAACGGCTGCAGCGGAAGTCCTTCAACATATCCTTCTAAAAATTGTATGTCTCCATACTTTTCCAGTTTTTTCTGAGCCAGTTGAATCATTTCAGGGGAAGGGTCTACCGCCATAAAGGACCAGGTGTCGTCAGCATCCTTCAAATGCCGTATTTCGGTACCGGTTCCACAGCCAACCGAGAGCATATTTTTGTCTTTCGTGCTTTCAAAAAGCCTTGGAAGCATGGACATGAAATACTGATAGTTGGGAATCCATTGTGCTACAAAATTGTCATAGTTGTATGCCCGCTTTCCTTCAAATATGCCTAGATTTTTGGTCGGAACTTCCATATCAAAATAAGTTTGGAATTAAACGTTTCGTACTTTTCGTATAGGAGACATATTGTTCGCCAAATTGAAGTTTCATCATGCGTTCTTCTTTTCCAACCCGTAAGAAATAGAGCAACCCAAAACTGATTATTCCAGATAAACCGGCGATGTAATTTTGCAGCAATAGAGCTTGGCAAATCACCCAAATCCATATTGCGGTGTACATGGGGTGCCGCATATGCTTATAAACACCGGACACCACCAAGCTGTGTTCTTCTCTTATTTCGAGGCTTGCCGACCAATTTCGACCCAAATCCCTATGTGAGCGGTAAAAGAGAATGCTTGCTGGGGAAAGGAGCACCATGCCCAAAATGCCCATTGCATTGGGTAAATGATAGTTGGCAAAATCAAGAAAAGGAGTAATTACATATAAAACAGGGAGAAGGAGCATTCCCAAAGAAGTTATCGCCAATAGAATTTTCTCTTCATTGGTTTTTCGGTCTTTTTGTATGGTATTGAATTTGTTCTTTTGCGCATGGGGATATCGGATGATAAACATGCTAATCCAAAAAACCATAAAAGCTATTTCAAATATCAATCGTATCATATCCAAGCGTTTTGTTTTTTGAGAAGTACAGGGCCCCATTCTTTGGCACGGTTCAATAGTAATATCAGATTCAAACCGAATACAACGCTGTCGAAAATGATGAAAACATAGTACTTGGAGAAAAAGACATGGGTCATTAAAAGACACAGGACCAGGGGCACCAACATGATGCTTCCCAGAAGATAAGTGCGTTTAAAAATCAACAATAGCCCGCATAGCAGTTGAAAGAAACCCACAAAAAAGAGATAGCCCGAACCTTGTAATAAATCATAATAGGTGAAAAAAATAGGGTCTGCCTGAGCGGCATCCGTTCGAAATACGGAAGGGTCGTACGGGAGGAACAATTTTTCAATTCCAGCATAAATAAACATGAATGCCAGTAGAAATCGAATGATGTAGGAGATAAAAACCATCGGTAAAGAAATTATTGTTGGTCTCTGCTTTTTCGTGCTGCTATAAAACTTTGCACGAATGCAACTAAGGCCCAAAGGGTGGTCAGGAGCATTACGACCACACGCCCCAAAGCAAACATATCTCCCCTCGCTATGGTACCGGAGAGTGGCTTGATAAGCCCTATAAGTACCAAAAGGGTCAGTACCACAGCGATATGGGCGATAACTTTATTTTCCGTTTTTACGCCTTTATTGCATACCAACAAGAACACACCGATAATCGTAGGGATAAGCGCGGTAACCGAAGGGGTTTCTGAGGAAAAATAACCCCAGCTGGATAAAGCGATGAGAACCAAGGCGTTGATTAAACTGACAGTGTGTGCTTTCATTTCAAAACATTTAGAATTTTGCGGTCAAGGTTGCTCCGTAGGTTTGTGGCAAAGCAAAAGACGCAGCATTGAACCCGCCAATACCGTAACCGTAACTGAAATATTCTTCATCAGTGATGTTTTTCCCCCAGATGAAAAAATCAAGGTTTTTAGATGTCAAACCGATTCGTCCATTCAATAGACCGTAGGCTTCTTGCAACAATTGATTTTCTGCTGTGGGCGCACCTTCGGTCGGGAATTGCCCAAAATCGAAAAACATATCGGATTGGTAGTTGTAGTCCAAGCTAGTTTCCAAGTTGATTTTTTTGGAAAGGGGTTGAATGTAGTTCACGTTCAAATTCCCAGAAAACTCAGGGGAATTGGGTAAATCGTTCCCCTCAAAATCAACTGGTAGTCCGGTAGCTGGATTAATGGTAACATAGTCCGTGATTTCGGTGTTGAGGTAACCAAAATTCAGGGTAAAATTTAACCCTCGGGTAGCAGCCCACTGACTTTCAAGCTCCAATCCGTAGCTTCGGGATTCCCCAATGTTGTCCGTTCCAAAATCAAAGGCTTCCAAATCCAATATGGTAAAAATCTGTTGATCGCTGTAATTGATTAAAAAGGCGGTTAAATTGAACTTGAGTCTGTTTTCAATAAGATTGGTTTTTAGTCCAACTTCGTAATTCCACGTACTTTCAGGGTCAAAAGGGGCGTTTTCAACATCTGATACAAAGGTGTTTACACCTCCAGGTCTAAAGCCCCGGGCGACATTTGCAAAAAGAAACACGTCATCAGCTGCTTGGTAGCCTAAGGCTACTTTTGGAGAAAAGGCATCGAACGTAGCGCTTTCCGCAAAACTACCTTCTGGAAATGCTGGACTAGTAAAAACCCGATTGACAGCTGCGTCTACCTCTTCATGGTCATAGCGTATACCGGCGGTTAGCGTGAATTCTTTGGTAAAGTCATATGAGGCTTGCCCGAATACGGCAACCCCCTTCTGTTCTACATTGGGCCTGTCAATTTGATTGTAAGGAACTAGCGGTATCAGGTTGGGGTCTAATATACCTGCGTCGTTGCCCACCCGCAGCTGGTCAAGATTTTCACGGTCGGTAAAATACAAAAACACTCCAGTGGTCCAATTGAACTTGCTTTCCCCAAGAGAAGCCAGACGTAGTTCTTGGGTCAGATTTTGCAAGTCAAACGTACTTTGGGCCGATTGAATGTCGAAAGGAGTATAATCGAATTCGTCCAATCGTGATTGGTCGGTTTTTTGATATGAGGTTATGGCGTTTAGGCTGAAAGCGTCGAAATCATATTTCAAGTTCAACGCAATGTTCTGCGTGAGCACGTTTCTAAAAACATCTTCGTTGAAGTTGACTTGATATAAGCTGTTTGCTAAGATATCTTGAAACGTATTGTTGGGAGGAGTAGCCAAAGAAAAGGCATACGCAGCAGACTCCCGACGTTGTAAGTTATATAGCAAGGACAAGCTCAAACGGTCGTTGGCATAATACTTCATTTTGAAGTTGGCGTCAAACGCTTCTCGGTCCTGCAAATCCTTACCATTGAAAACATTTCGAACAAAACCATCACGTTCGGTGATGTTTGCGTTGGCTCGAAAGTAAAGTTTGTCTTTTACCACTGGTGTGTTGATTCCAAAACCAATTTCCTTGGAGTTGAGATTTCCAAAACCGACAGTAGCAAAACCAGATAGCTTTTGGGAGGGTCTTTTGGTCGTTATTTTGATAACTCCAGCAAGGGCATTTCTGCCATAAAGTGTTCCTTGCGGTCCTCTTAAGATTTCAATTTGTTCCACGTCGCTCAGTGATAGCGGAAAGGCAAATGTGGTGAAGTAGGGAACATCATCAACGTATAAACCAATGGTGGGTACAAAATCTACTGTAGAGATTCCCCTGCTGGCAATCAGGGTGAAAGAACCTGTACCACCATCGTCATAAGAGCGAAAGTGCGGCGCGAGACTATTAAGCTCTGTGAATTGTTTTACTTGAAGTTGTTCTACTTGTTTAACTCCAATTGCCGATACCGAGGTGGCGGTTTTTTGAATATCCTGCAGGCGTCGATTGGCTGTAATCACCACTTCGTTGAGTTGGTCTGAAGTTGGGGATAGTTGAAAATCTTCAGAATCGTTATGACCGACAATTACTTTGCGGGTTTGGGTTTCAAAGCCCAGATAGCTGACTCGAATAAAATAGTTTTGACGTTTCAGATTTTCCAGACGATAGGTGCCATCATCCCCTGACGAGGTTCCTTCTCTACTATCCAGTATGTAAATGTTGGCGCCAATAATGGCATTGCAGTCGGTATCGGTAACTTTTCCTGAGATGCCCCCTTCCTGAGCCTGGGTATAAAAAGACACCAATAGAAAGGAGAGCGTGAAAAGCAAGTGTTTGTTCATAATAATTAGGTTGTAAGAAATTATTTAGATTGATTATAAATAGCTAACTTTATCTGGCAAATGTAGTTGTCACCCTAGGAACACTAGCTACGCAAAACGGAATAAAACCTACGCAAAACGGAATTATGAAGACACGTATTTACGGTGAAGATTTGAATGAAATGCTGTTGGAAGCGGAATACCCAGATTGGTTCAAAGACCCTGAAGCATCCGTGTTGGAACGTACCTTTTCCGCAGATATCTTCTTGGGAAAGGGATATTACAAGGAGACCTATTTTGAAGGGGTTCACATTGGGTACGGCAACTTGGAGCTTTCCAAGAATACCATATTGAATTTTGAAAGTGAGTTCGAAACGGTGGAGATGCATTTTGCGCTAAACGGTCATATGGTGACGGATTCAGATTACTTTAAGGACTCTATTAGATTCTCGCCAGGCAGTCATAACGTGTTCTATACCAACGGTTTTAAGGGAACAACAAATTGGTCTTCGCGATATCCGCTTCGCATGTTTGAAATCAATATGACACCCGGATTTGTAGAAAAATATATACCAGAAGGACATCAGCTATTCGATGCATTCCGAAAGGCCATGGAAAACCAACAATCTGCGATTCTCTCCAAACACAATTATCCAATCACGTTGGATATGTATACCCTAATCAATGATATTATCCAATGTACGCGTGTAGGACTCTTCAAAAGGATTTTTCTGGAATCTAAGGTTATCGCTTTACTACTACTTCAATTGGAACAAATCAATTCTTTTGATGCCAAGGGCACCCTTAAAAGCCTCAAAAAGGAAGATGTTGACAAGATGTATGCGGTAAAAGAACTTTTGGACATGAATTTTAGAAAAACAGATAGCCTGATAGATTTGGCTCGGAAAGTGGGTACTAATGAATACACCTTGAAAAAGGGATTTAAGGAAATATTTGGTATATCCGTTTTTCAATATTGGAAGGGATTACGGTTGGATACTGCTAAGACCATGCTTTTGGATGAAGGATTAAGTATTCAAGAAGTCTCTCGAAAGATAGGATACAAAAATCCCCAGCACTTCAGCGCCGCGTTCAAAAAACAATTTGGAATCGTACCAAGTTCGGTAAGGAATTGAGGCCTAAAACCTAGGGGAACTACCTTATAAGACTTTAACGTAAGTAGATTGTTAAATTCCTAGATGTAGCCAATACATAAGTTTTATTAATTTAGATTTATTAAAAATAATAAGTATGTTTGTCACTCATCCAAATCAAGGTAAAACCATTTTAAACCATGGCCATCGTATTGATTTTTTTGGGTTGCTTTCTGCTTTATGCAAAGTCCAAACACTTTCCAAAAAGGATGGAACATTGGGCACTTCAACTTAAATCAAAACCTGTTCGAACTAGGATTTTTGGCTACACGCTATTCGTTGCGTCTTTCACGATTTTATCCCTTCAATTTGGTTTTGCAACCGGTATCGTGATTTTTATAATGGCTGTTTTACTAGCCCTAAGTCTCACAATAATGCTATTACCACTCCATCGAAAGTACGCTTATATTCTAGCCGGTTTGAGTGTATTGGTAATCGTTGTAGAAAATATGCTCTAATGCCTGCAAATAAAAAACACCTTAGTAGTCCCAGTCAGCGCATCTTGAAAATCACAGCAGGTCTTCTGGGTGGTTTTTTTGTCACTATATTCTTTCACAACGCTTTGGGTAGTGTTTTGGAGCAAAAAGGGGCACTCATTATCACCACGGCCTACACCTCTTTTTTGATGTGGGCAGGTTTGATGGTTTTGGCTTTTTTGTCAAAGAATGGATGGAAGATTTGGGGTTTGTATCTCCTACTCACCCTAGTGTTTGCGGGAATCATTTTTTTAAACAAATAAGTTCAATATGAAACTCAAAGCCTTGAAGCCTAGATTGCACAATGCCATGTTTCACACGCATACAGTCTCTGGTATAGTCATTAGTTTTGCACTATTTGTTTGTTTTTACGCAGGTGCTGTTGCGTTGTTTATGGATGAACTGTATCAATGGGAAAATCCACAGGCACGAATTGATTATGTTGACCCAACAACCGTGGATTATGACAAAGTCATTAAAGTAGTTTCTGAGAACACAACTGTTTTTAATAAAGATTTGACCTTTGGAATGACTCCTCCCACAAAGGCCAATCCCTTAATTACCTATTATGGCAGGGATAAGGACGAACAGAACAATTTCAGCTTTTTTGCCGCGACCATACACCCGATTACGTATGAAATACTATCGATGGGAGAAGAACCCAATACGCATATGGCCCGAACTATATATGAATTGCACTATTTCCATCAAATTCCAGTAGTAGGAATCTATCTTTCCGGTTTTGTCGCGTTTTTCTTTTTGTTTGCCATTTTTACTGGAGTACTAACCCATTGGAAGAATATTGTAAATAAATTCTACGCCTTTACCACTGAGGGAAAATGGAAACAAATCTGGACCAATGGCCATATTTCTTTGGGCATGATTACCCTACCCTTTCAAATTATTTATGCAGTAACGGGCGCTTTGCTGGGGCTGTCCATTCTGTTATTGGCCCCCAGTGCATTTTTGATGTACAACGGTGATACCTCCGAAGTTGTGAAGGCAGTACGCCCAGACGCGGGTATTAAATATGATGATGAGGCGCTAACACTCACAGAAGGAACTAATTTCAATACCATTTACCAAAAAGTTAGCACGGAATATCCCGAAAATGACGTCACCTATATTTATGCGACAAACTATACCAAATCCGATGGTACCATAGGGGTGCGAGTAGATGACTATGAAGGAATCGCAGGAGATGGGATTTTTGTGTATGGCAGAGAAGATGGCAAGCTCAAGGTAGGCATTCAACCGGAAGTGCGGTCCTATGCCAATGGGGCGTATGGAGTGCTTATCAAATTGCACTATGCCACCTATGGCGGTATCTTTTTGAAAATCATCTACTTTATCTTAGCGATGATAACCTGTTACATTATCATCAGTGGAGTCATGATTTGGCGTACCGCTAGGGATAAGCCCATCTACACCGATAAACAAAGACGATTCCATCATCGGGTAACCAAGTTTTATTTGGCCATAACCTTATCCATGTTCCCTGCCTTGGCATTGATATTTTTGGCCAACATGCTCGTTCCCATGGACTGGGAGGGAAGGGTGTTTCCGGTGAATGCTATTTTCTTTTCAGGTTGGTTGGTTTTTACCCTTATGGGACTGTTTTGGAACAACTACCGACAGCTAAATCGGAACTACTTACTTATGGGTAGTGTACTAGGGCTTTTGATTCCCATAGCCAATGGTTTTGTTACGGGAGATTGGTTGTGGCAAAGCTTAATGCACAAGAGTTACTTTGTATTTAGTGTGGATGCCGCTTGGTTGATTATTGGTATTGTAGGGCTTTTGGTTTGCGGGTATAGTCTCAATAGGAAATCTAAAAAGGATATCATGCAAAAAGTGAAAGTAGGTGCTGAAAGCGAAAGAATTAGTTCGGAAGCACCTGCTCCTGTATTGCAAATCTCCGCGAAAGAGAAGTAGTATTTGGTTGGAATCAAAACTTATTATTTTTATTTAGAATGAATAAAAATAATGTTGTACATTCGCTCACCGAAACATACTACCAGCCCATAGATGAAAAAACTACTCTTTCTCGTTCTATTTATTCCATCGATTCTTTGCGCTCAAAATAGATTCACCATTTCTGGAGTGGTCACAGGAGAAAACGGCGAAGCCATTGCGTTTGCCAACGTGGTCCTCAATAAAAACAATAAATACGCTGTTGCGGATGAAAACGGTAGGTACCGAATCCAAAACCTACGTCGTGGAACCTACGAGGTTACCGTTAGCTCGTTGGGTTTTGAAACTATTCGTCAAACCTTTGAGCTTACAGGGGATTTAACGCTTGATTTCTCGCTGGTCGAAAACGTGCAAAGTTTGGACGACGTCACGGTAGAAGGAAAAAAGGCATCTACTCAACAAGAAGAAAAAGCCATAACTATCGGAAGTTTTGAGCTGGCTGAAGTAGTTGCACAAACGAATATACTTTCTGATGCCGTTGATAAGATTGCAGGGGTTCGCATCCGACGGTCAGGCTCTTTTGGAGACCAAGCCAATGTGTCCATAAATGGTTTGGACGGAACGGCCGTGCGTACTTTTGTGGATGGCGTCCCCATTGAGTTTTTATTTCCAGGTACAGATGTGGCTACGATTCCATTGACGGGTTTACGCCGTGTAGATGTGTACAAAGGGGTACTTCCCGTCGATTTGGCTTCTGATGCATTAGGGGGCGGTATCAATATCATCACTGAAGAGAATACGGTAAACCGCGTCCGTGCCACCTATAGTGTTGGTTCATTCAACACCCATCTAGGAGATGTGAACGTAACGCTTACGGATGGAGAAGGAAGTTTTGTAAAAGTAGCCGGGGGTACAAACTATTCGGATAATGACTATACTTTTGAAGCCCCTTTACTCGTCAGAAGACCCAATAGCAATCAACTAGTAGATGCCGGAACTGGAAATGTCAAGCGATTCCATGATATGTATCGCTTGCAATACAGTAGCGCTACATTAGGAACTTACAATAAGAAGTGGACGGACCATGCCGAAATTGCATTTAATTACTTCGATACGTTCAGGGAGTTTCAAAACAACTTGACCATAAGCAATATCGCTATAGGTGAGGCCTTCCGTGAAGGTGATAATGTTGCGGTAGTCGCTAAATTCGATAAAACTTTGATTAAGGATAAATTGAAGTTGAAAACCATTTCCAACTACAGCGATTTGTTTGTAAAGTTTGTAGATACTACTGCAAATCAATACAACTGGTTAGGTGATATCGTACAGACGGTTGAAGCCGCTAGAGGTGAATTTGAAGACACCAACCCTTTACTCACGGAGACGACAACAAAAAGTTGGGTAAATCGAACCACGCTGATTTTAGACCTTCCCAAAAGCAGTCGATTAAGCTTCAGTAATTTACTTGCATATCAAGATAGGGAATTGAAGGAATTTGATATCGAAGACCCAACACAGTTCGGTATCGCACCAGACCAAAAAATCACCAAGAATATTGCAGGTCTTCAATATGACAATCAAATTTTTAATGGAAAAGCAGAGTTTTCCGCAGCGGCAAAATATTATACCTATAATCTAAAAGGATTTAGTAGGTTGAACCAAGTGCCTATAGAAGATAGTGAAAGCTTTCTGGGATGGAATGCCAGCTTGAAATACAACATTTCCGAAAGTTTTACAATACGTGGTTCCTATGAGCGAGGTTTTCTAATACCAGATATTGCTCAGTTTGCAGGAGATGGGGTGAATGTTGATCCCAATGGTGAGCTTCAACCAGAGGAAAGTGATAATTACAACCTGGGCTTTCGCTACAGCAAGCGTTTTAATGATGACTATGCGCTTACCTGGACGGCAAATGGATTCATTCGGGAAAGACGAGATTTTATCTTCATCAATCCAAATTTGGCACGGCAACAAAACGAAAACCTTGGAGATATTGACACGGAAGGTTTTGAAACTGAGCTGAAATTCAACTTTTTGAAAAACTTTGATTGGATTACGAATGTCAGCTTTGTGGAAAATACCATTAAACGGTTCTCATTACAGGGTTCAAATACAGATGATGCGGTAGGAACACCACTGCCCAACCGACCTCGTTTCTTTTACATTACCGAGCTGTCGTGGCGATCTGATGATTTATTCTATTCCGGTGTGTGTGCGCTTTGCTTTGTTTTGATTACGCATGTTGATGTTTTCAATTTTAGACCCGTAACTGATGGCGACACCATAGACAATACAACCGATGCCTTTGTGCCCGAACAGAACCGATTAGACTTTGGGGTTTCGTTAGACTTATTTGAGAAAAAGATTACTGCGGCCTTTAACGTGGTAAATATTACCGATGAAGACCTGTTTGACAACTTCAGCATACCGCGTCCTGGACGCAACTTCAACTTTAAACTGATTTATGAGATTTCAAATTTTTAGTGTTATGAAAGTGAATGGCAATATCAAAAATATCATGACCCTGCTTACCGTAGCAATGGTATTCTTGGCTTGTGAACCTGAGGAAATTGTTACGGAGGTCACCGTAAATGTTGTTGAAGGCCCTGGTGGTTCCATTTCAGATTTACCCTATGTAAAGAGTGGCTTTGTTGCAGCTTCTATTCTGAGCACACCTACGGGTTTTTCGTATTTCACCAACTATTTTTCCGAACGTCCTAGTGGTAATATTGATTTAACTACTGGTAATGCTGCTTCCTTCGGGAATTATTTCCCACAAACGATTTATAAGTTTCTAGCGTTTGGCGCTTCTTTGGATACAGAGAATTTGGAGCTGAGTCGTTATGCCGTTGATCCTGAAACCAATCAAATTACCCGTGCAGGAGCGATTCCTTTGTCAGCGAATTTGAGCCAAGTGCTTATTATCAATGATGAGTTGGGTGTTTACACGATTTTTGACACTCCTAGTTTGTTTCTCTTCAATCCTACCACCATGCAGTTTATTGAAGAAATTCCAATGCCGAATGCCGTGCAGGTAGACGTGCTGCCCAACCAAACCAATTCCTATTTTCATATCATCCATAGGATTCAAGATAACCGTATATTCCTTCCATTGACCACTAATTCAGGGGTTTCACCACAGTTTTACGATGCAGAAGATATTTATGTTGAGGTAGTAAACCTGAATACTCGTACTTGGGAAAAAACGGCAGTTTTCAGTCAAGCTACGTATCCGTTAACAAGAGGGATGGAAAACCCAATGGTTGACGAAGAAGGAAACATTTTTATTCTAACCCAAGGACAATATAGTTTGGATTTCCAGTTTGGCCCCACTGCACCTGCTCGGTCCAGACCCCAAATAATTAAGATTCCGGCAAATAGTACCGATTTTGATTCAGACTATTCGTTTAATCCAGTGAATTTTATTGGTTTTGAAAATTCCGTAGCTCAGTTGTGCACGGGAGCCATTTATGGTGAAAATGGAATAGCGTACATGGTGATGACCGCAGAAGCTGATGTTCCAAGGGTGAATGAATTACTCGCTAAACTCGCTATGGGTACAATTACCGATGAAGAGTTTAACGAATTGGCCAATTTGGTAACCAACAGTCCAAACATGCGATGGGCACAGGTGGACCTAAATGCTCAAACCGCAGAACTTATTCCCGGTATGCCTTTTACGGCTGGGTTTTCATATCCTTTATCTTACAAGGTAGATGGGAAGTTTTTATTCCAAACGTTCAATCCCAATGATGGTAGCAACGGCTATTATGAATATGACCCTGCCACTAATATGGCGACTAATGTTTACAATATTGAAAACGGGGGAGTTGCGACCCACTTGTTCGTGCTACAAGAGTAGTAGTTCGTGTTTTCAGAGTTAGTTAAGTTTTTAGGAGCCCCACTTCGGTGGGGTTTTTTTGTGGTGTGAATTCATGCCTATCTTGAAAAATACATATATACTCCTACTACCATAACGGTTATTGTTATTCCAATAGGGACAACAAATTTCCACGGTCTAACACTAACCATTTGGGAAAGATACGGTTCATAAGGAACCAATTGCGGTTTTATCTTTCCGATAATAAGCATTAGGATAGCGTTAAAAACAAACAAAATCGCCATGACATGGAGATAATGCGGAAAGGTGTCTTTTAGTACAAAACTGTCCAACAGAATATAAGCCAAATAAAGAATTACCCCAGAAAACATAGCAATCTTAGCAGCTAGTGCTGGAACGTATTTGGTGAAATAGCCAATTACAATAATGGTCAAAATGGGAATGCTATAACAGCCATTTACCTTTTGTAAGTATCCAAATAACCCATCTGGTGCATAGGCAATAAGTGGCGCCACAATCATGGCAAAAAACGCCAGCACTATACCAAATCGTTTGCCGGCCCAAACTGTTTCGCGTTCAGAGGCATTTTTGTTTAAATAGGACTTGTAAATATCTATTCCAAAAAGAGTGATGGAACTGTTCAGTGCAGAATTGAATGAGCTCAATATTGCGCCAAAAAGAACTGCAGCAAAAAAACCAACCAATGAGGCCGGGAGCACTTTGGTAATTAATGTTGGGTAAGCTGCATCGGGGTTATTGAGCGTATCCCCAAACATATGAAAGGCAATGATACCCGGCAGAACAACAATCAATGGTCCCAATATTTTGATGAACGCTGCTAAAAGCAATCCTTTTTGTCCTTCCTTTAGATTTTTAGCGCCCAATGCTCTTTGAATGATGGCTTGATTGGTGCCCCAATAAAACAAGTTCACCAAAAGCATTCCAGTGAAAATGGTTCCAAAGGGAACTGATGCATTTTCCCCGCCCAACGCATTGAATTTTTCAGGATGTTCGGCTACCAACCTAGTCAAACCGCTTACAACATCTCCCTCTCCTATTGCGAGCAATCCAAAAATAGGTATTAGCAATCCACCAATTAAAAGACCAATGGCATTGATTGTATCGGATACCGCTACTGTTTTCAATCCACCGAAAACAGCATATATTGAACCAATGATGCCAATGGCAAATACCATAACCCAAAGTGCAGCCGTATCGCTAATGCCAAGTAGCTCTGGGACATTGAACATATTACTAATGGCCAAAGCACCAGAATACAGAACTATCGGAAGCAATACAAAAACATAACCACTCAAGAATAGTAGGGACGTAAGGGTTTTAGTGAATCGGTCATACCTGCGTTCCAAAAATTGTGGTATTGTTGTAATTCCACCGGTTAGGTATCGGGGCAATAGGTATAATGCAGTGATAACCATTGCCAGTGCCGCCAAGGTTTCCCAAGCCATAACCAATATTCCTTCTTTGAACGCAGCACCGTTTGATCCTACGATTTGTTCTGTAGATAAATTGGTAAGCAAAAGTGACCCGGCCACGACAGTTGCGGTAAGACTTCGTCCTTCCAAAAAGTACCCATCGAAGGTGGCCTCGGAGGTTTTCCTGCTCTTTAGATAAGAAAGTATCGCTATGAAAAATAGAATGAAACCAAAATTTGAAAAAAACCGGGCTGTTTTGCATAGGATAATCCAATACTTTTATGTTGCAATAAAAAGCGCACCATGAAATACTTTCAAACTTGTACCCTTGTGTTTTCAATTTTTGGGCTAATGTTACTTTCGGGTCAAGAACGTGAGATTAGCAACCAGTGGGGTATTGTTGACAACCATAAAATCAGACGTTGGATTGCTACAGGAAAAGGGGCCACGTATGCTGACAATATTGAAATGGCGGGCAAACGTGTTGCCGGTATTGTTAGCTATGAGGTTGATTCTGTAGGAAAGTTGTCCATTGAGCGAGAAGTGTTTTTTCCACAATTACATCCTTATATCAAGGAAGATGACCCTAGTTGGTATGTATATCGGTCCTATGCAAAAAAACGCTTTTCGGATGCTATTTTACCAAAATTGTACTTGTCAAACCAGCAATTTTCCCCAGGACCTCTTAAAGAAATCAGCATTGATGGAATGTTGCATTTTGAACATGCACCCTCCAACTCAGGATTGATTTTACGAAGGACGTTTTTACCTTCTATGACCGAAAGGTTATTTGTAGAACGGGTCAGTTTGACCAATACCAATACCGAAACGATTATGCTTAAGTCGTCCAAAGCAAATTTTGAAGAAACTTTTCTCGAGCAAACAGGTGAATTCAAAATAATAGTTGATTCAGATGTCGCCGAAACCCTTGTTATCGCCCCAAACGCTACGGTAGATTTTACCATACGAGTGATGGCAATGCAAGGTGAGGAACAACCTCCTTACATATCATGGGATAAAACAATTGCTGAAAGGATATCCTTCTTGGATACCATACGTTCAGCACTGGTGCTGAAAACACCTGATTCAATATTGAATACGTTATTTGAATTTTCAAAAGTAAGAGCCTCGGAAAGTATCTTTGAAAGCAAACTGGGACTCATACATTCTCCCGGTGGAGGGCGATACTATGTAGGCATATGGGCCAATGACCAAGCCGAATATGTAAGCCCCTTTTTCCCGTATTTGGGTTATAAAACAGGCAACCTTTCCGCAATGAACATGTATCGTGCTTTTGCGAAAGAGACAAATCCTGAGTACCGTAAATTGCCCTATGCTTTTGAGGTAGAAGGACTGCCCCCGCCAAATCCTTTGGATAGAGGTGATGCGGCTATGATTGCATATGGTGCAAGTCAGTATGCTTTGGCATCAGGTGATGCAACTATGGCGAATGAATTATGGTCACTGATTGCATGGTGTTTAGAATATTGCCATAGGCAACGCAATGCAGAAGGAGTAGTAGAGTCCGATACCGATGAAATGGAAAATCGTATTGAAACGGGTGAAGCCAATCTTTCTACTTCAAGCTTGTATTATGGAGCACTTCTTTTGGCAGCAGATTTAGCAACTACATTGGGAAAACCCTCGGAACTTTCTGAAACATATCGGCAGCAGGCGAATCAACTCAAAAAGTCCATAGAAGAATATTTTGGCGCGTCCATCGAGGGACTGGATACCTATCGATATTACCAGGGACACACTACCTTACGACACTGGATTTGTTTACCCTTGGTCGTTGGAATTGAAGATAGAAAAGAGGATACCATCAAAGCACTTTTCGAACGTTTGTGGTCCGAGGAAGGAGGGGTGCATGTGGAAAAGAACAATCCGAACCCTGCTATTTCCAAGATTTTTTGGGACAGAGGTACGCTCTACGCACTAAGAGGAACCTTTTTAGCGGGTGCTACTGAAGTCTCACTTCAAAAACTCCAAGCATTTTCAAAGCAAAGGTTGTTGGGGAATCGTGTTCCTTACGTGGTTGAAGCTTTTCCCGAGGGGGGTATGGCACATTTATCGGCGGAGAGCGGCTTGTACTGTCGAGTATTCATTGAGGGAATGTTTGGAATAGTACCTTCAGGGTTGAATAGTTTTAGCATGACTCCTCAACTGCCTGAGGCTTGGAATACCATGGCTCTTGAAAACATAAAGGCGTTTGGTCAGGATTTTTCAATCAAAGTGGAACGGAAGCAGGATTTACTCTACGTAGAGGTAAGCAAACTTGATGGGGAAACTGTCCTTAATCGTAAGGTTAAACCCGGAAATTCCGTAGATGTTAAGTTCTAAAGAGAATGGGAAAGTCACGGCGGTAAGCACGCATAGCTCGCCCATTACAACGAAAGAGTAGATTACAGTCTACCTTGGTTTTGCCAACGCGCGACAAGACCCCATCCGAAGAAGTCATTTCCAACGGCGATTAATATTTCGTTTTCACCTTTCTTCAAAGGAACTTCTACGGTGCTGTTTTCAACCGAGCAACGTCCGTTTGGAGCTTTCATAATAGGCTGACGGTAGTAGTTTTTGTCTAGATAAAGCAATTGTCCATTAACGTACATCCATACTTCGTCGGTAAATCCGAGATCTAGTTTTTTGGTTTTGTTTTCGTTCGCGGTAAATGTTGTCTTGAGCCATACCAATTGGCGCTTTCCGTCTTCCCTTGGTGCAAAGGCGCGACTGAGATTCACAAGTCCTGCACGCTCCGTATCTATTTTGCTCCAAGCAGCATCCGCTTTTGGTAGGTCCTCCTCGGTAACATCCTTTCCCGATTCGAATAAGATGGGAGTAGTAGTCTGCCAGTCGCGAATATACCTTGGATTTTTGGTGGTAGCATCCCAACCCACCTTATCTAGATTCTCTGGATATTTTTGATGATGCAAGGTCAGGTTGGCGAACATACCTTCTCCATTAAAGGCAATACCACCACTGTTTGAATCTCCTAATAACTCCGGAATCAATAACGTAGGGCTTTCATCATTTACATAGATCAACATTTGTTCTTTCCCTACTTCCAACTTAATGTGGTTCCAGGCGTTAGCTTTCAGTACTGCTGCCGATTGGTATTGCGGATACAGATTCCATAAATTGACCCCCTTAACGGTGGGGCAATACTGAATAGCGTCTCCCAAATGGGGTTTTCCAATCGTATGGGTACGCAGGTAAAACCATTTTCCTTCGGTTTCATTCTGTCGATGAAATGAAATGCCAATAAAAGAGAAATCCGTGAGGTAGACGTCGTACTCCAAGGTTCCAGTAGAAAAGTCAACATCTTTAAGGGAAAGCATACCTCTTCCGCCACCTTTTTTAATGATAGCAGCTTGTTGTCCCTCAAAGGTGGAGTATTCTACCATATCATTTGGAAATTCCCAATTTGCTTTTTCCATGGCAATGCTAATGCGTTTTTTTGAAGCCTTTTTTTGCGCTTGAACCGTAAAAGTGGTCAAGACGATGAGTAATAAAATTCGTTTCATAACTTTTGTGTAATGTGTTTAAGAACTACTTATGAGAAGTGCGTTCGTTTTTTGAATACCTTGCTAAGGAAGTACGTTGCCTAGCATGGGGCAACTCAAGTTGAAACCAATCTCGTACAAAGCCGTACACAGTTGATTTTAATATGAATACCGTAGAATCCAAAACCGAATACCAAACCCTAAAAACGTGTTTGGCCCAAATTGAAAAGCAATTGGGTTGGGGCGATAGTGCAAAGTGGCCTTCAGCAAACTTTGAACATCTGAGCGATAAGATTTTTGAAACCACAGGAGTTCAAATAAGCCATAACACCTTAAAACGGATTTGGGGTAGAATTCCTTATACCTCCAAACCTAGTACCAGCACTTTAAATGCTATGGCGCTCTTCTTGGGCTACGAAAATTGGAGTGCGTTTGTTGCCTACGAGAAAAAAAAGTCCATACCCAGCCAAAAACAGCACGAAAAGAGGGAAGTGAGCCTTAAAAAAGGATGGAAGAATAAAGGAGTTGTGCTTCCTATTTCAATTGTAGGGGCATTGTTGCTGATATTTTTGGTGTCTTATGGAAACGGATTAATGCCCAAAACCGAAACCTATGAATTCAGTATGCGCAAGATTACCAGAGGGCTACCCAATACTGTAATTTTTTCGGTGGATGCAATGGACGCAGATAATGCAGATCATATTGAAATCCAACAAAATTGGGATAGTCGCAAAAGGGAAACCATATATCGAACCGATTCCTTAGTGACTTCGATCTATCACGCTCCGGGGTTTTTCGATGCCAAACTTGTGGTCAACGATGAAATCGTAAAAGAAGAAAGTCTTTTAATTGAATCAGATGGTTGGCTGGCGGTTGTGGAACGTGATGAGGTTCCGTTGTACATTGATTCAGACGATTTTCATAAAGCTAACGGAATTGGGGTACTCCCTGAGACCTTACAAAAAGCAGGGATTGCTACAGGGGAGGAAAACCTTGTGTCCAATGTGTACTGGGTTGAGGAATTCGAAGGGTTGACACTCAAAGATGTGACTATGGAGACCACCTTACGGCATGTCTCTTATGGCAATGCGAATCCTTGTCAAATGACCGAAATCATTATCTTATGCCAGGGACAAGTAATACTCATTCCATTATCCATTAAAGGCTGTGTTTCGGATTTACGACTCTTTGTTTTGGACCAAGGGTTTAACGGAAAAAGAACAGACCTTTCAGCCTTTGGGGTAGATCTCTCCGAGGACATTAAGGTAGCCTGCATTGCGAAAAATGATAAAGTTGCTATCAAAATCAATGGAGAAGAGGTATATCAAGCACCATTAAATGAGGCGGAAAATGCCATTTTCGGGGTTAAATACCGCTTTCATGGGGCAGGTATGGTCACTTCGTTGACGTTCAAAAATGAAGAACGAGTGTTTTTAGACGAATCCTTTCCCCAACCTTAATTTCAAGGAGATTAACTTTTTTTTCCAGAAACAATGATTTAGTTTTGTCTAAAAATTATTTTAGAATTGATAAAATTACATTGTAACGCGTCTGCTCTTTTAGCATTCCTAATGTTGATTCCAGGTGTCATACTTGCACAGAATACTACCGTAAGTGTAACAGGAAAGGTATCTTCCAAAGGGGAAGCAGTTCCTTTTGCCACGGTATATGTGGAGAATGGAAATACGGGAACCACAGCGGACGAAAATGGTCAATTTCAACTTTCCTTAGCTACCGGAACAACCACCATTGTTTTCAGCGCACAGGGGTTTCGGACCCTTCGAAAGGAAGTTTCCTTGACGGGTGAAAATACCGTAACCCTTGATGTGGAGCTGATTCCCGATGTACTTGGATTGGAGGAAGTTGTGGTAAGTGCCACACGAAATCGTGTGGAACGCAGAAGCGCTCCTGTAGTTGTTTCAACCTTGAAACCTCGTCTGTTGCAAGCCACGCAATCCATCACCTTGTCCGATGGGTTGAATTATGCGCCCGGGGTGCGCGTGGAAACCAACTGTCAGAATTGTGGTTTTACGCAAGTTCGATTGAACGGACTTGATGGTGGATATACCCAAATTCTTTTAAATAGCCGCCCCGTTTTCACTTCGCTATTGGGGGTTTATGGTTTGGAACAGATTCCTACTAATATTATTGAACGCGTTGAGGTGGTACGCAGCGGAGGGTCGGCTTTGTACGGTTCGAATGCTATTGCGGGTACCGTAAATGTAATAACCAAAGATCCCATTCTGAATACTTGGGAAGTAGGTAGCACTTTGTCACTAATCGATGGCGAACAACCCGATAGATTATTGACGTTTAATGCGGCTATTGTCGCAGATGATTTAAAAAGTGGTGTTACTTTTTTCGGTACATATCGAAACCGGGAAGCCTATGATGCCAATGGCGATGGTTTTACCGAAATCGTTGAACTTCGAAACAACACCGTAGGTGCCAAAGCTTTTTTACGTCCTTCCGATAGAAGCAGAATCGGTTTGAATGTAAACGCCATTCGCGAATATCGTAGGGGAGGGGACCGACTCGATTTAGCGCCTCAGTTTACCGATATTACCGAAGAATTGGACCATGATACCTTTATTGGAGGATTGGATTGGGAACTGGACAGCAAAGACAATTCAGCCAAAACGCAAGCATATACGTCACTATCGTACACCAATCGAGATAGTTTTTATGGCGGTCTTGGCGGAGGTCGTACGGAACAGGATAGTACATTAGCCAACAATGCTTTTGGAAGAACAAAAGATTTGGCCTGGGTGAATGGACTGCAGTATACCAAAACCTTCAAAAACCAAGATGTCCTGACCTATGGTGCTGAGTTCAATCATACCGCTACGGATGATGTGATTGAAGGCTATAATCGACGTATCGACCAAACGGTAAATACTTTGGGAACCTATGGCCAATACGAATGGAAACCCACTGATGCATTTACGGCGCTAATCGGCGCACGTCTTGACCGTGTTAGCGTTGATGGGGATTACACCGTGGGTGGTATTGAACGTGGTGTGGATTTGACCCAAACGGCTTTTTCCCCTAGACTGACACTTTCCTATCAATGGAACGACCATTGGAAACTCAGAGGAGGGTATGCTCGAGGTTTTCGGGCACCGCAGGCTTTCAACGAAGACTTACACATTTCGAGTGTAGGCGGAGAACCACAGTTCGTAATCTTATCGGATGACCTGGATACGGAATATTCCAACGCCTTTACTACCTCTTTGAATTACTCTAGAAATTTGGGATTGTTGCAAATGGATGTTTTGTTGGAAGGCTTCTACACTATCCTCGAAAACCCTTTTACACTCGTAAGCACTGGGGCGGTATTGGATAACGGTTCTATTTTGGAAGAAGTTCGGAACGGCGAAGGGGCCAAAGTATATGGGACTAATTTTGAGATTGGATTGTCTCCAAACCCCAAATGGCAGTTCCAGTTGGGCGGAACTTGGCAAAAGGCCAAATTTGATGAACGCCAAATTTTGTTTGAGTCGGATGGTACCGAAGGAGAAACGGATATTGCAATCGACGAATTTGTTCGCGTCCCCAATTTATATGGCTATTTGAATACGGCTTGGATTCCTTCCAAAAAATTCAACGTCGACCTTACGGGAACTTACACAGGTCCGATGACTGTTCCCTTGGTTATTAGCGATACCGGTTTTCTGCAGTTAAACGAAGTGCAATCTTTCTTTGATTTGAATCTAAAGTTGGAAACCCATGTTGATTTTTCCGATGACTTTATGACTACTTTTTTCGTTGGGGTACGGAATACATTCAATAGTTTTCAAGATGATTTTCAGACAGGTCCTACGCGAGATTCCGACTACGTATACGGCCCCAATACACCAAGAACTTTCTTTTTTGGCATAAAATTGGGTAAGCTGCATTAACAGGATGCATTGAATAATGATGAAAAAAGCAAAGTTTTTATTGCCGGTACTGTTTTCAGTCTTCGGCTGGAGTCCCATCCTAGCACAAACAGAAGTGCAATGGTTGACTTTTGGGCAGTTGGAAGATGCGCTGGCTGTTCAACCCAAAAAGGTATTCGTTGATTTTTATGCGGATTGGTGCGCGTACTGTAAAAAAATGGACAAGGTGGCCTATCGTGATTCCAAAGTGGTGAACTTACTGAATACCGAATACTATGCCGTAAAAATGAATGCAGAAAGTCTGGATACCATTGTTTTTGGTGGCGACACCTTTTTCAATAAGAATGTTGGGAAAACCCGTCAACCCTTTCATGATATTCCATTGCTTTTGGCGTCTCGTGAAGGACGCCCTTTTTCATTACCAGCGATGGTATTGCTTGACGAAGCGTTTCAAGTACGTGAGCGTGTTTTTGAATATCGCACACCAAAACAGCTATTAGAAATTCTTGACCCCTAAGCTACTTTTTGTTCTTTTTCCATCGCCAAAAAGTGCGTTACTTTTTTCGAGTCGTCCCTTAAGGGAATCACATCGATATGGCAAATGTATTCCTCGCCATTTTTCCGGTAGTTCAAGATGGCGGCGTCAAAACGTTCTTCTCTAGCCAGTAACGAACGTATTTTGGATTTGGCTTCGGCATCGGTTTTGGGACCTTGTAAAAAAACGGGCTTCTTCCCAACGGCGAAACGTTTAGTATATCCCGTCATTTCGTGGAAGCCGTTGTCTGTCCAAATGATTTTTCGATTGGAATCAGTTACGACTAGTGCTTCGTAACGATTCTGTTCCAAAATCCGTTGGACCTCTTCCGAAACTTCCCGTTTTAAAACCCCACTGAGTTGCTCCAAGTCGTTTTTCAACTTGAGTTTTTTCAACAACTTGTGATAATTCATGAGGTAGAAATCCAGACTCTGAATCGGAGATAAATATTGTTTTTTAGAAGATTCCATAATGAAATCAATTTGGTTATTGTAAGTGGTTGTACATTAAAGATACGCAATTCCTTATTTTACAGGCTGATGAAGGTCATATTAATCTGTTTTTTACCGATTTATCGGCAAATTGCGCTTTACGAATGGACTGTAAGGCAAGTTTTGTTAAATTAATGGACAATCAATAAAAAAACCGGACCAATTTGGCCCGGCTCTTCTTCACAAGACTTGTGAATCCTACATGTAATAAAAAGTAATACCCATCAATGTGGTTCGGCTTGTTGTTTTTCCATAGAAGCGGCAACCCCATTCATACCGAGTTCAGGAATCACCAAAAGCGGAATTTGGGTATGGAAAGCGGTACGTTTAACAACGGGCTCTCGTGTCATTTTTTCCATATAACTGTGCTGGTAATTCAAAAGTGCTAATAAGTGAATATCCAGTTCTTCAGTAAAAATTTCAAGGGTATGTGAAATGGAGCTCAACTCAGATACGGTATGCACATAGTGTTCCGCATCTTTTAAATATCGCCTTAGCATATTCAAATTGAATTGCTGTAATTCAGACAGCGCTTTCAGCTTATACTGTACATGCACCACGCGAATGGTGGCATTGAACATTTTGGCCAAACGCAACAGCGGCTGTAATTCTGAAGCAGTATAGAACCGATTGAAATCTGTAGCAAAAGCAATTTCCCTTGGAGCCAAATACCCAAAATGCTGGGGAATGGCCAAAACAGGGCAACGCTCCGTGCTTTTGATAATACGTACGGTATTGCTGCCCATAAACACTTCATCAATACCTGAAGCGCCTTTGGTTCCGGTGATAATCAAATCAATTTTTAATTCTTCTACCAAATCCTTGATTTCTTCTACCAAAAGATTGAAGGATGAAATCGTTTCAAAACGATGTCGCGGATTGGCAAATTGCTCTTGTATTTGGTTGACCGAATGTTGTAGCCCTCTTTCAGAACTATCGCGAACCGCATCTACAATGCTGACCCCATCAATCATTTTTGCCATAAAACGGCTACTCGGAATTACAGGGGTGTAGGTATTGAGTAGGTAAAATGTACATTCGTTATTGGCGAAGAGCTGCATTGCATAGCGAATGGCATTCCAGGCATTTTCCGAAAAATCTGTAGGTATTAAAATCTTTTGCATCTTACTTCAATAAATGAAACGATGCTGTAAAATTATGGGCCTACCCGGGGCAATACTATGACAAATGTCACCTTTGGATTAAAAACCCTCGACAAGGTCTTTTAATTTCTTCTCGTCTTTAATGCCGATTCTTTTGCCCGAAGTGTGAATCAATCCTTTTTTCTTGAATTCGGAAATAATGCGAATCGCTGATTCTGTAGCTGTTCCGACCACATTTGAGATGTCTTCTCGCGACTAAGTTAGTGCTAGAAAACCCTCATCGTCTTCCCCGAAGTTGTTTCGTAAGTATAAAAAAGCTTCCGCTACCCGCTGTTTCACGGTTTTTTGAGACATGTTTACAATTACATCGTCAGCCTCCCGCAAATCGTGGGCCATATGCCGCAGTACTTCCAAGGTAAAGTTCGGATTGTTTTGAAGGGTGGAAGTAATGCTGTCTTTTGGAATAAAGCATACTTCCATATCTTCTACCGCTGTGGCGGAAAGGTTGGCACATTCTTCGGCGATTACCGAACGCTGTCCAATAACCTCTCCTTTGGTAGCGAGCTTTACGATTTGGTCTTTTCCGTTTTCACTCAACTTGGAAAGTTTGGAAATCCCGTTTCGCACACAAAAGACACCATTGAGCTTGTCGCCCTCCTCAAAAAGCGCCTCTCCTTTTTTGATTTTTTTGGTAATTTTTGAATCCGAAACCTTTTTGAGCTCCTCTTTGCTCATGGCTCGGAGCGCGTTGAATTGGCGTACAATGCAATTTTCGCATCTGCTCTCTAAATGATCCATAATACCCTTGATTTACCTGACATTTAAATTTACGGCTTATCCCACGAAATATTCCTGTAAAATCTTAGGAACATGAGCTATTCCGCAACCCCTCTTTCGAAGGAATATAAATTTCTCCTCGTAAAATTTCGATAACCTTTTTTAGCCTGAATTTTTTGAGGATGTTGATGACGTATTCTGGAGATGTGCCCAAAACAGCAGCCATGTCTTCTCGCTTAACCCTAACAAGCAATCTGCCTTTGACATCGGTTCCATATTTATCGGCTAGATACAGCAGCAAATGGGCCATTCGCTCTTGCATCCCACAATTCAAATTGAAAATGATTCGAGTATGTTCATTGATGTTGTTGTCTTCAATGAGCGCCTTTAAAAAGTCTTTGCAAAATTGGGTGTTGTGCTCTAAATGGTACAAGACCATATGCTTTTCCAAACAACATAACTCCGTTTCGGTTAAGGTCGTTGCAGATACCCGGGCGCCATTTTCGGTGACCAATGCCCTTTTGCCCATAATTTCTCCTTTACCCAAAAAACGCAAAATGTATTCTTTTCCATTAGGGTCCATCTTACTGAACTTACAAGCGCCTTTGCGGATACAAAAAAGCTTGTTCAGGGCTTCATCTTCATTGAAAACTACAGTGCCTTTGG
>CALBPG010000266.1 GCA_937899065.1 uncultured Allomuricauda sp.
CCACTTCGGATTTTTCCTAGAAATGTTTCCTCCACACTAGAGGTAGCCGAGTTGATGTCAGTTTCTTCTGTCAGGGAGTTTTCATTATTTTCAGAACACGCGAGAATAATCATGGATAACCAGGAATAGAGAGGTAACTTTTTCATATTAAGTATTGTATTTACCATAAGCAGCTCATTTATGAGAAAAGAGCAAAAATGACCTTCTCTTTTAAAAGAGGATGTCTGTTGAAGGGTATGGTTGCGTAGGTTTTTATTGTCTTATTCAAATCAAAAAATGGTTGCGAGCTGATTTTATATACCTAAAGAATTGGACCAAATCACTATCTTTCCCAATGACCAATACAATTCCAAAGCATTACGGTGCCGTAGCCTATGTGCTAATTACCTTTTTCTTTATTTCCTTTTTGACCAATATTCTCGGAGCATTGAACCCTAGCGCTTCAGAAAGCTTTCAGCTCAACAAAACCATGGTTTCTTTCTTACCCTTCGCGTTCTTTTTGGCGTATGGGGTAATATCGATTCCTGCGGGACTGCTGCTTGAACGAATAGGACAAAAGAAATTGTTGCTCATCGCCTTTCTTCTGGCATTTATGGGTTCATTATTGTTTGTGTTGTTGCCCTCCTTTACGTTTTTTTTAATTGCCTTGTTTACTATTGGTTGTGGTATGGCCATTTTGCAAGTAGTCGTAAATCCTTTACTACGAATAGCAGGAGGGGAAGAGAATTATGCGTTTACCTCAGTTTTAGGACAACTGTGTTTTGGGCTAGCTTCTTTTATTGCTCCCTTGGTTTATTCTTGGCTGATTATGAACATGGAAGAAGCAGAGACGACAAATCAATTTTCAACCACTTTTTTTGGACATTTAATAGAGGCGAACGTAAGTTGGATAAGCATTTATGGAATTTTTGCGGTTTTCGCCATGCTTTTATTCGGTGTTACTTTGTTGATGAAACTCCCTAAGGTGTCACACAACGAAGAAGAAAAACTGGGAGGTATCGGTATGTTTCAGGAACTGTTGAAGTCTAGAACGGTGGTTCTCTTTTTCCTTGGGATTTTCGCCTATGTGGGAATTGAGCAAGGCATTTCGTTTTGGATATCCAAGTTCTTACAGCAATATCTTGGATTGGATTTTGAAACTGTTGGTGCAACTGTTGTATCCAATTTTTGGGGTTTGATGACGGTTGGAGGTGTTGCGGGCTTGGTACTTTTAAAGTTCTTCGATAGTAAGTTGATTCTGAAACTATTCACCTTGCTTACGCTTTTAAGCTTTTTAGGAGCGGTATTTGGCTCCGTTGATTGGGCCATATATGGTTTTCAAGCTTGTGGTTTCTTTATGGCTGTCATGTATCCGATAATCATCTCACTAGGGTTGAACTCCTTAAACCAGCATCATGGTACTTTCGCGGGTATTCTGATGACCGGAATCGTAGGCGGTGCAATCTTTCAACTTTTTATTGGTTTCTTAAGTGATATTACTTCTTTACGCATCGGAATCTTGTTTAATTGTATAGGTTTGTTGTACATCCTTTTCCTAGGTTTCTGGGCCAATCCACTTATTAAAAATAAAAAGCTAGGAGAGTAAATGTTATATTCTTTCAATTAAAGTAGGTTAAATACTACATTTTTATATATTTGGTTGGTCTCAACTTACAAAGCCGTTCCCCCGAACCTTTGAAAGTGCTATGGTATTCAGTAGTTAACCAAAACACTAAATACCATGAAGAAAACTTTACTTTTTTTATCCGTTGTTTTAACAACGTCTTTTATTTCGGCACAGTCATGTAATTGTGATGTGACCCTAACAGGTTTGTCCAGTACAACCTTAAATCTGGTTTGGGCTTCTCAAGTCAGTTATTCTCCAGGGGATACCATCTGTATTCCTGCGGGAAATTATGCTGGGATTCGATTTTATGATTTCGAAGGAACAGCTGGTAACCCCGTTGTATTCAAAAATTGCGGGGGTCAAGTCGTATTGAACGAAACGGCTTATTCCGCTTTAGAATTTAAAAACAGTGAATATATTCACTTAACAGGTTCGGGTGACAGTGGCCATACCTATGGGATAAAAATTACAGGAACTGGTTCTTGGTCTATGGGAGTGGTGCTTAGTGCGTTATCCACTGACGTCGAAGTGGACCATATTGAGGTGGCATCTGCTGGTTTTGCCGGATTTATGGCCAAAACCGACCCGGATTGTAGTAAGCCTGATACTTGGAGGGCCAACGGTTTTGTGATGAAAAACTTGAACATCCATGATAATTATATTCACGATACAGGGGGTGAAGGGATGTATATTGGTTTTACTATTGGCTATAAGCTGGATGGTGGCAGAAACTGCAGCGGTACTTCAGTTTATGGTCATTGGCTTGAAAATGTGGACGTTCATCATAATATCGTCGAGAACACTGGTTGGGATGCCATTCAATTGAATTTAGCACATTTGGATGCCAAAGTAAGAGACAATGAAATCTACAACTATGGAACTGCCGGCCGCTGGGGACAAGCCTTTGCAATGAGTTTAGGAGGGGGTACCTATGAAGTGTACAACAACTATATTGAAAATGGCCCTCTTGAAAAAGGGTGGTGCATGCAAATCA
>CALBPG010000267.1 GCA_937899065.1 uncultured Allomuricauda sp.
TAGCTGCTTTGGGCTTACCTGAATGGAAAGTGGAAATCGAGGCGATTGCGGTAATCGCTTCCAAACCCTAAGGGATTTCTTAGAGAACGATTTTATGCCTACTTCAAAAGCATATCAAGATGTCTATTTGGGATTGCCCGAACAACTAACAGGGAATTACCCAGAGTTGAATTTTGAAAACCACTGCTATTTACGCATTGCTTTAGATCAAGTTTTCCAAACGAAATGGGATGCCAAAAATCCTGAGCCCGCACAGAAGCTCTTGAATGCAGAACAGTTAGAGACCGTGCAAAAACTCTTGACTTGTTATCTAACGGATAAAGCTTTGCTTTTGCAGCACAACACGCTCTCGTTACACTATCGAAAAGAGGCAAAAGGAAGTCAACAGGAATTACCTTTTTAAACCGCTACTACTCCTTTAATATGCGGATACGGGTCGTAGTTGAGCAATTCGAAATCTTCAAATTTGAATTCGAAAATGTCCTTCACTTCAGGATTCAAGCGCATTGTTGGTAAAGGTCGCGGCTCACGACTCAACTGCAACTGCACTTGCTCAAAGTGGTTATTGTAAATGTGGGCATCACCAAAGGTGTGGATAAAATCTCCTGGCTGGTAACCGCACACTTGGGCCATCATCATGGTAAAGAGTGCATACGAAGCAATGTTAAAGGGTACTCCCAAAAAGATATCTGCGCTACGTTGGTACAACTGGCACGAGAGCTTTCCATCTGCCACATAAAACTGGAAAAAGGCATGGCAAGGCGGTAAAGCGGCTTTGCCATTGGCTACATTTTCAGAAAAAGAAACCGAAGTATCTGGCAAAACACTAGGGTTCCAGGCAGAAACCAGCATCCTGCGACTATTCGGGTTATGCTTCAAGGTTTGGATTACCTCTTTGATTTGGTCGATTTCCTCGCTGTTCCAATTGCGCCATTGGTGTCCGTAGACCGGGCCTAAATTCCCATTTTCATCTGCCCACTCATTCCAGATGCGTACTCCATTTTCTTGTAGATAGGAAACATTGGTGTCCCCCTTTAGAAACCACAACAACTCGTGCACAATGGATTTCAAGTGCAACTTTTTGGTCGTAACCATAGGAAATCCTTCCGAAAGGTCAAATCGCATTTGATAGCCAAAAACACTTAAAGTTCCCGTTCCAGTTCGGTCGCCTTTCGCATTTCCGTGTTCGAGTACATGTTGTAATAGTTCGTGGTATTCTTTCATAGGGGTTAAAGGTAAAAAGCGAATCGTAAAAGGTTAGAGGGAGGAGTTATTTGTTATAATATTTTATCAACGACCCTAAGCGACGCTGCAATAATTGAACTTTCCCTAGGACTTTTATCGACTCAGTTTTACTAAAAAACTGTAAATCAGTACAAATGACTAAATAAGTTTCCAATTCGTAAGACGACCCTAATCCAATTTGCAAGAAACGAACAAAATCCTTTTGTGAATATTTTGCAGAACCTTCGGCGATATTCGCTGGAATAGAAACTGCACATCTTTGCATTTGGGAAATCAAACCAAATTTTTCAGTTTGGGGTAAAGCTTTGGTCAAAAGGTAGATTTCCTTTACCAGTTTCATGGCATCTTGCCAAACGTTCAACGCTCTAAAATTCCTCATAATTGAAGTATTAAAAGAGGTTGAAAAATTCATCAAGGCACCTTGGCCATTCTACTTTTCACCTTTAAATTAGATTAGCCCAGAATCATTCCCGCAATAGTAGCCGACAAAAGCGATGCAAGTGAACCGCCTAGAACCGCTTTCATTCCGAATTCGGATAGGGTTTTGCGTTGGCCAGGAGCAAGAGAGCCGATTCCACCAATTTGAATACCGATGGAAGCAAAGTTGGCAAAGCCACAAAGCATGTAAGTGGCCATGATAACGGATTTGTTGTAGGTGAAATGAAGATTGTTGGCCATGTTTTTAAGTTCGGCAAGCTGAATGTAACCAATAAATTCACTGGCTGCTAATTTTATACCGAGCAACTGGCCCATCAACATGACGTCTTCATTGGCGACCCCTATCAACCACATCAATGGGGCGAAAACAGTTCCTAAAACTGCTTCAAGCGAAAAACTATCGTAAGGGGAGTTGTTTGCAATCCATTGGTTGAGCGTGGTAAAGTCACCGACCCAACCCAGAATGCCGTTTATCATGGCAATGAATGCCACGAACACCAAAAGCATGGCGCCCACATTTAGTGCGAGTTTGAGTCCTTCTGTAGTTACGTTGGCGATGGCAACCAATAAATTGGCCCCAAATTTTAAGGATGCAACCTTTACATCGGTATTTACTTCATCCGTTTGAGG
>CALBPG010000268.1 GCA_937899065.1 uncultured Allomuricauda sp.
GATAAAATGAAGCTAGGGGAACGACAAGCCATTGCATTTGTCCATAGGGATAAAGAGCATACCCATATCCATTTATATGTGAACCGTATCGACTTTAAAGGAATCGCCTATAATGACAGCTTTATTGGCAAACGGAGTCAACAGGCCGCTGAAAAAACAGCTGAAACATTACGGTTGACCACGGTTAAACAAGTACAAATGGAACGGGAATTCCAGACCAAGGAATTGCGTAACGAAATCAAACGAAGACATGAACTGACCCTGAGACATCAAAAGCCCAAAAATTATCAACAGTATCTAGAAGGAATGAGGGCCAATGGGGTTGCAGTCATTCCCAGCATCAATAAACAAGGTAAACTCCAAGGCTTTCGGTTTGAATTTCAAGGACACAGTTTTAAGGGAAGCGAGATACATAGGAATATGGGCATGGCTGGAATTGGCAGGGAACTAACACGTTACAACGTTCCAAATAGAATCATCTCACCAAAGAACACTATCAAATTGTTGGACAAAGTGGTCCCGGTTCCTCAGAAGTTGGCAATATCCCTTGCCAAAAAAGCAATCAAGAAATCCATTGACCTAGGAATGGGTATTTAAATTCCATACCATGAATAAACTTGAAACAATTACACAACTTTTGGTCAACGAGTTGACCGATTTTGAGGCCAATGTAAATAGACTGGAAAATGGTCTCCAGAGGGCCGAGGATTTAAAGGTCAAATTTGATCTGGCTCCCATTGATAACTTAGTATCTGAACTAAAAAGTTTTCAGCAAAAGGAAACCGAAGATCGAGAAGCCTATTTAAATAGATTGAACAGAAAATTAGAAAATGCTAAGATTTATCCGAAATGGGCGGTGATTACCTTTATCAGTTCCATGGTGGTTTCTATAGGATCAATTTTGTTTGGCTATGCTCAATACGAATCCAATCAGGATATAAAAAAGGAAGCATATAATCAGGGGATAGAAGCCTATCAAACGCATCTGGATACATTTTTTGAAGAGCATCCAAAAACCTTTGAGGTTTACAGTGATTGGAATAAAAAGCGATGAGCAATTCCTTACTGTCCCAAATACCTTTAAAAAGATAATCTTTGTGCATGTTTTCATTACGTGCACAAAAAAACAGATTTTTTGTGCATTAAACAGCCTATATGCACAAAAAAAGTTGTTTCTTGTATAGCAAAGCAAATATGATTAATTGGAAACAGAAATTCAAATTCCTTTTCTACCGCCAAAAGTTCAAATAGAGACGGTTGCTGTATTGAAAAATTTAAATGCGGCAAGCCGTGCCCTGGCCCAATTAAAGGGGGAGGTAAAAAAGATACCCAATTCACAGATACTTATTGATACCATTTCATTACAAGAGGCAAAGGACAGTAATGAGGTTGAAAATATTGTGACTACGGATGATGAGTTGTACCAGGCTGCTATTGAGACCAAAAATATCTCGCAAGCGGCCAAAGAGGCGCAAAATTATGCTCAGGCCCTAAAATTGGGATTTAAAATCATACGAGAAAAAGGAGTACTTAGTATTAACGACATCAAACGGATACAAGAGCTTGTTTCGCCCAACCATCCTATAAGAAAAGTACCTGGTACGGTTCTAAAAAATCCTAGGACCCAAGAAGTGGTATTTACACCACCCCAACAATACAGTGACATTATGGCCCTGTTCAACAACTTGGAAACCTATATTAATGATCCTAAAGTACATCCCGTAGACCCTTTGCTTAAAATGCCCATCGTGCATTATCAATTTGAGAGTATCCACCCTTTTTATGATGGCAACGGTAGAACTGGAAGAATACTGAATATGCTGTATTTGGTTCATCAAAACTTACTGGACATCCCTGTTTTGTATTTGAGCAGTTACATCATTAAAAACAAAGCGGACTATTACAGATTATTACAAAAAGTCCGAACGGATGAAAGCTGGCAAGAATGGTTGTTATGGATGTTGAAGGGAGTAGAAATTACTGCTAAGGATACTATTGTGGTAGTCAACAATATCAAACACCTGATGGACGACTACAAACAGAAAATACGACGTGAATTCAAGTTTTATAGTCACGATTTAATCAATACTCTTTTTAAGCATCCATACACTAAAATTGATTTTTTAGAGCGTGAGCTTAACGTACACAGAAACACCGCAAGTAGCTATTTGAATGCGCTTGCCCAACACGAAGAACAGTTTTTGACCAAGTTGAAAATTGGTAAAAGCAATTATTTTATCAACCATAGATTGCTCCAAATATTAAAAAGCAGGTAAACGGAAATTAAGAATTATGGCGGACTTCAAACATGACCCATTAAGGGAATTAACTGAGATTAGAAACCAGCTTTCTTATTCTAAACGAATTGGTTTTTTATTTGGTGCCGGAACCTCAAAAGCAATGGGTATATCTGATATTTCTGGATTGACCAGGCAAGTGGAAGAAAAGTTAAATGCTACTTTGAAACCCAAGTTTGAAATTATTAAGGGGCAATTAGATAAAGAAAATCATATTGAGGCCATCCTAAATCAAGTTCGTTTGGTCAGAAAAATAACCTCTGATTCTAATAAAAAATCATTTACAAATGTATCAGGTGACGATGCGAAAAAACTTGACAAGGCTATTTGCAACCAAATCTATAAGATAATTTCAGAAGAAGAAAAATCCGCCAAAATACAAACTGCACGCAAGTTCATTAGTTGGCTGAATTGGTTGTCAAGGGATTATCCGAAAGAAATTTTCACGACCAATTATGATTTGATTATAGAAAAGTCGTTGGAATATCATCTTATTCCCTTTTTTGACGGTTTTGTTGGGTCACACGAGCCTTTCTTTGCCCACGAGACGTTGGATGCCACTTCCAACTATGATAAGCCTCCCTCCTCTTGGATTCGTTTATGGAAATTACACGGCTCATTGGGCTGGTTTTGGAAAAGTGTAGAAAACGGAAAAGCAGACAGGGTAATTAGGCTTGGGGCAGGGGCTAAAGAGAAATTTCCAGATTCTGAATTGGTAATATACCCTTCAAAAGACAAGTATGAGTCATCAAGAAAACAACCATTTACGAGTTATTTTGATAGACTAAAGGATTTTTTATTAGCTGGAGAAGGTATTTTTATTATTAGTGGATATTCGTTTTCTGACGATCATGTTAATGAGGTCTTGTTTAGTGCACTTAATCAGAATAGCAGACTTCACATTATTGCCTTTTTCTTTAAAGATACTCCACTAGAAAAAATTGTTGAAAACGGGAAAAACCTTCCAAATTTTACTATGCTAAGTCCTTCTAAAGCTTCTATTTCAGGGATTATTGGAGAGTGGAGCAAAAACTTAGATGGAGATATTTTAGACCCATTTTGGCATGAAGATTCTAAAATTTTGACTCTGGGAGATTTTACTAAAATGGTGGACTTTTTGATTCTATGTTCAGGAATGAAAGACAAAAAGGATTAGGGTATTAATGAGAACAAACATTACATATTTAGGGAAAGTCATCAATGTGAATAGTGGAAATGTTGAAGTCGAAATCGCTAAAGAGATTCCTTCCGCAGCTCCTATTATAAATGGAAGACTGTACAAGATTGGTCAAATAGGAACATTTGTTAAATTTCCTATAGGTAGTCTAACTCTGTTTGGTTTAGTTTCTTCGGTAAGTAATTCCCCTTCTTCTATTGAGGCCACATCATATGAGCCGAATTATGGATCAAGGTTTTTACAGGTGCAATTAATTGGGGAAAAATTGGGCAATGACGAATTTAAAAAAGGAGTTGGCACATACCCCACAATCAATGACCAGGTGCATATTGTTACCGAGGAGGATTTGAGGTCTATTTACGGTGATAAATCTGATGGCTATATTGAAATTGGTAAGCATTCCTCATCTGAAAACCTTCCTGTTTATATAGATACCCACAATCTTGTATTAAGACATTCAGCTATTCTAGGTTCTACTGGAAGCGGAAAATCGAATACAACAGCTAACATAATAAAGAGAATACTTAATGAATATAAGGGTTCACGTATAATATTAGTTGACACGCATGGAGAGTATTCTTCTGCTTTTTCTGGGAACTCGAAGGTTTTTAAAATCAATAGTATAAAACACCCTTTGATTATCCCTTTTTGGACCATGACCTTTGATGAGCTATCTTTTTTCTTAGTTGGTCGCCCCGAAGGACAAGAACAACCAGCAGATAAGCGTTTGAGGGAAAAAATTATCGAGTTAAAAAAGTTAAACGCTGCTGTACTTAAGGCAGGTGCCGTTGATGAAAATTTCATCACTGCTGATTCACCAATACCATTTGATATAAAGCAGCTATGGCATGATTTTAACAGAGAGGTTACAGCATCATACTCAGTAGCTAAAAAGGAAGATCAAACACGAGATACTGAAGAACTTATCGATGAGGGAGATGCAAAAGAATTGAAACCAGCAACTTTCAAACCCTATGGTCCTGGAGGTCAAACTCCCTTCAAGAGTAAGGATCAAACTATGTATTCATACGAGGCAAAAATTCTTTCAAGACTAAAAGATAGCAGGTATCAATTCATGTTCGATCCACCAGATTATAACGATGCAAAGAGTGCAAACGATATTGACCATTTGTTTAAGAGTTGGATTGATCATGACTATCGATTGACTATTCTGGATCTTAGCGGAGTGCCTTTTGAGCTTATCGATATTAGTGTTGGACTTATTAGTAGACTAGTATATGATTCCATGTATTGGGGCCGATATGAGGAATACACCGGTCGTAAGCGGCCAGTTTTAATGGTATACGAGGAGGCACATTCTTATTTGCCAAAATCTGAAAGAAGTAGCCATATCTATGGTTATGCAAGAAAAGCAGTAGAAAAAATTTTTAAAGAGGGAAGAAAATTTGGAATAGGCGCAATGGTTGTTACCCAAAGACCGTCCGAAATATCTGAAACAATATTAGCTCAAGTAGGCACATTCATTGCGCTTCGCTTAACTAACAGTAGGGATAAAGGAACTGTTCAATCGGCCGCTCCAAATAATATGAATAGTTTAATTGAATTGCTTTCTTCTCTTAGAATTGGAGAAGCAATTGTTGTTGGGGAATCAATTAATATTCCTTCTAGAGTTAGGATTGAGCTTGTTGAACCAAGACCGTCAAGTAACGACCCAAATCTTGTGGATGCATGGCATAAGAAATTTGCTATTAATGAGAATGGGTATAAAAAAGTCGTAAAGGCTATTAGAGAACAAAAACCAATAACTAAAAAGGAATAATATGGAAATGATACCTGTCCAATCTTCAAACCATGTCGCTGCTGGTTATAACGAAGAGCAAGCCGTTTTGAGAATTGAGTTTAAAAATGGTAACATCTATGAGTATTACGATGTCCCCCAATATATCTGGGACGAATACTTGGCGGCAGATTCTAAAGGGAGCTACGCTCATAAAAATATATATCCGCCAAATTTTACTCAACAAAGAATTGCATAAAAATTATGGAAGATAAAACCCAAATAAAATGCCCCAATTGCGGAACCTCAATTGATGTTCAAGATATTTTGGCGCATCAACTGGAAGACGAAATCAAGCAAAAATATCAGGCTCAGCTAGTCCATGAAAAAAAGAAAAACGAGGCAGAGCAAGAAAAACTTGACAGGGCAAAACAGGAATTCGAGGAAAGGAGAAAACAACAAAATGAGTTGTTTCAAGAGCGTTTGGAAAAACAATTGAAAGAGGACCGAAAGGTACTTGAAGAAAAACTTAAGGCCAAGCTAACAGAAGAACAGTCCGAGCAATTTCAGGCCTTACAAAAAGAGCTAAATGAAAAATCGGAACAGGTCAAAGAACTGAATCGTTCCAAAGCGGAAATCGAAAAACTCAAGCGCGAAAAATCCGAACTGAAAGAAGCTGCAGAAGCTGAAGCACAAAAGAAGCTAAATGAAGTATTACTTGCCGAGCGTGAAAAAATCAGAAGATCAGAAGAAGAAAAAAATGAATTGAAATTCCGTGAACTCCAAAAACAATTAGAAGATCAAAAAAATCTGACTGAGGAAATGAAGCGGAAACAGGAACAAGGATCCATGCAGCTTCAAGGTGAGGTACAGGAATTGGCAATAGAAGAATGGCTAGCTACTCAATTTCCATTGGATAGCATCGATGAAGTAAAAAAAGGAGCACGTGGTGCTGATTGCATTCAAGTGGTAAATACACGAAGTCGTCAAAATTGTGGTAAAATCTATTACGAAAGCAAACGCACAAAAGATTTCCATACGAGTTGGATAGAAAAGTTTAAGGCGGATATGCGGGAGCGTGATGCAGATATTGGTGTCCTCGTTACTGAAGTGATGCCTTCTGGTCTAGACAGAATGGGCATGATGGAAGGCGTTTGGGTTTGCACCTATCAAGAATTTAAGGGTCTCTCAGCTGTTTTACGTGAATCCATTATCCAATTGAGCCTGGCCGTGGCCACACAAGAAAATAAGGGTGATAAAATGGGCATGCTATATGACTTTCTAACAAGTACTACTTTTCGTATGCAAATAGAAGCCATTGTTGAAGGTTTTTCTCAAATGAAATCAGACTTGGAAAGTGAAAAACGTTCCATGCAACGCATTTGGAAACAACGAGAGCGCCAAATTGAAAAGGTTATTACCAACACCATTGATATGTATGGTTCAATAAAAGGTATTGCAGGTAATGCCATACAGTCTGTAAAGGCATTGGAACTGGGCAATGGTGAAGAGGATTTTGATGACGATTAGCTTTTCTTCACTTTAGTATTTTTTCGAGTTAATTACCACTTTTTGAGTGTAAACTCGAATTTTTACTAATTGATTTTTAATTCCTTTTTGAATAATTCGTAGAGATTAAAGTGATGCCAAAAAAGGTGAATTTACGGAACTACTAAAAAGGACGGTAAATGGAACTGGTAATGATTTAAAGAAGAACTCAATCTATCTGTGCCAAAAATCGGCCGTGGCTGTTGCATAAGTAGTCTTTGAGCAAGAATTCGACTTGAGAGGGTAGTT
>CALBPG010000269.1 GCA_937899065.1 uncultured Allomuricauda sp.
TTTCGGGTGCATTGGACCACAAGAGGTAGTCACCACCCAACTCTACCATCTTTTCTTTCCAAAAAGCAGTAGAAGACTTTTCCAAAATACCGCTTTCGTATTCGTTGTTTACCACGACCCAAGAATTTGAACTCAATTCTTGGTCCAACTGATAAGAGGCCCATCCAGAGTATCCTAGAAAAAATTTGATGTCCTGCTCCGTAATGGTTTTGTTGTTGATGAGCTCGACGGTACGGTCAAAATTTCCGCCCCAAAAGATACCATCTGAAATCTCAATGCTCCCATCAATCAAATGCGGCACCTTATGAATAAAATAAAGATTGTCTTGTTCTACAGGTCCTCCGTTAAAGACTTGGAAAGGAATGGTGATTTCAGAAATAAGGTCATTGATGTTGTAATCTAGAGGTTTGTTCAAAATAAACCCTACCGAACCTTCTTGGTTGTGTTCTGCCAAAAGGACCACCGAGCGGTTGAAGGAAACATCACCTGTAAGAGAGGGTTCCGCAATCAGTAATTTTCCCTTTGTGGGTTTATCAAAGCTCATGACTACAAACTTGCTGTTCTTAAATGTAACATATTCTATTTGAATAACAAAAAAGCGCTCTAAAACAAAAAAGCACCTCTCAAGGAGGCGCTTTTCTGTATTTAGATAAGCAGAATCTTAGTTTACTGCAGAGCTCAATTCAGCACCTGCTTTGAACTTTACTACGTTTTTCGCAGAAATTTTAATGGTCTGTCCTGTCTGAGGATTTCTTCCGTCACGCGCTTTTCTGTGATCTACTGACCAAGAACCGAATCCTACTAGAGATACTCTGTTCCCTTTTTTAAGGGCACCTTCTACGTTCCCCAAGAAAGATTCCAATGCTTTTTTAGCTGCTGCCTTAGTGATGCCAGCATCAGCTGCCATAGCATCGATTAATTCTGTTTTGTTCATAATAGATATAAATTAATAGTTGTTAAAAAAACTTTAATGCTGGACAAATTTATATGGATTTGCATTTCACGCAAGTAAAACCGGGGGAAATGGGCACTTTTGTTAATAACTTGAAACGTTTGTTGATAAAGTAAACAAAAAATCACTCCCTCATGAGGCCAGTAATAGCAAGGCCTTAGCGAAGTCGAGCTTTTTCATCAACTGTTAGGCCACGCAAAAGGTCATCTACTTTCATTCGCTTTTTACCCGGAAATTGGACCTCTAGAATTCTTAAGTATCCTCCATCCAACTTGATGGACATTTCACTTTTGGTGGTGTTCAAAGTTCCCAATGGAACTTCATCCATAACCGGAAGCATTTCTGACGCAAAGATTTTGATGTCTTGGATTTTCCCGTTGTTTTCGAAAGCACACCAAGCACCAGGGTAGGGGCTTAAGCCTCTAATATGATTATGGATAATATTCAAAGGTTTGTCCCAATCAATCCGACACGTTTCCTTATGGATTTTGGGTGCTGAAGACTGTTCCGCATCATTTTGCGGGGTAGTGGAGAAGTTTCCTTCTGAAATACGATGGCAAGTCTCTACGACTAAATCAGCACCAAGCGCTTTTAATCGGTCGTGCAAAGTACCAACATTATCAGTTTCATATATGGGTTCGGTCTTTTGGGCGATAATATGACCCGTATCGATTTTTTCATCAATAAAAAATGTGGTTACCCCAGTCAGGTTTTCCCCTCGAATAAGGGCCCAATTGATGGGTGCCGCACCACGATACTTGGGTAGCAGCGAGGCGTGAAGATTAAAGGTTCCAAATTCGGGCATATCCCACACCACCTTGGGTAACATCCGAAAGGCCACGATTACCTGTAGATTGGCTTTTAACGCCGCTAATTCCTCTATAAATGTTGGATCTTTTAAGTTTTCGGGCTGAAGTACTGGAAGTTCATGGGCTAAGGCAAATTCTTTAACGGCCGAAAGCCTCACTTTTCTGCCTCGGCCTGCGGGACGGTCCGGTGCAGTGACCACACCAACCACATCAAACCCTGCTTCTAAAATTCCTTCCAAACTACCGACGGCAAATTCAGGGGTTCCCATAAATACAATCCGAAGTGGGCTACTAGTCTTCAATACAGTATTCGTTTTTATAGTTCAAGGATATTCTCTCATCTTCCAACAATTCGGCTAAGATATCCAAAACCTTTTGCTGATTTTCGTTACCTAATGCAATTACCAAAGCCCTAGAGGTCATATTTTTTCCTTCTAACCTTTCCAAAATGTTTTGGGTCAATTCTTCCGTTGGAGTTTGGATTCTTGACCTGCAGACATCACATATGCCACAGGGTGTGTCAGCCGCTTCTCCAAAATAATGCAACAACACAGAATTACGGCATTTTGTATTTTGCTGTACAAACTGCAACATGTGTTTGAGGTTTGTCGTCTTGGTTTCGCGAAGAGTTTCCAATTTTTTGGAAAAGGAACCCACCGTAGTTTCATCTTCGCGGGGAACCAAAAACCGAATGGCCAAATCACTATTTCCAGGTTTGAAGTCCACAATAGCATCTTTGTGCATCGTATGAAGCTGCTCAAGCAAAACCCCTTCTGGAAGATGTATTTTTTTGGTCAACAACCCAATATTTATTTTGGTTTCATAATCCATTAACCCGCCATACGTCCGCAATAGGGTTTGCAATGTTTTTCCTAATGCGGGATACCTTTCCGCGTAACTGAAGAGCGTTTCTTTGGTAGCCAAGACTTGTATGTAGGAAACCGGGCGACGCATTTCGGAAAGGTTGATGATATCATATTGGTCAAAAATCTTTAAGGCTTGATACGTTTTACCAAAAGGAAAATCATATTGGTTGCAAAACGTTTCAAAAGATAAACCGAACTCACCTTCTGGGAGTTCTCCGAACGCTACTTGAAAAAAGCTGCTCAATTTCCGGTACACCTGGTTCAAAAAAGCCACATCGGGCATGCTTTCCAAAAATTGTGACTTTGCTTTGTCAATATCTTCTGGTTGAAACAAAAGATGGGCTTCAGCCGGGGCACCATTCCTTCCTGCGCGACCTACCTCTTGAAAATAGCTTTCAAGACTATCTGGAATTTGATAGTGGATAACCATACCAACATCAGCTTTGTCGACTCCCATTCCGAATGCATTGGTGGCGACCATTACAGGAACTTTGTTTTTCATCCAATCCTTTAAGCGGCTTGTCTTTTCATGTCTTTTTAGTCCACCATGAAAAAAAGAGGATGTTATGCCTTGAGCGCTGAGATAACCTTGTAATTGCTGGGCCAATCTTCTGGACCTCACATAAATAATGGAACTGGTCGATGGTTTTGCCAATAAGGTTTTGAGGTGGTAACGTTTGTCCTCTGTTCGTTTGATGCGAAGGGCAATATTGGTCCGCGCGAAGGAATCTTTGAAAACCTTGGTGGTTTGTAATTCCAGATTTTTAATGATATCTGCGGTTACTTTTGGCGTAGCCGTCGCTGTCAGCGCTATTAAAGGCGTTTCAGGATGCAAAGTGCGCAAAATGGAACATTCCAGATAAGAAGGTCGAAAATCATTGCCCCATTGCGATATGCAGTGGGCCTCATCTATAGCGATTAAGTTGACCTTAAATGATTTGATACGCTCTAAAATAACGGGGTTCCCCAACCTTTCGGGCGATACATACAAGAATTTGTAATTCCCGTACAAGCAGTTATCCAATATTTGGGTGACTTCCTCAGCATTCAGTCCACCCATGAGTGCTACGGCCTTTATTCCTTTTCGTTTCAGCTCATCTACTTGGTCTTGCATAAGTGCTATCAAAGGCGAAACCACAATGCACAACCCTTCTTGCAATAGGGTGGGTACTTGGTAGCATACTGACTTTCCGCCACCAGTGGGGAGCAAAGCCAAAACATCATTCCCTTCAAGCAAAGCCTCGACAATGGGTTCTTGGGAACCCCTAAAACCAGAGTGTCCCCAAAAGTGGGTCAATATGTCTTTTGCTTTTGTCAGCACATTTTAGTTTTGAAGGTTGCGTACAATAAAATCAGTACGGTTTGCAACGGTATCTTTTGGCAATTCGATGGGTTCATGGCCAAACTTTTGATACGTTGCTTCCAAAGCCTTATGAATTTGGATGGCTTCTTCGAACGATTCCAAGCGTTCATTATCTGAAACATAAATCGCTTCCCATGGAGGCAACATAAATATTTTGTCATATTGATGTTGTTCGCAGGCCGAGGTAAAGTCCGCTCCGTAGGGTTGATTGAAAAAATCCATATAGGCCAAGACATCCGGGATGCCTCGGTCGAAAAAAATCACTGGACTCGATAGTTCCAAGGATTTTTGAAAATGTTGCACACGGCCTTCCAAAAGATTTTTATTGAACTGATAGGCATCTTCTACAAAAACCAACGGATTGGAAATCATTTCTTTAGTGGTGCCTGTATCTTTTTTGGCGTCTGAGGTCATCTCCCGGATAATTTCATGAAAACAGGGAAAGCCTTGGGCTTCCAATTGTTGGATGACCGAGGTTTTTCCGGTACCGGGACCACCTGTAATAACGATGCGTTTTGACTTCAAAAAAGGTAGGCTTTGAGAAACAAAGAACGGAAAACAAGAGAAGGAAAAAAAATTCATCTGAACCCCTATCTTTGTTTAAAATTGATAACATGGAGCAGGATAGCGCTGACGCATTTTACGCAAGACTAAAGGAACAACTCCTTGAAGACACGACTTGGCCTTCAAACTACCTCTATAAGTTTATAGTACCAACGGACCAAGAAAAAATTGACAGCATTACCCGTATTTTTGATAACACCGGAGCTGTGATTGATTCGAAAAAGTCTAAAAAGGGCACCTACACTAGTGTGTCTATCAACGTGAATCTTGCGGACCCAGATGCAGTCATCGAAAAATACAAAGCTGTTTCCGAAATTGAAGGGGTAATTTCACTTTAGCACGCGCGATTCCAGTAATTTTAGTATTTTGCGCCCAGTACAGTCAGCTTTCCACTTTCTTAAATCTTAAAATTTAGTTTTGAATTCAGTAGAACATCTAGAATATAATACGGAACGTGCCAAATTGTTCATACCCGAGTATGGGAGGCACTTCCAAAAAATGGTAGACCATGCGGTTTCTATCGAGAATCGCGACGAACGCAACAAGGTAGCAAAGGCTATCATCAGTGTGATGGGAAATCTTCAGCCGCATTTGCGCGATGTACCTGATTTTCAACATAAACTTTGGGATCAACTTTTTATTATGAGCAATTTTGAGTTGGATGTGGATTCCCCTTTCCCCATAACTTCGAAAGAAGTATTGCAACAGCGCCCTGAGCCGTTAGAGTATCCACAAAACCATCCGAAATACCGTTTTTATGGAAACAATATCAAACGGATGATTGATGTAGCCATTAAATGGGAACAAGGCGATATGCGTTCTGGATTGGAATACGCCATTGCCAACCACATGAAAAAGTGTTATTTGAACTGGAACAAGGACAGTGTGGAGGATTCCGCGATTTTTGCCCACTTAAAGGAATTGAGTGATGGTCAAATTGATTTGGCTCCAAAGGGAGAAAGCTTGACAGATAGCGACCAGTTTCTTAAAAATCGCCAGGCGAAATCAAATCGAAACGGTTCAAACAACAAAAAGGGCCAACGTAACACGCGTTCCAAGAAACGATATTAATTCCGATTACCATTTATGGGAGCTTTTAGGATAGAGGGTGGACACCAATTAAGTGGCGAAATTACCCCTCAAGGTGCAAAGAATGAAGCGCTACAAATTCTTTGTGCGGTACTGTTATCGTCTGAAAAAATTACCATTCATAACATCCCTGACATTATCGATGTCAATAAGTTGATTGCCCTTTTGGAAGATTTGGGTGTCAAAATCCAGAAAAAAGGTGAAGGCTCTTATACCTTCAAGGCGGATGACGTCAATTTGGAATATCTCCAATCGGATAAATTCAAGCAGGATGGTAGAGGACTAAGAGGGTCCATTATGCTGGTCGGGCCGCTTTTGGCCAGATTTGGAAAAGGATACATCCCAAAACCAGGTGGAGACAAAATTGGACGCCGTCGTTTGGATACCCACTTCGAGGGTTTCATAAAATTAGGTGCTAAGTTTCGATACAATCGAGAGGAGTACTTTTATGGGGTTGAAGCGACCAAGCTCAAAGGAACGTATATGTTATTGGACGAAGCTTCAGTAACGGGAACGGCTAACATTGTGATGGCGGCAGTACTTGCTGAGGGAACCACCACCATATATAATGCTGCCTGTGAACCTTATTTGCAGCAATTGTGCAAAATGCTCAACCGAATGGGCGCTAAAATTAGCGGAATAGGTTCCAACTTGTTGACCATCGAAGGTGTAGAACGCTTGGGTGGTACTGAACATACGATGCTTCCAGATTTGATTGAAATTGGAAGCTGGATTGGTCTGGCTGCCATGACGCGAAGCGCCTTGACCATAAAAAATGTCAGCTGGGATGATTTAGGACAAATCCCAAATGTCTTTCAGAAACTAGGGATTAAAATCGAGAAAAATTATGACGACATCTATATTACGAGCCATTATGATTGATATGAAATACTTAATTTTATTGATGGGTCAATTTTAACCATTGCCGATGCGCCTTGGCCCGGCCTTACTCCAGATTTACTGAGTATTATTTTGGTCGTGGCCACACAGGCTAGGGGAGAAGTTTTGATTCATCAAAAGATGTTCGAGAGTCGTTTGTTTTTTGTGGACAAACTAATAGATATGGGTGCTAAGATTATTTTGTGTGACCCACATCGCGCAACAGTCATTGGTCATGATTTCAAATCTACCCTGAAAGCTACAACCATGGTTTCTCCTGATATTCGAGCCGGAGTTTCTTTGTTGATTGCAGCGTTATCCGCCAAGGGGACATCGACAATCAATAATATCGAACAAATTGACCGAGGGTATCAACATATTGACAGCCGTCTTCGGGCCATAGGGGCAAAAATAGTTCGAGTTTAGTTCCAGAATACGGGACTCGCAGCCAGGACCAAAGTCCACAATAAGGTGCGAAACCAGTTACTTTGTATCAACTTCCTTAGTAATGGCGTATCAAACTTACCTGCCTGAATGTTGTTGTGGATGGGTACAAAGATTAGAAAAGTCAAAATCCAAATCAGTAAGATAAGTATTCCTCTAGTAACCGAGATTACCGTAAGTTCTTCGTATAACGCATAGAGGGCCAAAAACAACTGACCGACCATCAAAGGCATGACTATAATGGTTATGCGGACCGTATAGGTTTTGTGCCAAGCTATCAAATCAGCGGAGGGATAGAATAAAAAGCTTGGGTAAATTACCAGTTGCACTATCCAGATAAGGACAAAAGTACCGCTATCAAAAAATAGCTGAAATAAGGTCAGCACTTATTTATGTAGGGATTCTGTAAACAATACATCCTTCACGTTGGAAAAGAATTCCATGGCTAACCTACTGGGTTTGGCAAAAGCGTTGGATTGCTCGAAAAAACTATCGATTTGTTTCATTTTAACGTAAGCCGCGCTTCCATTTTGACCGTAATCATGAAATGCCATACTCCATTGATGAAAAATCCGATTTTGCAAGGGACTTTGTGACAAAATGGTCAAATCGGTATGACGTGGGTCCTTACTGATGCGTTCAAAAAGGGGAATAACTTCAGCTTCATCTCCTTCCAATAACTGAAGGAATTGTTTGTTATGGTAGAGGAGACATCCCGTAATTTGATGTGTGGCATTGTAATTTCTCGCGTCACCCAACATCTTGTAAATCTCGGGAACTGCGAAGGAATCACTAGCCGTAGAACGATACACTAGCGAATGCATGATGCAAAAATTGATAAAGGTTGCGTATCAAATATAGATTTTTTGTTCAATTTTTTACAACAAAATCGATGAAAACAGCGTAAAACGCTGAACAAAATCGATGAATTATGGATTTTTTAGTCTATCGCACTGATTTTTGTAGACTATTCTATGGGAGTTTTCATTAAAGAGTTTGAAAATTACTCTAGGTCTTTTCCTCCAAAGTTCCATCAGGGTATAAAGCAAACCTACCCTTGTCCGCTTCATGAACATTATCTGGATACGGCCAAGGCCAACCCCCGAATTGAGTAAGTTGGTACGCTTCCATGGCTTGTTGTATTTCCGCCTCGGTATTCATCACAAAAGGACCGTATTTGGCCACTGGTTCAGCTATAGGCTTGCCTTCAAGTAACAAAAGTGAGGCAGGTTTTTCTCCAACCCTGAGCGTAACCGGGACATCACTCTGTAAAGTAATTCCGAAATGGACATTGACCTTTCTTTCCCCAATATGGATAAAATCACCTTCGTAGAAATAGAGCACGCGGTTAAGCCCTGCTTTAGAAGCGGGAAGGGTGAATTCTGTTTTATCAACCACAGCAATATTCCAAATGTTTACCTGATTTTTGGATTCAGCTGCCCAAGAGTTTGGTGCTGGGTCCGGTGCTTGTCTGGAGTTATAATTTCCGGCAATGACTTTAATCTTTGCATTTTCTTCGTGGACCACTGGAATATCTTCGTGCCAGAGCATCTTAAAATGTGGGTCCACAAATTTGTCTTTGGCTGGTAAATTCAACCAGATTTGAAAAAGCTCCAACGGATTTTCGTCTTCTTGATTTAATAAGGGAAACATTTCTGAATGCTGCACGCCACTCCCGGCGGTCATCCATTGTACGTCCCCATGACCAAAACGCCCGGCAGCACCTAATGAGTCTGAATGGTCGCAGATTCCTTTGTTCACAATGGTTATCGTCTCAAAACCGCGGTGAGGGTGATACGGAAAACCTGGAATGGTTTGCCCGTGGTACATCCGCCAACCGTCTTTTACAGTGAAATCATTTCCAATACTTCTTCCCTTTAGCAATTCCTCTGCTGGGCCCAAATGGGCTTCTCCTTTCGGATAATGGTCCAAGTGGTATACACAAAACAGAAAAGGGTCCTGGGTCTGCCATGGAAATCCGAGGGGAAAGGTCTGAAGGATACTGTCGCTCATCGCTGTTTCTATAAAGTACCTCAATAATAGTCGAAATAGCGGTAGGTTATTGAGGTACAGGTCTTAAAAAGTGTTAAGAAAATGTATGGAATGATTTAAAGTAACGTCCTATTCTACATCAAATAGAATGATTATGAAACGCCTATTTCTCGTTTTGGTGTTAATGTCTTCCTCTGTTTTTGCCCAAAAGACTGTAAATGGTCTTGAATTTTCAGGGCTGAAACGAACCAAAGAGCGTTTTTTAAGGAGGCTAGTCAAAGTGAAACCCAATACTGTGGTTGATACACTTAAGATTGCTTCGGATGTGGAACGGTTAAAACGTCTACCAGGAATAGCGAGTGCTAGTTATGTTCTTTTGGAGCGGGATGGTCAAACCATCGTAAAGTATGATGTGGTTGAAAATTTTACCATTATTCCAGGATTGCGCATAGCCACGGCTAACAATGGAGATTTTGCGTTTAGGTTGTCCGCTTTCGAATTCAATTTTTTGGGCAATAACCAGCTTATAGGCGGCTTTTATTCCCGAAATGTTTTTGATTCCTATGGCTTTTTTTATGAGCACCCCTTTTTATTTAGTGATAAAGTAGGACTTGGCTTCAGTTATCAAGATAATACGACTCAAGAACCGGTTTTTTTTAATGCAGGGACCAAAGACTATCGCTTTAACAGTCGCGCTCTTGAAGGGAATGTCATTTTCTCATTTGATTTTCACAACGAAGCAGAAGTTGGCGCTAGTTTCATCAAAGAGTCCTATGATTTTATTGGGGAAAACCCTATTCCGAACACCCCGTTTTCCCTAGCAGCTGATAGACTATCCTATCGTGCCTTTTATCGCTATATAAATATTGATATCGACTATCAGTATATCCATGGAATCAACAATGAATTTACGGCGCAATACTTTACTTTTTTGGAAGGTGATGAACAAACAGAAACTTTTTTAGGTGATTTTCTATCTCTGCGAAACGACTTTATCTACTATAAAAAAGTAAAACAAAGAGGAAACTGGGCCAGCAGGCTCCGTTTTGCAGCGGCTATTGGTAATGAGGATTCCCCTTTTGCACCCTTCACTTTGGACAATCAGCTTAATATCAGAGGGGTGGGCACGACCGTTGATAGGGGTACGGCTGCCATTGTACTGAACACAGAATATCGCCATACATTATACGAAAAAGGGTGGTTTGCATTTCAAGGAAACGCTTTTTTGGATGCTGGCAGTTGGAGAAATCCGGGAGAAGACTTCTCAGAACTTTTTTCCAGTACTAATTTTCGTGTATTCCCTGGCGTTGGGATTCGGTTTATCCATAAACGGATATTCAACGCCGTTTTTAGACTGGATTATGGTATTGGGGTCTCGGAGGACGGAAGTAATGGTATTGTTTTCGGAATTGGACAATTCTTCTAGTGGGTCGCTGTATTGATTTCTATCCAGTATCCCTCTGGGTCTTGAAGGTAAATTTGTTTTACACCGTCTACCCTGTCCGTGACCGCATTCTCATTCCCGGGCCAATCATAAAAAAGCACATCATGGACCAATAAGTTCTCTATAAACTTTTCCAAATTGGTAACCGAGAGGCTGAAATGAATGCTCTTGTCTTTTGCAAATTCGTTGAATTCCTTTTTGACAAGTTGCAACTTCGAATTTCCATAAATAGTAAACCAACGAAAACCTGGTTTTTGCTCTGGATGTGGAATTTCTTCCAAACCCATCACATCGCGATAGAAATCTCCTGTTTCCATGAGATTGCTTACTACCAAGGATTGGTGGTCAAAATGATACGTTTCTGATTTTAAGGGTGTTCCCGCGAACGTGGTTTCTAAAAACACCTGTTGCCAAGTGCCATCATAAACGCCCACTTTGAAATTATAGGTGTTTGCATCAACGTATTGCCAATAATCTGTTACCGTAGTGCCTTGATAGTCATAGGTGTAAATGATGTCCTTCCCTTTTGAATGGACGGTACCTTGGGTCATGCCACCAAACACATCAAATTCGTAAAAGGTTAGTTGTTTAGCTTTAGCATCAAAGCGCCTTACTCCATGATTTCTGTTGCCGTATTCGTTTCGTCCCTGATTGGTGAACCCTTTGGAATTTACCACCACTAAAGCACTATCCAAACTATACGCTACATGAAGTTCTTGTTTGAAAAGGGACCCGTCTCCCCACTTAGCTTCCGCAGACCATTCCTTTCCCATGAGCGGCTCAAATATATCCAAAGGCTTATCTTGAGCTTGTAGAACTAAAATACTGCATAGCGAACACAGTAAGAAGCGAATGTGCATTATCGGTGTTAGGGTTGTGAAAGCGCGTCTATCTTTTTCTGAATCTCATCGGCCTGTGCATATTTGTTATCACTCTCGGTCCGATTGATTTTAGAAAGCTCAAAAGCTTCTTTCATTAGTTTTTGATACTGTTGTTGTAGTTTCTCCGCTTCAGTTTTCTTTTTGAACAATCCAAACATCTCTTTCGTTTTTTATTTTTCGATGCGTTGAAAAGCTAAAGTTGGTTTTCGTATCTACTATCTAAAAATACGAAAAACGCCTTAGCTCACCGCTTCCTTGTAAACTTTTAAACACCGCTCTCTGGCAAATTTGTGGTCTACCATTTTTTGGGGGTATGTAAGTTCTTGCAGCTCAGGAACCCAAGCATTTATATACGTTCGCTGCTTGTCAAACTTATCGACCTGAGTCATCGGATTGAAAATTCGAAAGTAAGGAGCAGCATCCACACCGCTTCCGGAGGCCCATTGCCAGTTGCCTACATTACTGGCTTGTTCGTAATCCAATAATTTTTCTGCGAAATAGGCCTCGCCCCACCGCCAATCAATGAGAAGGTGCTTACACAAAAAACTGGCCACCAACATGCGCACGCGATTGTGCATGTAGCCTGTGGTATTGAGTTCTCGCATTCCGGCGTCTACTAGAGCATAGCCCGTTTGTCCGTGTTTCCATTTTTCAAACTCCTCTTCATTATTTCGCCAAGCGATTCGGTCGTACTTCGGTTTGAAGGCTTTGTGTACTGTATGCGGATAATGCCATAGGATTTGCATGAAGAACTCTCTCCAAATCAGCTCGCTCCAGAATACCTCGTTATCTTCTGCAATAGCCTTTTGAACCATTTTTCGAATGGAAACTGTTCCGAAGCGAAGGTGAGGCCCTAACCTTGAGGTACCCTTTTCGATTCCAGGAAAGTTCCGTGTAGCTTCGTAATTCTCTATAAGTTTTGGTGTTGCCGTGTAGTCAGGAACTTTAATGCTGGCAACCTTAAATCCCATTTCATTGAGGGATATTTGCGGGTAATCACCCTTTTGGTATAGCTGGTCAAAGTGTGAAAAAGTGTCGTAGTTCAATAGATGCAGAGCAGGATTGAACAGTTCTTTCCACTTGTTCTTATAAGGGGTATAGACCACATAAGGGTTACCATCATCTTTGACTACCTCACTTTTTTCAAAAATGACATGGTCTTTGAAAGTTCGAAATGGTATTTGCTTTTGGTCTAGCAGACTTTGGATTTCCGCATCACGACTTTTGGCGTAAGGTTCATAATCATGATTGGTGAAAACCGAGGTAATATTGTACGTTTCGCAAAGTGTTTCAAAAACAGCCTTTGGCTTTCCGTGATACATCGCAATTCCACCCCCGTGTTCTGACTTAAGGGTTTGATGCATCTTTTTTAGCGCATCATAGATAAAGCTCAGCCGTGCATCATCCTCCGGCAACTCATTGAGAATATCCGTGTCAAAAATGAAAATAGGCATCACTTTGCTACCGGATTTTAGGGCTTGGTAAAAACCGACATTGTCTTCCAGCCGCAAATCACGACGGAACCAAAAAATGGAAATGGTATCCTTCATCTAAGAAACATTCAGGGTAGACATACCACCATCAATTCCAATAATTTGACCAGTAATCCAGCTATTATTCGTGTCCAATAAAAAGGTTGCCATGTTTGCGATATCGGTTTCTGTGCCAACCCTTTTTAATGGATGGCGTTGTGACATCATTTCCTTTTTCTTGTCATTGCTAAGCAAACGACCGGCTAATGGCGTGTCGACTAAAGAAGGAGCGATGACGTTCACCCGTATTTTTGGTGCGTATTCTGCCGCAAGTGATTTTGCAAAACCTTCAATGGCCCCTTTAGCCGCAGCGACACTAGTATGGAAAGGCATTCCGGTACCTACAGCTACGGTGCTGAAAAACACCATGGAACTTCCTTCTGCCATTTTGGGTAAAACTGATTTCACCGCCTTGACCATATTGAAAAAGTTTACCTGCATGTCTTTTTCAAATGCTTCCAGTCCGAGCATTTTAATGGGCTTCAGGTTAATGGAGCCAGGACAAAACACAAATCCATGAATCTCCTCGGGTAGGGCAAGGTTGGATAAGTCGTCTTGTTCAGCATCAAATGGAAAATGCTGAATATTCATTTCTGACAAACCTTCAGAGGTACGTGAAGCAACGAAAACCGAGTTTTCTGCACTCATTGTCTTTGCAATTTCATTTCCGATACCGTAGGAACCTCCTACCAACACAATATTCTTTTTCATTTAAATAGCTTTGATTTCCAACATATTTTCTGCCCCTTCCACTGTTCCAAAAACTTCTGACAGTCTTTGCTCCCTGAACGTAAAAATGGATTGGAGTTGTTTTTTAACCAATAGGGGATGGGCCAGTCGGCCCAGAATTCCAAAAGGGAGTTTGTAGTCAACAATATCCTGCATCTCCACACCGCCTTCCACTTCTTTGATGAAGTGTTTATGATGCCATAAGGCGTAAGGGCCAAATCGCTGTTCGTCTACGAAATAGTGTTCTGTTTCGACATGGGTGATTTCGGTGACCCATTTCATTTCCAGAAAAGGAAAAGGACGCACTTTATATTGTATAATTTGACCGGGAAACATGGGTTGTTCTGCGCCGTCCAAAATGTGGAATCCCATATGCTCTGGGGTAATGACCTTCAAATTTGAGGGATTGGAAAGAATATCCCAAGCCTCTTTTTTGCTTTTGGGCAAATTCTGTTTGGAACTGATTTGATACA